>NZ_CP128477.1:1013571-1351428 GCF_030369675.1 Peteryoungia algae | reverse complement strand
GTGATGGAGGCGTTGGAACTGGAACGCGATCTGTCGCGTGGCTTCGTGGACGGCGAATTCTATCTCGAATACCAGCCGATCGTTGCGGTCGAGAATGGTGATGTCCGGTCGCTCGAGGCGCTATTGCGCTGGCATCATCCGCGGCGCGGCCTGGTCACGCCGGACGTGTTCATTCCATTGGCGGAAAAGACGGGCATCATACAGGTCATTGGAAAATGGGTGGTGCAGCAGGCATGTGCCGCAGCGGCAACCTGGCCGGCCCCGACGGGGGTCAGCGTCAATGTCTCCGGTGATCAGTTCAAGGATCCGTATTTCGTCACGCATATCCTCGATTGCCTGGTCGAGACCGGGCTTGCACCCGAACGCCTGACGATCGAGGTCACGGAAGCCGTGTTTTCCATCGATATCGACCTTGTCTGCCGGTGTCTCGCCGAACTCCGGTCGGGTGGTGTGCGCATTGCGCTCGACGATTTCGGCACCGGCTTCTCCTCGATCAACAATCTGAGGCTGTTCCCGCTCGACGAGCTCAAGATCGACCGTTCCTTCGCCTGCCAGATGCTGGAGACGAGCCAGGGTGCCAAGCTGGTCGACCTGATGCACAAGCTGTCCGAAACCTTCCAGATCAGCACGACGATCGAGGGCATCGAGACGAAGAACCAGCTCGACTTCATCAAACTGCTCGGCATTGGTGAGGCACAGGGTTTCCTCTTCTCCAAGCCTTTTGCCGCCGCAGAGGCTCTGGGCTACCTGCAGGCGCGGCTGCCTCGGCCCGTCGCGTCCGCCACTCCTTGAAAGGGCATGGGAAAACCTCCCCTGCCTGCCATCCGTCTCTTTCGCCTGTCATCCTTTCCTGCTTGGGTAGCCGGAATGTGAGGAGACGGGCGGATGCAACGAGCGATCAAATGGGGCCTTAGACTGACGGTGGCGCTGGTTGCCCTCGTGGCGGTCGGTATCGGTGTTGTCCTCGTCTCTCCTCCGGATCTTCTAAGGGTCGGAACCGGTTACGCTGCCAAGATCGTCTGCTCCAACGTCTTCATCGCCGGCCGCGATGCTGACGAGGTGCTGCGTGACGATGTCCAGGCGCCGGGGCATCCCCTGTTGAAGCTGGTCGGTGTAGACGTGGATCTGGAAGGCGGCCTGGTGCGTGCGGCCATGCTCGGGATCGTCGCGCCGGCCCATGCAGTCTACCGCACCGGCCTCGGCTGCGCAGTTGTGGCAGAAGCGGATATCGGCCTGGCGCGTCGTTTGGCTGCCCCGGTCTCGGAGGCTGTGCCGGCCGACGAGGCCCTTGCCTGGCCGGAAGGTGAGGCCGTTCCTACCCCGGATCCGGATCTCGCGGACGTTCTGGGTGATGCCGATCTGCTCGGCGCTTCCGCCCGCGCCGTCGTGGTCGTGAAAGACGGGCAAATCGTTGGCGAGGCTTATGGCCCTGGCTTCAACGAGCGGACGCCGCTGCTCGGCTGGTCGATGACGAAGACGGTCACAGCGGCCTTGCTGGGGCTGCTGCAGGGGGAAGGGCGCATCGACCTTGAGGCGCGCGCACTTTTCCCCGAATGGTCCGGGGATGCTCGCCGCGAGATCGCGCTTGCTGATCTGCTCGCCATGCAAAGCGGCCTGCGCTTCAACGAAAACTATGGCGATGTGACCGACGTTACCCGCATGCTCTATCTCGAGCCGGACATGGGCGCCTATGTCGCGTCGCTGCCCTCGGAGGCGCCCCCAGGGACGCGCTTCAACTATTCCTCGGGAGAAACCGTGCTCATCTCCCGCTACTGGATGTCGCGCTTTGCGGACCAGGCAGAGGCGCTGGCGTTTCCGCGACGGGCACTCTTCGATGCCCTCGGGATGCGCAGCGCCGTGCTGGAGCCGGATCAGGCGGGAACCTTCGTTGGCAGTTCCTACCTCTATGCGACAGCACGGGATTGGGCGCGGTTCGGCCTGCTGATCGCCGAGAGCGGCAATTGGGCAGGCCGGCAGCTTCTCGATCCTGCCTTTGTGGCGCGTATCACCGAACCCAGCGAGACGTCTGACGGCGCCTACACGAGGGCGCAGGCCTGGCAGAACGGTCCGCAAGGCGCGGATAACGATTTTGGCTTGCCGGAGGACACTGTCTGGATGCTCGGACATGACGGCCAGTCGATCGCCGTCATCCCGTCGGAGCGGTTGGTCGTCGTGAGACTGGGGCTGACGCCGCGGCGGTTGGAATACAGGCCCCAAAGACTGGTCGAGGCTGTAAGGGCGGCCCTGCGCTGACGCGGGCCGGTGCCGTTACTGCACGAGGTGCAGGAGGCCCTTTCGCTTCGCATCGTAATAATAGCCGCGAGCGTAGAGGCGGACAGCCTGATCGTGGTCATTGTCTGCGACGACCCAGGCGCCCTTCAAATACTTCACCGCATACTTGATGTTGGTTTCCGCGTCGAAAAGACCGTCTGCCGGACCGCTGTATCCCATGGCCTTGGCCGTGTTGTAACGGATCTGCATCAGGCCGTAATTGCCCTTGCTGTAGGCGGCAGGATTATAACGGCTTTCGCGGTGCACGACCCGGTGCACGAGATCGACAGGGATCTCGTAAACCCGCGAATACTTCTCGATGAGCGCATTCAGTCGAGTCGGTCCGACGGTTTCCGGCTTACGCTGGGGATCGAGCACAGGCGGTTCGCCGGGTGGGGTCGTGTCGAAGGGGTCGCCGAAGCTGGTCAGGGCCGTCGTGCGCAGTGGTGCGGCATAGGCCAGAACCAACGGCTTTTGTTCCGTGGTTGCGGTCATGGATGCGGCGGTCGCAGCTGGTGTAACGCCGGGTGGCGCGAGTGTCGCTTCGGTGGAGGCTGCCGCAGCGGTCATCTGCTGGGCGCCGGTCGCAGACTGTTCGGGCGTCGTCATCATGGCCAGGGCATCGGTCGCAGCCGTCTGGGGTGCTGCCGGCGACAGGGCGGATGCTTTGAGCGAAGGGATCGGCGCGGCAGTCTCGGTTCCCGGGATGACTGGCGCGGGGCCGGGATTGGCCGCTGCGAGTTCGTCAGGCGTCATCGCAGTGGCGGCTGTGCCGTTCATTGCGGCTTCGGCCGCGGTCGCTGCGAGCATTTCCGGCGATTTTGGATTGGCGACCGGTGCGGCGGCGAGATCCGCCTTCACGCTTTCGTCGATCGCGGTGCATCCGCCCAGCCCAGCCACGATTGAAGCAGCCATGCAAAGAGCGATGCTGCGGTCTGTTCTGAAGATCATGCCACTATCCATTACGAGACGCACTCGACGTCACCGGCAAATCAGCCGGCGATCCGTTTCCAATTCTTAGTCTATGCCCGACATTGCGGCAAGCTTACGCCGGGGCGTGCTCCGGATGTGATCAATTCCTCAAGCAGCGATCTTCCGATAGCCAGCCGTGACCGCCTTGGCCGCGATCAGGACGGTGCCGCCCGAGCGGTTTACCGTTCTGCGAACTGCATGTTTTTTGATGGTTTTCCGGAGGCGCTCGGCGAACAGCGCATAGGGCAGGCAGGTCAGCGCCGAAAGAAGGACGAAGATGCTTCCAAGGGTGACCGCCTGAGCCAAAAAGGGGCTCGCAGGCGTCAGGAATTGCGGCAGAAGTGCGGCCACCACCAGGCTGGCACGCGGGTCGCGGGACTCGCTCTGGAAACAATGCGCGATGACTCGCAGCGGCTTTTCTTCCGGCAGATTGTCGTTGTCGGCGATCGGTTCGCTGCCGGCAGGGGCGCGGGAGAGGCCGAGGCTGAAAAGCAGGAGGCAGGCGAGACCGATCCATTGCAAGACGGTGAAAGCCGTCTGAGACACGGAAATCACGGCCCAGCACAGTGCCAGCGTCGAGGCTGCCGCGAACATGGAGCCGAGGGCCACGCCGGGTATGGTGGCGAAGGCACTCTTCTTGCCGTGGGCGAGGGCATAGGACAGGACCTTGCGCTTCGACCGGCCAGGCACAACCAGAAAGGTCGTCGCAACGACCGCGAACAGGATCCAGGTAAGTTGGGGCATCGCACTCACTCCTCCAACAAGAGGAAGCCAGCTTTCGGCGATCAGGTCAATGGATCGGGCGGTACTTCTGGCCCAGATAGTCCATCACTTCTGCGAACCAGGGTGTGCCGAGGTCGAACGGCTTGCCACCCTTGATGCGCGGGAACTCGATAATGCGCAGGCGGCCGCCCTGGTCCTCGTCGTGGCCGGTGACGCCGGAGACCTTGCCGAGTGCGCCTTCGACAGCGAGATCGACCATGCTCTGGATCAGACGCAGGTCTTCATAATTGGCCGGGGCGGAACGCGCGTAGTAGCCCGATTTTTGGACCATAGAGCGGTCGGCATCGAGCAGCTTGGAAAAGTGTTTCTGGAACCAGTTGCCGACATTGATCGTGTCGAGCTTCACATGGCCAAAGGCGTCGCGCTTGACCTCTTCGCCGGCGGCCTCGCGGTCGGCGACGATCTCTTCCATGCAGGCACCTTCGGAGACAAAGAGGGTGACGAAGCCCGTGCGATCCATGATGCGCTTCAAGCGGGTGGCTTCGCCGTCCATGTCGAAATGGGTCTCCGGCAGATAGAGCCCGTCAATGTTCTTCAGCTCCTCGTTCATCATGAAGCCTTCGACATATTCGTTGTGCAGCGTGCGCTGCATATAGGCGCGGGCGGTTGCTGCGGTCAGCCAGCCGCAGTGGCGGCCCATGACTTCGTGAATGACGAGCGTGCGCGGCGAGGCGCTCTGCTCGTTCGAGACATGGTCGAAAAAGCGCGCGCCGACTTCCGCTGCAGTCCAGGCGCCCAGCGTCTGCTTGATCGGGTAGACGTCATTGTCGACCGTCTTCGGCAGGCCGACGACTGTCAGGTCGTAGCCGTTCGCGCCGAGATAGGCGGCAAGGTCGGCGGCCGTGGTGTTGGTGTCGTCGCCGCCGATCGTGTGCAATATGGTGACGCCGTCAGCCGCGAGGCGTTCGGCCGCGACGCGGAGCGGGTTCTCGCCTTCCTTGACCAGGCCGCGCTTCACGCAATCTGCCACATTGGTCAGCTTCACGCGGCTGTTGCCGATCGGCGAGCCGCCATAGCGATGCAGGAGGTAGGCCTTCTCGCGCATCTCCCTGGTGATCTCGATCTTGTAGTCCATCAGCAGGCCGCGGAAACCGGACTTGTAAGCGATAAGCTCGGCCTCGGGTGCGATGTCCGTATAGCGCTCGATCAATCCGCCGACTGCAGACGAGAGACAGGGCGCGAGGCCCCCGGCGGTCAACATCGCGACTTTCTGCTTGGCCATCATTCCTCCTCGGGCACCGTGATCGCCCGTCCGTCGTCTGGTTCAGGTGGCAAATGGATGCGACAGGCGAGACGCGCTGTAAAGCTAAAAAATCAAGGAAAACGGGTGTTTCGCCCGATTTCACGATGGGTGTCCGAATATAATCGTTTCAAATTGCGGTGCCGCCGGCGCCCCCTCCCGGGATGAGGTTTCGAGCTTCGCCAAGGCATGCAAATGGAGCGTCTTCAGCGAAATGGATCCAAGATGAAGAAACTTTAATCCTCGGCAGAGGCCCCGCCTTCTTGCTTTTTCTGGTCTTTTTTGGTCAAGCTTGGCCATGATCTTCGATTTCGCCTGCGAACAATTATCGTCATTCTGGGACCGCCTGCTCGGGGCGATCGGTGACGCGGCCGGCAATGTGATCGGCAGCATCGTCGAGGCCGTTCGCACGGCGTTCGAAGGTGATCCCGAAACGCGTCGTCGCGTTTCCTTCTCCGTCGCCATCATCGCGCTCTCTGCCAAGATGGCCAAGGCAGACGGAGTTGTCTCCACTGCCGAGGTCGAGGCCTTCCGCAAGATCTTCGAGTTTCCGCCTGAAGAGGCTCGCAACGTCGCGCGGCTCTACAATCTCGCCCGCCAGGATGTGGCCGGTTTCGAGACCTATGCGAAGAACCTCGCCGGCATGTGCCGGACCTGCGACCAGTTCTGCCCGGTGCTCGAGGATATCATCGACGCGCTGTTTCACATCGCCAAGGCCGATGGCCTGGTGCACGAGAAGGAACTTGCCTTCCTTGCCCGCATTGCGGAGATCTTTGGTCTGTCCGACGAGCGGTTCGCCTCGATTACCGAACGGCACATCCACTTGAATGGCGACCCCTATGGCGTTCTCGGCGTGAACCCGTCCGACGATTTCGCGACGATCCGCAAGCGCTACCGGGCGCTCGCCGCCGAACATCATCCCGATCGGCTGCATGCCCGCGGTGTGCCGACGGAGTTTCACGCCGTCGCCAATCACCGCATGGCCAAGTTCAACGAGGCTTATTCGGCAATCGAAAAGGCGCGCCGGGCGGCATGAGTTCGTTCACCGCGGATTTCAAGCGCGCGGAGGTCTGTCCATCGCCCAATCACGGTGAACGGCTGGGCGTGGATCGGCCCGATATTCTTCTCCTCCACTATACGGGCATGCCGTCGGCCGAAGGGGCTCAAGCCTGGCTGTGCACGCCGGAAAGCCAGGTCTCCAGCCATTACCTCGTGCATGAGGACGGGGGCGTGGTGCAGATGGTTCCCGAGTCGCGTCGGGCCTGGCATGCGGGCAAAAGCGTCTGGGGGGGCGAGACGGATATCAATTCGCGGTCGATCGGCATCGAAATCGTCAATGCAGGACACCCGGCCGGACTTCCCGACTTTCCCGAAAAGCAGATCCAATCCGTCATCGAATTGTGTCGCGAATGCGTCAACCGGCATGAAATAGCCCCCGAACGGGTGCTGGCTCACTCCGATGTGGCTCCCATTCGCAAGCTCGATCCGGGTGAAAATTTCCCCTGGGCGGCGCTCCATGAAGGAGGTGTCGGCCATTGGGTGGAGCCGGCTCCGATCAGCGGCGGTCGCTTCTTCCAGCGTGGCGACCAGGGGCAGCCGATCGAGGCGCTGCAGTCGATGCTTTCGCTCTATGGTTACGGCATTGAGATCTCTGGCGAATTCTGTCTTCAGACGGAAGGCGTGGTTGCCGCATTCCAGCGCCATTTCCGGCAGGCCAAGGTTGACGGTGTCGCCGATAGCTCAACCATCGAGACACTGCATCGGCTGCTGACGAACCTGCCGCGTTTCACCTGATCCAGCGCCTCCGGCACCTTCCGGAAAGCCAACAGGTTTAACGAATTCAGTGCCGTTTTGTTGCACTGCCACACGAATTCCTTATTGGGCGGCTCTAAAGGACGGGCTGAACGGCGCCAGCGGTTCTCTTTGAAACCCGGCGCGAACATCAACTCGAGAGAACCGAAACGGGCAGTCCGAACAGGGCTCGCAACGCTGAACTGCGTCCGCTTTGATGCGCGCCGATTCCGGTTCTCGACTGGAGACTGAACCTTCTCATGATACGACGTCTTTTCGCTGCCGCGGCATGCATCGCACTTCTTTTGACTCACACCCAGTCCGCGCTTGCCAATAGCGAGGAGCGAAGCTTCAAAAAGCCCTTGAAGACGATCGACCGCGATGCCGGCTATCCCGCAGCTCCGGCCTTCTCCAAGAGCCCCTACAGCGCCATCATCACCAAATATGCCAAGACCTATGGCGTCCCTGTCGATCTCGCCCATGCTGTCGTTCGCGTCGAGAGCAACTTCAATCCCAAGGCGCGCGGCAGCGCCGGCGAGGTGGGGCTGATGCAGATCAAGCCGGCGACGGCACGGTCCATGGGGTATCGTGGCAAGACCAAGGGTCTCTATGATCCCGACACCAATATCCGCTACGGCATGAAATATCTTTCCAAAGCCCATGAGCTCGGTGGCGGAGAAACCTGCGGAACCATCCTGCGGTACAATGCAGGGCACGGCGCCAAGCGCATGAACCCGGTTTCGAAGCGCTATTGCGGCAAGGTCATCGCCTTGATCGGCAACTGAGAAATCTCCACCCGGTTGCAAACTGTCTGGACAGCCGGGTTCGTCATGCTATCACCGCACGCAATGTAAGGATGGTGACGCATGGTTCAGCGGTACAAGTCGATTGTCGTTGGTCGGGGCATGATGGGCGCTGCGGCAGCCCGCTATCTTGCCCTGCAGGGGGATGGGGTTGCCGTCATCGGCCCTGATGAGCCGAAGGACTGGGCGAATCATCACGGGGTCTTCTCCAGTCACTATGACGAAGCCCGGATCACCCGGACAATCGATTCCGATCCCATATGGGCCCGGATGGCCAATCGCTCGATCGCACGATATGGCGATATCGCAATCGAAAGCGGGGTCGAGTTCTACGCCGAGGTCGGTTGCCTGATCGTCGGGCCGAAGCGCGGCGGACGTGACCCCTATGTCGGGCAGGTCGAGGCCGCCGCACAACAGCTCGGCGTATCGGTCGAGATCTTGTCGGACGCGGCGCTCACGTCGCGGTTCCGCTATTTCGATTTCGGATCCGATTTCGAGGGCGTTTTCGAGCAGGCGAATGCCGGCTATGTCAATCCGCGCAGGCTCGTCGAGGCGCAGAGCATCCTAGCGGAAAAAGCGGGCGCTACGGTGGTTCGGCGTACGGCTGTGTCGGTTCGGGAGGAAGGTGGCCTCGCCATCGTCACCACGGACGACGGCGCTGTCTATACCGCCGAGCGTGTCCTGATTGCGGCCGGCGGTTTTTCGATCAACGAGAACCTTGTCCCGCGCCCTCTCGATCTCAAGGTCTACGGCCGAACGGTCGCCTTTTTCGAGATTGCAGACGAGGATCTGGCCGCCTATTCCGGCATGCCGTCGCTCATTCATCAGTCCGACAATCCCACCGATCACATTTATCTTCTGCCGCCGGTGCGCTATCCGGACGGCAAGACCTACCTGAAGATCGGTGGCGACCCCGACGATCTTCAGCTGGACGTCGAGCCGGAGATCCGTGCCTGGTTCCGACGCGGTGGCCGGCTCACCACGCGCGATCACCTGCACCGGATCCTCACCGGCCTCGTGCCGACCTTGTCAGACGCCCCGATCTCCATGGCCGCCTGCGTGACCTCGTTCACGCCGAACAACTATCCGGCGATCGGCTTTGCCAGCGAGCGAATCGCAGTTCTGACCGGTGGCTGCGGCGCGGCCGCGAAGAGCTCGGACGAGATCGGGCGCCTCGGCGCAGAACTCATGCAGCATGGCCGGATTGTCGACGAGGTCTATGGCGACATCTTCCGGCCGGTCTTCAGGGACTGATTCACCAAAAGCGTCCAAGTGGTGCCCCGTGCTCGCTTTTCGGTGGCAATCGGGCAGAGGGTCGGCTAAGGACCGCTTGCCAGTTGGCCGGGCAGCCGCGCTTTACCAATGCCGAAAGGCGGTAGGGTGAGGAAAGTCCGGGCTCCACGGAAACACGGTGCCGGATAACGTCCGGCGAGGGCGACCTCAGGGAAAGTGCCACAGAAAGCAAACCGCCTCGCATGCGAGGTCAGGGTGAAAGGGTGGGGTAAGAGCCCACCGCGTCGCTGGCAACAGGGACGGCACGGCAAACCCCACCGGGAGCAAGACCGAATAGGGATGACGCGGGCGGCGCGAAAGCATCGCTACAGCCTGTTTCTGGGCCAGTCATCCGGGTGGGTTGCGAGAGGCAGCGCGCAAGCGTTGTCCCAGATGAATGGCTGCCGCGTCCCGGGAAACCGGGGCCTTACAGAACCCGGCTTACAGGCCAACTGGCAAAATTCTCCTTTTTTGCACTTTCGTGCGAAGCGCCTGAAAACACAGGCGGAACGCGGGGCGTGGGCGCCTGTGAAGACTGCGGTCCTGCCGGCCGAAAAAGCTTCGGAAAACAGCAGTTTCTAACCATTCGTTAAGCTTAACCGCCTATCAATATTTGAATCGTGGAGCTGGCTCATCCCGACCGTTCCCATTGACGCCCATATTGTCCCATGGTATCCCAATTGCATGCCGTTACGGGGATCGTTTCATCCTCGAAGTCCCGTGAATCAGGTGTTCCGTCCCGTTGTTCGGGCGGGCGCTTCGCGGGTTTGGCGGTTGGTGTATCCATGAGTCTCCGAGGGCCGTTCTCAGGTCCCTCGTTCAAGGGGAGGTCGGTTTTCATTGATGAGCCGCTTCCTGTCCAATGCGACAAACAGGATCGATGCGAAGGGACGGGTTTCCGTCCCTGCGGCCTTTCGTGCCGTGCTGGTGCAGCGCGGAATTCAGGAGCTTTATTGTCTCCAGGATTTCGTCTATCCGGCAATCAACATCGGTGGTCCGGATCTGCTCGAGCGGTACGAGCGGAAGGTGGCTGCCGAGGATCCCTTCGCGTTGGAGGCAAACGAGATGTCGCTCTTGCTTCATGGTGGCGGCGTCTTCACGCGACTCGATGCCGAGGGGCGATTGGCGGTGACGGATTTCATCCGGGATTTCACGGGGATTTCCTCGGAGGTCTGTTTCGTCGGTCGTTCGGATCATTTTCAGGTGTGGCAACCGCAGGCGTTTCACGAGGCGCAGGCGAGAGCCAGAGAGGTGGTCAGGCAACGAGGCCTGCGCACCTAGAAGGACGGGGAAACGGAATGGCGGCGACACTTGGCGAAGGTATTCCTGAAGCCGATGGCGGACCGGCTCGCCACATTCCGGTTCTTCTCTCGGAAGTCCTGAGGGCTCTCGAGCCCGAGGCTGGAAAGGTCATCCTCGATGGTACCTTTGGCGCCGGTGGCTATACGTCGGCGATCCTTTCCGAGGGTGCTCACGT
The DNA here is from genome assembly GCF_030369675.1 of Peteryoungia algae. Taxonomy (NCBI): domain Bacteria; kingdom Pseudomonadati; phylum Pseudomonadota; class Alphaproteobacteria; order Hyphomicrobiales; family Rhizobiaceae; genus Peteryoungia; species Peteryoungia algae. The sequence continues at coordinate 1,340,819 of NZ_CP128477.1, read as the reverse complement.
GATCGCGCTGGATCGGGATCCGAACGCCATTTCCGGCGGGCAGGCGCTCGTGGAAGCAAGCGGTGGCCGGCTCACGCTGCATCACACGGAATTCTCCAATCTTGCCGATTTCGCGCCGGAAGGTGGTCTCGATGGTGTCGTGCTCGACATCGGCGTATCCTCGATGCAGATCGATGAGGCGGAGCGCGGCTTTTCTTTCCAGAGGAACGGGCCGCTTGACATGCGCATGGCGGTTTCCGGCGTTTCTGCTGCTGATGTGGTCAATCGTGCAAAGGTGTCCGATCTCATTCGCATCTTCGGCTTTCTCGGCGAAGAGAAGCATTCCGGCCGAATCGCACGGGCAATCGAAAAGCGACGGGCAATCGAGCCGTTCCAGACGACACGCGATCTCGCCAACCTCATCGAGACGGTCAACCCGCGCAAGGCCAAGGACAAGATCCATCCCGCGACACGCGTCTTCCAGGCGCTGCGTATCTATGTGAATGACGAGCTCGGCGAGCTTGCCCAGGCGCTCTTTGCTGCCGAGCGGGCGCTGAAGCCGGGCGGACGCCTCGTTGTCGTGACCTTCCATTCGCTGGAGGATCGCATCGTCAAGAAATTCTTCTCCGAGCGTTCCGGGAAGGCGTCAGGTTCGCGCCATCTTCCGATGGTCGAAGCGCGGCCGGCAACCTTTGATCCGGTCGGCAAGGGCATGGTCGCAGCCACCGAGGAAGAGGCCGAGATCAATCCGCGCGCTCGTTCCGCAAAGCTGCGTGCCGGTATCCGAAGCTCGGCGCCCGCCGAGCGCGCCGACATGTCGATCTTCGATCTGCCTGACCTTGCCACTCTCGAAAAGATCGGAGGCTGACCCATGCTGAGACCCTTCGATTTCCTGATGGTCGGCGCCATGCTGGCGGCCGCCACGGTGACCTACCAGATCAAGCACGACACGGATAACAAGGCGGCAGAGGTGCGGCGCCTCGAAGCCGAGATCAAGCTGGAAAACGACACGATCGAACTGCTGAAGGCCGACGAGGCATTGCTGACCCAGCCAAACCGGCTCGAGCGTCTGGTGCAGACCTATGCCGCCGAGCTGCAGCTCGTTCCGACCGAGCCCACACAGCTCGCACGGCCGATGGAATTGCCGATGCCGAAGGACCAACTTCCCGTTCCGGAAGGCGAAGAGGGTGCGTTAAGTGCCAGCGCGCCCTCCGACCCCATCAAGGATCTCATCACGACAGGATCGGTGGACCGCTGATGACCTTTCTCTCGCGAATCATGCTGTTGAAGAGCCAGGCGCATTTCTCGACGGATGTGCAGCGTGGCGGAGCGGTGGTGAACAGTGCATCCTTCAAGGGTGCCGGCAAGCGCAAGTCTGAAATGGCGAAAACCCGCGTTGGGCTCATGTTCGCAACCTTCTGCGTCGCTTATGCCGTCATCGGCGGACGTTTGATCCAGTATGGTCATGCGCAGCCTGAGACGGTTTCCAGTATTCTCCCGGCGGACCGCCTGATGGCGTCGCGTCCTGATATTCTCGATCGCAATGGCGAGCTTCTCGCCACCGATATTCGGACGGTTTCGCTGTTTGCAGAGCCGCACAAGATCGTGGACACGGACGAAGCCGTCGAGCGTCTCTCGACCGTCCTCGACGATCTCGATGCCAAGGACACCTATCGCAAGCTCTCGTCCAATTCGCGCTTCCAGTGGCTGCGCCGCCAGTTGACGCCGAAGCAGCAGAGCCAGATCCTGGCGCTGGGCATTCCCGGCATCGGTTTCCGTCCCGAAAAGCGTCGCTTCTATCCGGGCGGCCCCACCGCCTCGCATATCGTCGGTTTCGTCAATATCGACAATCGCGGCATGGCCGGGATGGAGCGCTACATCGACAATCAGGGCATGGCGGACCTGCGTGCGCTCGGCATGACCAGTGACGCGCCGCTTGAGCCCGTGCGCCTGTCGATCGACATTCGTGTTCAGAACATCCTTCGCGACACGCTTGTTCAAAGTGTCCAGAAATATGGAGCGATCGGTGCCGGCGCCGTCGTTCTCGACGTGCATACGGGGGAAGTGATCGCCATGGCTTCCGTGCCGGACTTCGATCCGAACAAACCCACGGAAGGGGCCCAGGAGGGCTGGCTGAACCGGATGTCCAACGGGACATTCGAGATGGGCTCGACTTTCAAGGCCTTCACGACCGCCATGGCTCTCGATTCCGGAAAGGTCAGGCTCAGCGACAGTTTCGATGCGCGCTATCCAATCCGCATTGGCGGTTTCACAATCAAGGATTTCCACGGCAAGCACCGGATCCTCACAGTGCCTGAGATATTCCAGTATTCGTCCAACATCGGCACGGCGCGAATGGCAGAAGCGGTCGGGATTACCGGGCATCAGGAATTCCTGACACGCATGGGCTTGCTGTCCAAGATCGAGACCGAGCTTCCAGAAGTTGCTACGCCAACGCAGCCGCGCGTTTGGAAGCAGATCAATTCGGTGACCATTTCGTTCGGCCATGGCGTGTCGACAACGCCCTTGCAGACGGCTGTTGCGGTGTCGGCGCTGGTCAACGGCGGACGGCTGATCCCGCCAACCTTCCTGCCGCGCACGAAGGAGGAGGCGGACGCGCTCGCGCAGGTCGTCATCAAGGAAAAGACCAGTGAAGACATGCGCTTCCTGTTTGAATGGAACGGCACCAAAGGATCCGGGCGACGCGCGCGCGTCGACGGTTTCGATGTCGGCGGCAAGACCGGTACGGCAGAAAAAGTCGTCAATGGCCGCTATTCGGACGACAAGAACTTCAACGCCTTCATTGCCGCGTTTCCGATTTCCAATCCGCAATATGCGGTGCTGACCTTCATAGACGAGCCGCAGTCGGGCGATGACAATGGCGGGCCGACGGCCGGTTATACGGCTGCACCGATGATGAAGGAGATCATCCGCAGAAGCGCCGCAATTCTTGGTGTAGAACCCACATTCGGGGAAGACGGCTCGGCATTGCTCGTCTCTTATTGATCAGATCGACGACAGGAGGGGCGATTCGCGGAACTTGCCCCCGGAAGGATGGACTGCAAATGCTTTTGGGCGCACTGGCTGGCGAGGATTTTGGGGATCAGGTGGCAGCCGGCGGCGCTCTCTCCGTCGAGGTTCGGGGCCTCTCTGCCGATAGCCGCAAGGTCGCACCGGGCACGGTTTTCTTCGCTCTCTCCGGGAGCAAGGCCGATGGTTCCGCCTTTGTTGCCCAGGCGATCGACAAGGGCGCTGTTGCCATCATTGCCTCGCATCCTGTCGATGCGTCTGTTCCCGTCGTGACTGTCGACAATCCGCGCCGCTTCCTGGCGCTGGCTGCAGCCCGTTTTGTCGGACATCAACCGAAGACCATGGTCGCTGTCACAGGCACCGCCGGCAAGACGTCTGTCGCCTCCTTCACACGCCAGATCTGGGCCGAAGCCGGCCATGCCGCAGCACAGATCGGCACCACCGGCGTCATTTCTCCCACACGCAACGACTATGGTTCTCTGACCACGCCCGATCCGCTGGCGCTGCACACGCTGCTCGGTGAGCTTGCCGACGAGGGTGTGACGCATGCCGCGATGGAGGCCTCCAGCCACGGTCTCGACCAGAGCCGCCTGGATGGTGTGGTCCTGTCGGCCGCCGGCTTTACCAATCTCGGCCGTGACCACATGGACTACCATGCGACCATGGAAGACTACATGGCCGCCAAGATGCGTCTGTTCGACACGCTGCTGCCGAAGGGTGCGCCGGCCGTGATCTTTGCCGATGACGCCTGGTCCGACGAGGCCATCCGTGTGGCGAAGGCCTCCGGTCACGATGTGCGCACGGTCGGGCGCCGCGGGGCGTTCCTGAGCCTCAAGCGCGTCGAGCATTTCCGCCACAAGCAGGTGGCCGAGGTCCATCACGGCGGCGAGATCTTCGAAGTTCACATCCCGCTGGCCGGTGATTTCCAGATCGCCAATGCGCTGGTATCGGCCGGCCTCGCCATTTCGACCGGCGTCGCACCTGCCGTCGCGCTCAAGGCGCTGGAGCATCTGAAGGGGGCCTCAGGGCGCCTGGAACTGGTTGGCCAGACCAAGGCTGGCGCGCTCGCCTATGTCGATTATGCTCACAAGCCGGAAGCGTTGGAGAACGTGCTGACCTCAGTTCGTCCCTTCACCACGGGCCGTGTCATCGTCGTCTTCGGCTGTGGCGGCGACCGCGACAAGGGCAAGCGACCGATCATGGGTGAGATTGCCTCGCGCCTGGCCGATATCGCCATCGTCACCGACGACAATCCGCGCTCGGAAGTACCGGCTGCGATCCGTTCGGAAATCATGGCGGCGACGCCTGATGGAATCGAGATCGGGGACCGGGCGCAGGCCATCCGCGCCGGCGTCGCCATGATGTCGGCCGGGGATACGCTCATCGTGGCCGGCAAGGGACATGAGGAAGGGCAGACGGTTGGATCCCAGACCTTGCCGTTCTCAGACCATCACGAAGTCCGCAAAGCCTTGGAGGAGTTCGACCGTTGACCCTGCTCTGGACCGCGCGTGAAATGGTTGTCGCCATGGGCGGCAGGCCTTTCGGAAATCTGCCGGAAGGCATTACCGGCATTTCGATCGACAGCCGGACGATCACGTCTGGCGAAGCGTTCTTCGCCATCAAGGGCGACCGCGTCGATGGCCATGACTATGCCAGCATCGCGATTGCCAACGGCGCCTCGCTGCTCGTCGTCAGCGAAGCCAAACTCCCGGCTCTTGGCCGGTTGACGATCCCGATGATCGTCGTCGAGGATGTGCTGGTCGGCCTGCAGAAACTCGGCATGGCAGCACGCGATCGCACGCCTGCGACCGTGATTGCGGTCACCGGGTCCGTCGGCAAGACGACGACAAAGGAAATGCTGCGTTTGACGCTCGAGCCTTCGGGCAAGGTGCATGCCTCGGTCGCCTCGTTCAACAACCATTGGGGCGTGCCGCTGACGCTGGCCCGAATGCCGATCGACACACGCTACGGCGTTTTCGAACTGGGCATGAACCATCCCGGTGAGATTGGGCCGCTGTCGCGCATGGTGCGGCCTGATGTGGCCATCATCACGACGGTTGCGCCGGCGCATCTCGGAAATTTCGCAAGCGTCGACGAGATCGCCGATGCCAAGGCCGAGATATTCGAGGGCGTCGTCAATGGCGGGGATGCGATCCTCAACCGGGACAATCCCTATTACGAGCGCCTCGAACAGGCGGCACTCGCCCGTGGCATCGAGAACATCCACAGCTTCGGACAGCATGCAAAGGCCGAGTTCCGCCTCGCTGAATTCGATGGTGCGGCCGAGGTTTCGACCGTCTGGGTCTCATTCGGCGGCGAAACGCGCGAAGTGATGATCGGTGCGCCCGGCCGGCATCTCGCCGAGAACGCGATGGCGGTTCTCGCGGCCGTGTCGCTTGTCGGCGCCGACGTCGATGCGGCGATCGAGGCGCTTGCCAACCTTACGGCAGTCAAGGGACGTGGTGCGCGCCACAAACTCATGATGCCTGAAGGCGTCCTGACACTCATCGACGACAGCTACAATGCGAACCCGGCCTCCATGCGGGCGGCGATCTCTGTGCTTGCATCGTCCCAGCCGACAGGCGAGGGGCGGCGCGTTGCGGTCCTCGGCGACATGCTGGAGATGGGCGAATTCGCCCCCAGCGTTCATGCCGAACTTGCCGGGCCCTTGCTCGCTGCCGGCATCGAACACGTCTGGCTCGCCGGACCGGAAATGGCGGCGCTGCGAGACGCGCTGCCGGAAACGGTCCATGTCGTCTATCTCGAGACCACGGAGGAGCTCGCGAATTTCGTCACCGCAGAGGTCCGCGCCGGCGATGTCGTGATGGTCAAGTCTTCTCTCGGCATCGGTTTCGGCAAGATCGTTTCGGCTCTGCTTGACAAGCATCCGGCATTCCCCGACACGGAGCGCCAATTTTAATCCAGGCTTTGGGAAAGGTCTCCAATGCTGATTTGGCTTGTGGAACTGTCGGACAACCTGCAGTTTTTCAATCTCTTCCGTTACATCACCTTCCGGACGGGGGCGGCTCTCTTCACCTCGGCGCTGGTGGTCTTCCTCTTCGGTCCGGCGATGATCGCATCGCTGCGGGTGCGTCAGGGCAAGGGGCAACCGATCCGGGCTGACGGACCGCAGACCCATTTCAAGAAGGCGGGAACGCCGACCATGGGCGGTCTGATGATCCTGGCCGGCATCGTCGTGTCATCGCTGCTGTGGGCGGATTTGTCCAACGTCTATGTCGTGGCGACATTGCTGGTCACCCTCGGCTTCGGCGCGATCGGTTTTTACGACGACTATCTGAAGGTGACGAAGCAGACGGAGAAGGGCTTCTCCGGCAAGGCGCGCCTGGGCATCGAATTCCTGATCGCGGGCATTGCCGTCTATTTCATGATGTCGACGGCCTTGAGCTCCGGGCCTCAAGGCTCGACCTTCGGCTCCTCGATCGCCTTTCCCTTCTTCAAGGACTTCCTGATCGATCTCGGGATCTTCTTCGTGCTGTTCGGCGGCTTTGTCATCGTGGGGGCCGGCAATGCCGTCAACCTGACGGACGGCCTAGACGGGCTCGCCATCGTGCCAGTGATGATCGCCGCGGCCTCCTTCGGCGTGATCGCCTATCTCGCCGGCAATGCGGTGTTCTCCAACTATCTGCAGATCAATTTCACGCCGGGCACGGGCGAGCTCGCCGTGGTGCTGGGCGCCGTGATCGGGGCCGGTCTCGGCTTCCTCTGGTTCAACGCGCCGCCGGCTGCAATCTTCATGGGCGACACCGGGTCGCTGGCGCTAGGTGGCCTGATCGGCTCCGTCGCCGTCGCCACCAAGCACGAGATCGTCATGGCCATCATCGGCGGTCTTTTCGTCATGGAGACGCTGTCGGTCATCATCCAGGTCGGCTATTTCAAGATGACCGGCAAGCGCGTCTTCCTGATGGCGCCAATCCATCACCATTTCGAAAAGCTGGGCTGGACGGAAAGCCAGGTCGTCATCCGATTCTGGATCATTGCCGTTGGGCTTGCCATGCTCGGTCTTTCGACCCTGAAGCTGCGGTGAGGCGGCGATGATCGCGGCCACCACCTTCAAGGGGAAGACCGTTGCGCTGTTCGGGCTCGGCGGATCCGGCCTCGCCACGGCCAAGGCGCTTCAGGCTGGCGGCGCAACTGTGATTGCCTGGGACGACAATCCCGACAGCGTCGCGCGGGCGCAGGCCGATGGCGTGCCGACCAGGGACTTGCGGGAGATCGAGTGGTCGTCGGTCGCATCCTTCGTGCTCTCACCCGGCGTGCCGCTCACCCATCCGAAGCCGCACTGGACGGTTGGCTTTGCCCGCAATGCCGGTGTCGAGATCATCGGCGATGTCGAGATCTTCGTGCGGGAGCGGAGAGCCCATGCGCCGGATTGCCCGTTCATCGCGATCACCGGGACAAACGGCAAATCGACCACCACGGCCCTGATTGCCCATATGCTCGAAGCAAGTGGTCGCGATACGCAGCTCGGTGGCAATATTGGCCGGGCCGTACTGACGCTCGATCCGCCCAGGGACGGGCGGTTCTATGTGGTCGAATGCTCGTCCTACCAGATCGATCTTGCACCGACGCTCAATCCGACCGCCGGCATCCTGCTCAACCTGACGCCCGACCATCTCGACCGCCACGGCACCATGCAGCACTATGCCGAAGTGAAGGAGCGTCTCGTCGCTGGTGCCAGCACCGCGATCGTCGGCACCGATGACAGCCATTGCGAACTGATCGGCGATCGTGTCGAGCGCGCCGGGACAAAGGTTACCCGGATCTCGAAGCGGCAGCCGCTCGCCGACGGGCTCTATGCCGAGGGCTCGCGCGTCATGCGGGCAGAGCAGGGAGCGACTTCGCTCGTGGTCGATCTCGACGGCATCCAGACGCTGCGCGGCAGCCACAACGCGCAGAATGCCTGTGCGGCGATTGCGGCCTGCCTCGCGGTTGGTGTGTCCGAGGACGAGATCCGCAAGGGCCTCCAGAGCTTCCCCGGGCTCAAACATCGCATGCAGCCGGTCGGTCAACGGCGCCAGGTCGTCTTTGTCAACGACAGCAAGGCGACCAATGCGGAGGCGGCAGCGCCTGCGCTTTCCAGCTATGAGCGGATCTACTGGATTGCCGGTGGTCTGCCCAAGGAAGGCGGCATCGCAAGCCTCGCACCACTTTTTCCGCGCATCGTAAAGGCCTATCTGATCGGCGAGGCTGCTTCTGCCTTTGCCGCGCAGCTCGGCGACCGTGTGCCTTATGAGATTTCGGATCGCCTCGAGCGTGCGGTGGCGCATGCCGCAGACGATGCCGATCGGGATGGTGAAACTTCCGCAGTGATGCTCTCACCGGCTTGCGCAAGCTTCGACCAATACAAGAATTTCGAAGTCCGCGGTGATGCATTCGTGGCTGAAGTCGCGAACCTGGATGGAATGACGATGCTGATCGACCTGCCGACAGGAGGTAAATGAGATGGTAAGCCGCGTGGAGAGAGGGCCGGTCGCTGACTGGTTCTGGACGATCGACCGTCTGTTCCTGATCACCTTCGTTCTCCTGATGGGGATCGGGCTCATGCTCTCCTTCGCAGCGTCACCGGCGGTTGCCGAACGTCTCAATCTCGACAGTTTCCATTTCGTCAAGCGCCACGCCTTCTTCATGTTGCCGGCTCTCGGCGTGATGATCGGACTCTCCTTCCTGTCGCCTCGCCAGGTCAGGCGCATGGCCATGCTGATCCTGGCTGCCTCGCTGATCATGATGGTGCTGGTTCTTTTCATCGGCCTTGAGGTAAAGGGTGGCCGGCGCTGGCTGTCGATCGGGTCAATGTCGATCCAGCCGTCCGAATTCATGAAGCCGGCTTTCGTCGTCATCTGCGCCTGGCTGTTCGCGGAACATGCGCGCCAGCCTGAGATCCCGGGCAATCTCTTTGCCATCCTGCTCTTCGGCATCGCGGCTGCACTGCTGATTGCGCAGCCTGACCTTGGCCAGACCATCCTGATCGGCAGCGTCTGGGGTGCGATGTTCTTCATGGCCGGCATGCCTTGGCTGTGGATCGTCGTGCTCGGGGTTCTCGGCGGAGCGGGATTTTTCGGGGCCTATATGACGCTGCCGCATGTTGCCGGGCGAATAGACCGGTTTTTGACAGGTGAGGGTGATACCTTCCAGGTCGATACGGCACGCGAGGCGATCATTCGCGGCGACTGGTTCGGCCAGGGGCCGGGCGAAGGGATCGTCAAGCGCATCATTCCCGACAGCCATACCGACTTCATCTTCTCGGTTGCAGCGGAAGAATTCGGCATCGTCTTTTGCATGGTGCTCGTGGCGATTTTTGGCTTCCTGGTGCTCCGGGGCCTGAGCCACGCCTACAAGGAGCGCAATGATTTCAACCGTCTCGCCGTCTCCGGTCTCGTGCTGCTGCTCGGTGTGCAGTCGATGATCAATATCGGCGTCAATCTCGAGCTTCTGCCGGCCAAGGGCATGACGCTGCCGCTGATTTCCTATGGCGGATCGTCGATGACCGCGATCTGCGTTACCGCCGGCTTCATCCTGGCGCTTACCCGCCGACGCCCGGAAAAGCGTGCGCAGGAGCGCAGCCTGTTCCGATCGGTCGCCGGTGTACCCGCGGAGTAAATGCGTATGACCAAAGGTATCGTCCTGCTCGCCGCCGGTGGCACCGGCGGACATCTCTTTCCGGCCGAGGCTCTGGCGCACGAGTTGAAGTCCCGTGGCTACGGCGTGCATCTGGTGACCGACAGGCGCGCCGAACGTTATGCCGGGAGCTTTCCGGCAGACGAAATTCATACCGTGTCCTCGGCCACAATCGCCTCCAGGAACCCGGTCGCCGTTCTGAAGGCATTTCTGTCACTCTGGCGCGGATATCGCGAGGCCCGGAGCCTCGTGTCGCGACTGAAGCCGAAGGCTGTCATCGGCTTTGGGGGCTATCCGACCGTGCCGCCCCTGTTTGCGGCAGCCGGTCTCGGGGTCCCCACGGCCGTGCACGAACAGAACGCGGTCATGGGCCGCGCCAACAAGCTTCTCGCCTCTCGCGTCAGAGCGATCGCCGGTGGCTTCCTGTCGCCCGGCGGCGAACATTCGGCAAAGATGGTGCTGACCGGAAATCCGGTGCGGCCGGAGATGATTGCGGCTGCAGCGCATCCCTATGTTCCATCCGTTGAGCGCGCGCCGTTCAATCTCGTCGTCTTCGGTGGAAGCCAGGGTGCGCAGTTCTTTTCCGACGCCATCCCCGGTGCTATCCGGTTGCTGTCCGATGACTTGCGTGCGCGTCTCGTGGTGACGCAGCAGGCGCGGCCCGAAGACCGGCAAAAGGTGATCGACAGCTATGCGACGCTCGGCATCCGTGCCGATGTTGCGCCATTCTTCACCGATATGGCCAATCGGCTAGCAGCTGCCCATCTGGTGATCTGCCGCTCTGGAGCATCGACAGTTTCGGAACTTGCGGTGATTGGTCGGCCGAGCCTGCTCGTGCCCTATCCTCATGCGCTCGACCACGATCAGGCCGCAAATGCTGCGGCACTTGCGGCGCAAGGGGGAGCGCAGGTTATTTCACAGGCGGAGCTTTCCACCGACAGGATTGCAGGCCTTCTCAAGGAGGCGATGGAGGGGCCTGGTCGGCTCGCCGCCATGGCGGCTGCTGCGAAAAGCACGGGCAAGCCTGATGCGGCTGGCTTGCTCGCAGAGCTCGTAGAGGCTATTGCCGCCGGCAAGGGTATTGCCCAGTCGAAGGGAGCCACACAATGAAAATGCCGAAATCCATCGGCCTGGTCCATTTCATCGGGATCGGCGGCATCGGAATGAGCGGGATCGCAGAGGTCCTGCACAATCTCGGACACAAGGTCCAAGGCTCCGATCAGTCGGAGAGTGCCAATGTCCAGCGGTTGCGGGCCAAGGGTATCGAGGTCTTTGTCGGCCATACGGCGGAAAATCTCGGTGAGTCCGAAGTCGTCGTCGTTTCGACCGCGATCAAGAAGAACAATCCGGAACTGATTGCGGCGCGCGAGAAGCTTTTGCCGATCGTCCGTCGCGCCGAGATGCTTGCCGAACTGATGCGCTTTCGCAATGCAATTGCGGTGGGCGGCACGCATGGCAAGACGACGACCACGTCGATGGTTGCGGCCCTTCTCGATGCCGGCGGGCGCGACCCGACGGTCATCAATGGCGGTATCATCAACGCTTACGGCACGAATGCCCGCATGGGCGAGGGTGAGTGGATGGTGGTCGAGGCGGACGAGTCCGACGGTACCTTCCTGAAGCTGCCGGCCGATGTGGCGATCGTCACCAATATCGATCCGGAACATCTCGACCATTACGGAACTTTCGACAATGCGCGTGCGGCGTTCCGCCAGTTTGTCGAAAACGTGCCGTTCTACGGCTTCGGTGTGATGTGCCTCGACCATCCGGAAGTGCAGGCGCTCGTCAGCCGCATTGAGGATCGCAAGGTGATCACCTATGGGGAGAATCCGCAGGCCGACGTGCGGTACTCCAATGTGCGCCTGGATGGCATACGCTCGATCTTCGACGTCGAGATCCGCCGTCGCCGCACCGGGCGGGTGTTCACCTTCAAGGACCTGGTGCTGCCAATGCCGGGGCGGCACAACATTTCCAATGCCTGTGCTGCAATCACGGTCGCGAACCGCCTCGATATTCCGGAAGAGGCGATCCGCAAGGGGCTTGCCGGTTTTGGTGGTGTCAAGCGTCGCTTCACGCTGACGGGCGCTTCGAACGGTGTGCAGGTCTTCGACGACTACGGCCACCATCCGGTTGAGATCAAGGCTGTACTGAGAGCCGCACGGGAAGCGTGCCAGGGACGCATCATCGCCGTTCACCAGCCGCACCGCTTCAGCCGGCTTGCGAGCCTGTTCGATGACTTTGCCAATTGCTTCAACGATGCCGATACGATCTTCCTGTCCCCGGTCTATGCTGCGGGCGAAGAGCCGATCGAGGGGATCGATTCGGAGGCGCTGGTATCGCGGATCAAGTCCGGTGGTCATCGCGATGCGCGCTACTTGGCCGCGCCCGAGCAATTGTCCTCGCTCGTCGCGGGCATTGCACAACCGGGTGATTTTGTGGTCCTGTTGGGGGCAGGCAACATCACGCAGTGGGCGGCTGCCCTGCCGACGGAACTAGATGCGATTTCGGGAAAGTCATAAATGAAACAGGTGGATGGGGAAAAGCTTCTGGCGTCACTCGGCCCTGAAGTCAACGATCTCAAGGGGCGGCTGACGACGGACGCGCCGATGGATCGGGTCACATGGTTCCAGGCCGGCGGCCTGGCCGAACTCATGTTCCAGCCGCATGATGTCGAGGATCTGACGGCCTTCCTCAAGCTTCTGCCGGAAGAGGTGCCGCTGACGGTGGTCGGCGTCGGTTCAAACCTGCTCGTGCGTGACGGCGGGATCCCCGGTGTGGTGATCCGCCTGTCCGCCAAGGGCTTCGGCCAGGTGGAGCTTGCGGGCGAAAACCGTATCCGGGCGGGCGCGATCTGCCCGGACAAGCACATTGCTGCCATGGCGATGGACAACAATATCGGCGGCTTCCATTTCTACTATGGCATTCCAGGCTCGATCGGCGGCGCAATCCGCATGAATGCCGGCGCGAATGGTGGCGACACGGCGGGTCGGCTGATCGAGGTCGAAGCTGTCGACCGCAAGGGCAATGTCCATGTCCTGTCAAATGCAGACATGGGCTACACCTATCGCCATTCGGCAGCGTCAGAGGGGCTCATCTTCACCAGCGCGCTTTTCGAGGGCTATCCGGAGGAGAAGGCGAAGATCCGCGCCGATATGGACGCGGTTCGCCATCACCGGGAGACCGTGCAACCGGTCAAGGAAAAGACCGGCGGTTCGACCTTCAAGAATCCGGAAGGGCATTCAGCCTGGGAGCTGATCGACGAGGCGGGTTGCCGTGGTCTGATGATCGGCGGGGCGCAGATGTCGTCGCTACACTGCAACTTCATGATCAATGTCGGTCATGCCACGGGCTACGATCTCGAATATCTTGGCGAGACCGTGCGCCAGCGGGTTTTCGAGACCTCCGGTGTCAAGCTCGAATGGGAAATCAAGCGTCTCGGCATCTTCATGCCGGGCCGCGAGGTCAAGGCGTTCATGGGCGTCGTTGCCGTATAAACCTCTCCTATGACCCGACGAGTTTGAACCTTGCTGATCTTGGCTCCCCGCGCTTGCGGGGAGTTTCGTGTTCAATCTGGCCGGCCTGCGGATGATCGGTCAGGTTGACGCCTGGTGCGATTTTCGTGTGTCACGCGCGGTTGTGATCAGATCAGCCTTCACGGCGGCCAGAACAGCCATCTCCGCCCATCTGCCCAACATCCTCGGACTCTGATCCTTATTGCGCTCGGGCTTCTGCCTTGCGCGTTCGGCCGGGTGTGGATCGCGCCCTTCAGCTCGCAAAATCGAGCGGGCGGAATCGAATCGTGCATGCGAAACAGCCCGTCGAAGCGCTGTTCGATACCTCCTGTCCGGCGCATGGACACGCGGAGGTGTGTGCCTCAGGTCGGGAGGTGCGGACGTCTCGTTCCTGAATTTACCTTCGTAAATCCAATTGTTTATAAACAAGTTCTAAAGTCGTGTGGGAGCTTCGGCCGCGCTGGATCCGTCGTGCCGGTTAACGAAAGTAAACGGTTCATTAACCTTAATGTAGTTGAACTGATCATACAGAGCCGATGCGGTGACGCGATGATCGGCCGGTTCAGGGATTTGCGAGGCGTAAATGAGTGGCGAGCATGTCGCGGTTTTGATGGGTGGATTGTCCTCCGAGCGGCCCGTGAGCTTGTCGTCGGGTAATGCCTGCGCTGATGCCCTCGAAGGCGAGGGGTTCCGTGTCACACGGGTCGATGTCGGTCGCGACATCGGTCGTGTCCTTGGAGATCTGAAGCCGGATGTCGCCTTCAATGCGCTGCATGGTCCCTTCGGTGAGGATGGTACGATCCAGGGCGTGCTCGAATATCTCGAAATCCCGTATACCCATTCCGGTGTGCTGGCATCGGCGCTCGCCATGGACAAGAAGCAGGCGAAGATCGTTGCCGCACAGGCTGGTATTCCGGTTGCTGAAGCGCTTGTGATGAACCGCCTGGATATCGGCAATGAGCATCCGATGAAGCCGCCCTACGTGGTGAAGCCGGTCCGCGAGGGCTCCAGCTTCGGTGTTGTCATCGTGCGCGAAGACATGGCTCATCCGCCGCAGATCCTGACCTCCAGCGAGTGGCGCTACGGCGACATCGTCATGGTCGAGCGCTATGTGGCGGGTCGCGAACTCACCTGCGGCGTCATGGATGGCAAGGTGCTCGGCGTGACCGAAATCGTGCCGCTCGGGCACAGCTTCTACGATTATGACTCCAAGTATGCGGCGGGCGGTTCGCAACACGTACTTCCTGCGCAAATTTCACCGATAATTTACCAAAAAATACAATCATTGGCGCTGAAGGCACATCAGGCGCTCGGGTGTCGCGGAGTGAGTCGGTCCGACTTCCGCTACGACGACCGCTTCGCTGAGGATGGTGATCTGATCTGGCTGGAACTCAACAACCAGCCCGGCATGACCCCCACCTCGTTGCTGCCGGAAATGGCTGCCCATGCGGGCTATGGCTTTGGTGAATTCGTACGTTGGATGGTGGAGGACGCCTCTTGTTCTCGTTGAGCGGCAAAAAACTGGCTGATGCATCCCGGGTCTATCCGGCTGCTCCGCGTGCCTCGACGGAGGCCAAGGTGCTTCCGCGCCCGCTTCGTCGTCTCGTTCGTTTCGTGATCAGTCTGTTTTCCGGTCGGATTGCGCTGCCTCGTCATCTCGGCAAGGTGAGCCTTGGTGCATTTTACGGTGTTGTCTGCCTGCATGGCGTCGTCGTTGGTGGCCATGGTCCAGTCGTCATGCAATCCGTCACGGCTTCCGCCGGTTTTGCCGTCGAGGATATCAGTGTCTCCGGCAATCAGCACACGTCGGAAATCGACATCCTTCAGCTGCTCGGTCTCGATGGATCGACCAGCTTGCTCGGTCTCGACATTGCGAGCGCCCGCAGGGCGCTGGCCGAGCTGCCCTGGGTTGAATCGGCTGATGTGCGGAAGGTTTATCCGTCGACGGTCGAGGTTGTTCTGCGTGAACGTCAGGCTTTTGGCATCTGGCAACATGGCACGGACCTCTCCCTGATCGAGCGCTCGGGTTCGGTGATCGCGCCGCTGCGCGACAACAAGTTTGCCTCGCTTCCGCTTTTCGTCGGTCGTGACGCCGAAACGGCTGCTGCTGCCATCGACGAGGAATTCTCCAAGTGGCCGGCGATCGCATCGCGCGTAAAGGCTTTCGTTCGTGTCGGCGGTCGTCGGTGGGATGTCCATCTCGACAATGGCGTCATCGTGCGTTTGCCGGAGGTGAATGTCGCCGGCGCGCTCGCGCTGCTGACCCGTTTCGACGAGGAGCAGCAGGTTCTTTCGCGCGATATTGCCGTCGTCGATCTGCGCTTGCCTGATCGTGTTGCCGTGCGCCTGACGCCCGGGGCGCAGGAGCGCCGCACGGCCGCTCTTGAAGAGCGTAGCAAGGTCCTCAAGAAACTGGAGCAGAAGATATGAGTATCTTTGGCGGCTCCTCCTTCGGTCTCCCCCGCACGAAGCCTCTCTCCTCGAAGCGTGCACATGTCGTTTCGGTGCTCGACATCGGCTCGACCAAGGTTGTGTGCATCATCGCCCGGCTCACGCCGCGCCGCGAATCCGCAGTTCTTCCGGGGCGCACCCACAATGTCGAGGTCATCGGCCTCGGGCACCAGCGTTCGCATGGCATCAAGTCCGGCGTGATCGCTGATCTCGATGCGGTTGAAAACGTCGTGCGCCTCGCCGTCGATGCGGCTGAGCGCATGGCGGGCCTCACGGTGGAGAGCCTGATTGTCAACGTATCTGCTGGCCGTATCGGTTCGGACGTCTACACGGCCTCCATCGATCTCGGTGGTCAGGAAGTGGAAGCGGGCGACCTGCGCAAGGTGCTCATTGCTGCCGGTCAGCAGTCCCAGGGCAACGATCGTGCGGTCCTGCATTCGCTCCCGACCGGCTTTTCACTTGACGGAGAGAGGGGAATCCGTGATCCCCTTGGAATGTATGGCGATGTTCTCGGCGTCGACATGCACGTGGTCACGGCCGAACGCGCTGCGCTCCGCAATCTGGAGCTCTGCATCAACAGGGCCCATCTGACCGTCGAGGGCGTGGTTGCCACGCCTTATGCCAGCGGCCTTGCGGCCCTGGTCGACGACGAGGTGGAGCTGGGTTGCGCGGCGATCGACATGGGCGGTGGCATGACCACCATCTCTGTCTTCGCTCAAGGCAAGTTGATCCATACGGACGCCATCGGGATCGGCGGTCACCATGTGACGACCGATCTGGCGCGCGGGCTTTCCACCCGTATCGAGGATGCAGAACGTCTGAAGGTCGTTCACGGTTCGGCTGTCGCCAACGGCGCCGACGATCGCGAAGTCGTGTCCGTCCCGCCAATCGGCGAAGACGATCGCGACCAGCCGACCCAGGTGTCGAAGGCGCTTCTGACCCGGATCATCAGCGCGCGCATCGAGGAGACCCTCGAAATGCTGCGCGACCGGATCCAGAGGTCCGGCTTCTCGCCTGTCGTCGGAAAGCGCGTGGTTCTGACGGGTGGTGCGTGCCAGCTGACAGGGATGCCGGAGGCGGCCCGCCGTATTCTGGCCCGGAACGTGCGTATCGGTCGTCCGATGGGCGTGTCGGGTCTGCCGGCCGCGGCCAAGGGACCGGCCTTCTCGACGGCCGTCGGCCTGACGATCTATCCGCAGATGGCGGATCAGGAAACACATGCCGGACAGGGCGGGCTCTTCTCGCCCTTCGGCAACGGAAACAGCCGGTTCGCCCGCATGGGTCAGTGGCTGAAAGAGAGTTTTTGAGTTCACCCTCCGACCACAAGGTTCGGCCAAGGGAAATCTGTTGAAATGACATGGCCGGCTTGGCGATGCGGCCGGAAAAAGAAGGAACGGGTACCATGACCATCAAGCTGCAGAAGCCAGATATCACTGAGCTGAAGCCCCGCATCACCGTTTTCGGTGTCGGTGGCGGCGGCGGCAATGCCGTCAATAACATGATCACCGCTGGTCTGCAGGGCGTCGATTTCGTCGTTGCCAATACGGATGCCCAGGCGCTGACCATGACCAAGGCCGAGCGTATCATCCAGCTCGGCGTGAATGTCACCGAGGGTCTCGGCGCCGGCTCGCAGCCGGAAGTCGGTCGCGCGGCCGCTGAGGAGTGCATCGACGAGATCATCGACCATCTCAACGGTACCCACATGTGCTTCGTCACCGCCGGCATGGGTGGTGGTACCGGTACCGGTGCAGCTCCGGTCGTCGCCCAGGCCGCCCGCAACAAGGGCATCCTGACCGTCGGCGTCGTCACGAAGCCGTTCCACTTCGAAGGCGCTCGCCGCATGCGGCTTGCCGAATCCGGCATCGAGGAATTGCAGAAGTCGGTCGACACCCTGATCGTCATTCCGAACCAGAACCTCTTCCGCATCGCCAACGACCGCACCACCTTTGCTGATGCCTTCGCGATGGCCGACCAGGTGCTCTATTCCGGCGTTGCCTGCATCACGGACCTCATGGTCAAGGAAGGCCTGATCAACCTTGACTTCGCGGACGTTCGCTCCGTGATGCGCGAGATGGGGCGCGCCATGATGGGTACCGGCGAAGCATCGGGCGAAGGCCGCGCCATGCAGGCTGCCGAAGCGGCAATCGCCAACCCGTTGCTCGACGAAACCTCGATGAAGGGTGCCCAGGGCCTCCTGATCTCGATCACCGGCGGTCGTGACCTGACCCTGTTCGAAGTCGATGAAGCAGCGACCCGTATCCGCGAAGAAGTCGATCCGGATGCGAACATCATCCTCGGCGCGACCTTCGACGAAGCACTCGAAGGCATCATCCGCGTCTCGGTCGTCGCTACCGGCATCGACCGTGCGGCACTTGCATCCAAGGGCTTCGAAGCCACGCCGCTGGCAAAGCCTGCTATGCGTTCCTCCGCGGCCGTTGCTCCGGCACCGGCCGCATTTCAGCCTGCAATGGCGCAGGCCCCCAAGTCGACCATGGATCCGGTCGCAGACACCATCCGTTCCGCTGAAGCAGCCATGGAACGCGAACTCGAAATCGCAGCCGCCCGTCAGCCGCTGAACCAGCCGCAGGCTGCTCCGTCGCAGGACTTCCGCCCGGCAAGCCGCCTGTTCGCTTCGCCGGCTCCGGAAGCCGCTCCGGCCCCGCAGATGATCCAGCCGGCCGCTCCGGCCCCGGTCATGAGCCAGCCAGCTCCGGTGATGCCGCAGCCTGCGCCGGTCATGCAGGCGCCTGTCGCGCCGGCCCCTGTTGCGGCCGAGTCCCGCATGGCGCCCGAACCGGTCCGCATGCCCAAGGTCGAGGACTTCCCGCCCGTGCTGCGCGCCGAAATCGATCACCGCGCCCAGCCGGCGGCTCCCGCCGGCCAGGACGAACGCGGCCCGATGGGTCTGCTGAAGCGCATCACCAACTCGCTTGGCCGTCAGGCCGACGAGGAGCCTGTGATGGGTGACATGACCGGTTCGGCCCCTGTTGCTCCCTCGCAGCAGCGCCGCCCGCTCTCGGCCGAAGCCAGCCTTTACGCACCGCGTCGTGGCCAGCTCGATGACCAGGGCCGCGCAACGCCCGCCCGGGCAACCAGCGAAGATGACCAGCTCGAGATCCCGGCCTTCCTGCGCCGCCAGACGAGCTGAGTTCGGACAACGACTCGTGAACGAAACCCGGGCCGCCAAGGCCCGGGTTTCTTGCGTTTTGCCATCTGTTTCGGCGTGTGAAATTATTGATTTTAATCAATGGCCTGGCTTCGTTACAAAGCGAAAGAATGAGTGATTTGGCTGGAAGGGCGGGGCCACGTATGTATGTGATCGGAACAGGGCTTCGAGCCCCTTCGACACAAGTTTACGACGAGAATTCAGATCCACCGCCTCGTCGCTTCATATTAAGGCTATCGGAATGGCAATTGCTTTGCTCGGATTTCAAACCACGATCGCAGCACCGCTTACGCTGACGGGGATCGGGGTCCATTCGGGACGAGACGTGACGATCACCTTCCAGCCGGCCGAGGCCGGGACCGGTATCGTGTTTCAGCGCCAGCATGACGACGGTTCGACCAGCGAATACCGCGCAGTCTCAGCCCATGTCGGCAATACCGATCTCTGCACAGTGCTCGGCACCAATCCGGCACGTTCTGTTGCGACCATCGAACATGTGATGGCCGCACTCTACGCGCTTGGCCTCGACAACGTCATCGTTGAAGTCGACGGTGCGGAGATGCCGATCATGGACGGCAGTTCGGAAGTCTTTATCGATGCGATCGAGCAGGTCGGCATCACCAATCTGGGCGTGAAGCGCCGCTACATTCGCGTCACCAAGCCGGTGCGCATTGAGTCGGGTGCGTCCTGGTCGGAATTCCGCCCCTATGACGGCACTCGCTTCGAGGTCGAGATCGATTTCGACAGCAAGCTGATCGGCCGACAGAAGTGGGAAGGCGACCTGACCGCCGAGACCTTCAAGACCCAATTGTCGCGGGCGCGTACATTCGGTTTCATGCGCGATGTCGAACGCCTCTGGGCTGCCGGTTTCGCGCTCGGTTCCTCGCTGGAAAACTCCGTGGTCATCTCGGACGACGACACTGTCATCAATGTCGAGGGGTTGCGCTACGAGAAGGACGAGTTCGTCCGTCACAAGACGCTGGATGCCGTCGGCGACCTGGCTCTGGCCGGCGCCCAGTTCATCGGTTGCTACCGCTCCTATCGTGGCGGTCACAAGATGAATGCCAATGCGCTGAAGGCGCTGCTCAGCGATCCCTCGGCCTATGAAGTCGTGGAGGCCCCGAGCCGTAGCTATCAGGTCCGCGCACGTGAATTCGTTCCGGTCCAGGTGCCGGAATTTGCCCCCTGGTCGGCCTGACCTCGGAACGGGCGATGGAAAGATTGCGCGCCGGCTTCCACGCGGAGGCCGGCGTTTTTGCTGGGCGACGGAAGATACTGAACGAACGGCACTTTCTGGGCGCCCTGCCACAAAAATGCGTTAAAGTCACATCACTGCGTTGCCCTAGTGCCGCTTTTGTGGCTAGAAACGCCAGTTGAAGGCGACGGTTTTCAAGCGGCGCTGCAATCGGGATCATTTCGAATGAATCATGTGGGATCGGTCGTTGTGAAGAAAGCCGCGCGTATTGCAGGCCTGTGCGTGATGATGTCGGTCGGGGCCGTGCTGGCCGGCTGCCAGAGCGACCCAGATATCGACATCAGCAAGCTCGCTGCCGAGACCGAACCGCCGGAAGTGCTCTACAATCAGGGCCTCGCCAATATCAAGGCGGGCAATATGAGCGAAGCATCGCGCAAGTTCGACGCCGTCGATGCGCAGCATCCGTTCTCAGAGTGGTCGCAGAAGTCGCTGGTCATGAGCACCTTCACCAAATACCGGCTCGGCCGCTATGCGGATGCGATCGCCACCGGCAACCGCTACATGAACCTCTATCCGAAGTCCGAGGATGCTGCCTACGCGCAGTATCTCGTCGGTCTCTCCTACTGGAAGCAGATCTCCAGCGTCACGCAGGACCAGCGCAATTCGGTGAAGACCATCGAGGCCATGCAGCGGGTCGTCAACGAATTCCCCGACTCGGAATATGTCGATGATGCGCAGGCGAAGATGCGTTTCGCCCGCGACCAGCTGGCCGGCAAGGAAATGCAGGTCGGGCGCTACTATCTGGAGCGCAAGGAATATCTTGCTGCGATTTCGCGATTCCGCGTCGTGGTTGAGCAGTATCCGAATACGAATCAGATCGAGGAAGCTCTGGCGCGTCTGGTCGAGTCCTACTACGCCATGGGCGTCGTGTCGGAAGCGCAGGCAGCGGCAGCCGTTCTCGGACACAATTATCCGGACAGTCAGTGGTATTCCGACAGCTATGCGCTGCTGCAGAAGGGTGGCCTCGAGCCGCGCGAGAATTCCGGGTCGTGGATCACCCGCGCCGGTCGCAGGCTGCTGACCGGGGCCTGACCGTTCACCGTCACGAAGTGAGAAACTGAGCCCATGCTGGTCCAGCTGTCGATCCGCGATATCGTTCTGATCGAGCGGCTGGACCTTGCCTTCGAAACCGGTCTTTCCGTACTGACCGGCGAAACGGGTGCCGGCAAATCCATCCTTCTCGACAGTCTCTCGCTTGCGCTCGGCGGGCGTGGCGACGGCTCGCTCGTGCGCCATGGAGAGGACAAGGGGCAGGTGACTGCCGTCTTCGACGTGGATAACAGCCACCCTGCACGCACCTTGCTCAAGGGCAACGGGGTCGACGATGACGGAGATCTGATCTTCCGGCGCGTTCAGTCCGCTGATGGCCGTACGCGCGCCTATATCAACGACCAGCCTGTCAGCGTGCAGCTCATGCGGCAGATCGGTCAGGTACTGGTCGAAATCCACGGTCAGCACGACGACCGCGCCCTGATCGACACCAATGCACATCGCATGCTGCTCGACGCCTTTGCAGGGCTGACCGACGAGGCCGTCGATCTTGGCGAGAGCTACCGCCGTTGGCGCGATGCCGAGCGCAGCTTCAAGACTCACAAGGCGAAGGTAGAAGCCGCCGCGCGCGAGGCAGACTATCTGCGCGCCTCGGTCGAGGAGCTTGAGACGCTGTCGCCGCTCGATGGCGAAGAGGACGACCTCGCCGATCGGCGCTCTGCCATGCAGAAGTCGGAGCGCATCGCGGGCGACATCGCCGAAGCATCGGAATTCCTGAACGGCAATGCGTCCCCCGTGCCGCATATCGCCTCGCTGATGCGCCGGCTCGAGCGCAAGAGCCATGAGGCTCCGGGACTGCTCGAAGAGACAGTGCAATTGCTCGGCGCCGCTCTGGACACGCTTTCTGCCGCCCAGATGGAAGTGGAGGCGGCGCTGCGCCGCACCGAGTTCGATCCCCGCGAACTCGAACGGGTCGAGGAGCGTCTCTTCGCGCTCCGAGCCGCGGGTCGCAAATATTCTGTCGCCGTTGTCGATCTGCCGGCAATGGCTGAAAAAATGGTGGCGGATCTGGCGGATCTCGATGCCGGCGAGGAGCGTCTTGGCCAGCTGGAGGCCGCCGTGCACGAGACCAGGGCGCATTACGACCATCTGGCGCACCAGTTGTCCGCCAAGCGCCGGAACGCGGCCCAGTCGCTGGCTGATGCCGTCATGCAGGAACTTCCGGCGCTGAAGCTGGAGCGGGCAAGCTTCATGGTCGAGGTGGCGACTGATCCCGAGAATGCGACAGCGGACGGCATCGATACCGTGGAATTCCATGTGCAGACCAATCCCGGCACGCGCCCCGGTCCGATCATGAAGGTTGCCTCCGGGGGCGAGCTTTCGCGCTTCCTGCTGGCGCTCAAGGTCGCGCTCGCGGACCGCGGGTCGGCGCCGACACTGGTCTTCGACGAGATCGACACCGGTGTGGGTGGTGCTGTGGCCGATGCCATCGGCCAGCGATTGAAGCGACTTTCCGCCAAGGTGCAGGTACTTTCGGTCACCCATGCACCGCAGGTCGCCGCACGCGCCTCGACGCATTTCCTGATTTCCAAGGGCCCGACCGGGGATGCAGGCGACAAGATTGCGACGCGGGTGGCAATCATGGAGCCGGACCATCGCAAGGAAGAGATCGCGCGCATGCTCGCGGGTGCCTCTGTGACCGACGAAGCGCGGGCGGCGGCGGCCAAACTGCTCGCGGCTGGCGAGTGATACTCGTCTGCCCAGTGTCGGTTGCGATTTCCACCAAAACCTGTTTCGCTGGTCTGCCATGCTTGAACTGATCCAGATCTACTGGGCCGAGACCCTTGCCGTGCTCTCCGTGGTCTTCGGCACGCTCGCCGCGACGCATGCGGCGATGACCAAGCGTGAGGTTCGCTCTGCCCTCGGATGGGTCGGGGTGATCATTCTCTCGCCGCTTGTGGGGGCAATGATCTATGCGATTGCGGGAATCAACCGTATCCGTCGTGCGAACCTGATCTCTCGCCGTGCCCTGGAACTCGACCATATCTCGCGCAGCCTTTCGCTTTATGGCGTGAGCCGTGAAACGGTGGCTGCGCAGTTCGGCGACCGGTTCGGACAGATGAAGCTGCTCGGGGACAAGGTGACCCTTCGTCCGCTTTCGTCCGGCAACCACATTGCGATGCTCACCACCGGTGAAGAGACGTTTGACGGCATGTGCCAAGCGATCGAGGCCGCTGAACAGAGCATCATCCTCGAAACCTATATCTTCGATCGAGATGTCGCCGGTCGGCGCGTGGCCGACTGCCTGATCGCCGCGCACAAGCGCGGCGTGGCGGTGCGCGTGCTCGTCGATGCCGTCGGCGCCCGTTACAGCGTACCCAGCATCATCGGCTATCTGGAGCAGGGCGGCGTTCCCGTGGCGGTCTTCAACGGTCAGGTGATCATGGGGCTCCGGCTCCCTTACGCCAATCTGCGCACCCACCGGAAAATCATGGTGGTGGACGGTGCAACGGCCTTTGTCGGCGGCATGAACATTCGCGCCGGCTTTGCCGGGCCTGATGGTGCGCGTGATACGCATTTCAGGGTGACCGGTCCCGTCGTCGCCGACATCCTCGCGGTTGCGGCGGAGGACTGGCATTTCGAGACGGGCGAGGTCCTGCTGGGGCCGGAGTGGCGAGTGCGCCTCGACGATGCGGTATCCGGGACGGGGACCGCGATCCGGGCCGTGGTGTCGGGGCCGGACGCCCATTTCGAGACGAATCACCGGCTCCTGCTCGGCGCCTTCTCCGTCGCCGAGCGGTCGATCCGGATCGTCTCGCCGTATTTCCTGCCTGATACGACCTTCATCGCGGCGCTGAATACGGCGGCGCGGCGTGGGGTGAAGGTTGATGTGATCGTGCCTTCGCAGAACAATCTCGCCATCGTGGCCCGTGCAATGATGGGACAGTTCGACCAGATCCTGCAGGAAGGCTGCAGCGTTCATCTGTCGAGCGGCACCTTCGATCATTCGAAGCTCATGGTCGTCGACCGGCAATGGTGTTTCGTCGGATCGTCCAACCTCGATTCGCGTTCGCTCAGGCTCAATTTCGAGATCGATCTCGAAGTCTATGACCGGCGCCTGGCCGAGCAGATCGAGGACGGGATCGACGAGAGACTGGCGACGGCGGAGCAGGTGACCCTCGAAAGCCTGAGGGCTCGTTCCTTGCCGAACCGATTGATTGACCGTTTCTTCTGGCTTGGTTCGCCCTATCTTTGACAAACGAACCACCATTCGTGGCCGTCAGGGCCGGAACGGTCGGCGCCTCAAAAGACGACGGATGCATCTGGTGTGATGAAGAAGATTAAGCCCAGCCTCGCACGCACGATGGTGACCTCGCTGCGCAATCGCAAATCGCGGCCCGGCGAGGGTGCCGTATACGGGGTGACCGAGGGAGGGATGACGGTCGCCTCCTACAACGTGCACAAATGCGTTGGAACAGATGGGCGCTTCGATCCTGAGCGGATCATCGACGTCATTCGCGAAATTGGCCCCGACGTGATCGCACTCCAGGAGGCGGATCAGCGTTTCGGCGAGCGGTCCGGTCTGCTCGACCTCAACCGGCTCAGGCTCGAGACCGGCTTGCTGCCGGTTCCCGTCATCTCCGGTCCGAAGTCGCATGGCTGGCGCGGCAATGTACTTCTGTTTCGCGAGGGCATCGTGCGCGACGTGCACCAGGTCGCCCTGCCGGGGCTGGAGCCGCGCGGCGCGCTGGTCGCGGAGATCGATCTCGAAAGCAGGTCAGGGCTTCGCGTCATCGCCGCGCATCTGGGCCTCCTGCGCTGGGCCCGGCGCCAGCAGGCCGACGTCATTCTCGACCTCCTGCAGAGCCGTGACGAGCGGCCGACGCTTTTGATGGGCGACTTCAATGAGTGGCGGCTGGGGCCGGGCTCGGCTCTGACCCGGCTCGAGCCCATCTTCGGACCGCTACCGACACCGATCCCAAGCTTCCCGGCAGGGCTTCCGGTCCTGTCGCTCGACCGGATCATGGCCAACAGGGCCGGGTTGATCGCCGATCTCACGGTGCATGACACGCCGCTTGCCCGCGTTGCCTCAGACCACCTGCCGCTGACCGCGCGTCTTGATCTCGCCAAGGTGGAGGACTGAGGACCGGGCCTTTTCATTCGCCGATTTTCCGCTAAACCCGACGGGAGAATTCCGGAGGTTGCCATGGCCATTCACACCATTCCCGTCGAAACCCTGAACGAGGAGCAGGCGAAGGCCGAGCTGCAGCAACTCGCAGCCGAAATCGCCCATCACGACGCGCTCTACCATGGCAAGGACCAACCAGAGATCTCGGATGCCGATTATGATGCGCTCAAGGCGCGCAATGATGCAATCGAGACGCAGTTTCCGCAGTTGGTGCGCACCGACAGCCCATCGCAACGTGTCGGCGCTGCACCTGCCGGGATCTTTGCCCAGGTCGTGCATGCCCGGCCGATGCTGTCGCTCGACAACTCGTTTTCCGACGAGGACGTGCAGGATTTCGTGTCTTCCGTCTATCGCTTCCTCGGCCAGATGCCCGACAAATCCATCGCGTTTACCGCTGAGCCAAAGATCGACGGCCTCTCCATGTCGCTGCGCTACGAGAAGCGCAGGCTGGTGACGGCTGCCACGCGTGGTGACGGGACGACCGGCGAAAACGTCACGGCCAATATCCGCACGATCCGCGAAATCCCGCAGGAACTGCCGGCCGATGCGCCCGATGTCGTCGAAGTGCGCGGCGAGGTCTATATGGCGAAATCCGATTTCATGGCGCTCAATGCGCAGATGGAGGCCGAGGGCAAGCAGACCTATGTCAACCCGCGCAACACCGCGTCGGGTTCGCTGCGCCAGCTCGATCCAAAGGTGACGGCGAGCCGCAATTTGCGCTTCTTCGCCTATGCCTGGGGCGAGATGAGCGACATGCCCGAAGACACGCAGTGGGGCATGGTGCAGGTGTTCGAGCGTTGGGGCTTCCCCGTCAATCCACTGACGCGCCGGCTGAACTCTGTCGAGGAGATCATCGGGCACTACAGCGATATCGGGCTCAAGCGCGCCGATCTGGATTACGATATCGATGGCGTGGTCTACAAGGTCGACCGGCTGGATCTGCAGGCGCGCCTGGGCTTCCGCTCGCGTTCGCCGCGCTGGGCAACGGCCCACAAGTTCCCGGCCGAGCAGGCCTTCACCACGGTCGAGGCCATCGACATTCAGGTTGGGCGCACCGGCGCGTTGACACCGGTCGCCCGTCTCACGCCTGTGACGGTCGGCGGCGTGGTCGTGACCAATGCCACCCTGCACAATGCCGACTATATCGAGGGCATCGGCAATTCCGGTCAGCGTATCCGCGAGGAGGAGCATGATATCCGGATCGGCGACACGGTCATCGTCCAGCGCGCCGGTGATGTCATTCCGCAGGTCCTCGATGTCGTGCTGGAGAAGCGGCCAGAGGATGCTGCAAAATATGTCTTCCCGACGAAATGCCCGGTCTGCGGCAGCCATGCGGTGCGGGAGAAAAACGAGAAAACCGGCAAGCTTGATTCCGTCACCCGCTGCACCGGCGGCTTCGTCTGCCGCGCCCAGGCGGTCGAGCACATCAAGCATTTCGTCTCGCGCAATGCCTTCGACATCGAGGGGCTCGGCACCAAGCAGGTCGATTTTTTCTTCGAGAGCGAGGATCCGGCGCTGATGATCCGTACAGCGCCGGATATTTTCACGCTCAAGGCGCGCCAGGAACAATCGCTTACCAAGCTGGAGAACATTGAGGGCTTCGGCCGCGTAAGTGTTCGAAAACTGTTCGAGGCAATCGACGCACGGCGCGAGATTGCGCTCAATCGCTTCATCTTCGCACTGGGGATCCGCCATGTCGGTGAGACCACGGCGAAGCTGCTGGCGCGTTCCTATGGCAGCTACGAGGTCTTTTCGCAGGCGATGCAGGCCGCCGCTTCCAAGTTTGGTGAGGCTTGGAACGAACTCAACAATATCGAAGGGATCGGCGAGGTCGTCGCAGCCTCGATCGTCGAGTTCTTCAAGGAGCCGCGGAACCTGGAGGTCGTGCAGCGTCTGCTCGACGAGGTTCGACCACTCGATGCGGAAGTGGCCGTCACCAGCGGCAGCCCTGTTGTCGGAAAGACCGTCGTCTTCACCGGATCGCTTGAGCGGTTCACACGTGACGAGGCAAAGGCACGTGCCGAATCGCTTGGCGCCAAGGTGGCTGGTTCGGTGTCCAAGAAGACCGACTACGTGGTCGCAGGCCCCGGGGCCGGGTCGAAGCTCGACAAGGCGCGGGAACTGGGCGTCCAGGTGATGACCGAAGACGAGTGGCTGGACTTGATCGCCGGGTGATCATGCGACGCTGAAGGCGGCGTCGCTCAGATCGATGGCCGGACTGTCGAGATGTGCGGTGCGCGGCAGGTCGCGTTCGAGCACGATGCGGTTGCGGCCGGCGGATTTGGCGATGTAGAGCGCCCGGTCAGCGGCGGCGTAGACCGCAGAAAAGTCCCGGATCGGCGTGATGTCGGCCAGCCCGCCGGAGATGGTAACTGCGATTGTGTGTTGCACGGCGTCGATCTTGTGGTTGGCGACGGTCCGGCGAAGCTTTTCTGCGAGCGACACGACCTCGGCGAAATCGGTGTCGCGGAAAAGGATGGCAAATTCCTCGCCTCCGATGCGTGCGACGAGATGCGGCGGTCCGGCAATCTCCTTCAACGTCCCGGCGATGGAAACGATCACGTCGTCACCGGCCAGATGTCCGTACCGATCATTGATCTGCTTGAATCGGTCGATGTCGATGACCAGCAAGTGCCCCCGTTCCACCTGGGAAAGGTCCTCAATGAAGGCGCGGCGGTTGAGCAGGCCCGAAAGCATGTCTGTCCGGCTCATCTGGCGAAATTCGAGCCGCGTGCGGGCAAGATGAATCACGGCATAGCCCATATAAAGGGAGCAGAGCATCGTCAGGGTGAAGGACACGATGAAGGCGATACCGCAGCCAATCGCGAGATCTCGGAGCAGCGGATTGAGAAGAACACCCAGAGCGTGCAGGACGACCAGGATCAGCGCGACCATCACACAGGCAAGGATGGTGGTGCGGATCGACAACCGCGTCGCGAAACGCATCACGGGATCCCAACTGTCGAACTCGGTCAGTCCAATGTCACGTATCACCCAGGCTTCTATCTGTTTTTTCAACATTACCACCGCCTATTCAATATAACTTGAAACCACGGATACCCGTGAACCGCCACATTGACTTCGGTGGCGTACTCATTCTGAAATATCGGTGACCCGGTAAGACTGGGTGGCCACCTTCGGTCAAGGTGAAGAGAGCTGTCCCGACAGTAAAGCCGTCTCCAGCACTTATACCAAATTTAATCCATCACCAATTAAATTAAGATGAATTTGAAACTCTGGATTGCATGTTCTGTCGTTCCGATACGGAACGATCACGGCTCTGTGAAGCCGGCAGGCAATATGCTCAGGCGGTAGCGAGAAGGGTCGTTGGCGAAGAGCAAGCCACCTTTGCTGGTGGAGCCGGCGGCCACATAATCGAAGGTCACGCTCGTCTCTTCGACCGGTGTTGCGCCATCCATGAGGGTGCCTTTGACCTCAACTGCGGCCGCCGTCGCGTCTGATGCGTTACGCACCTGGATCATGACGCGCCAGCCTGCGGGGAGGGGCTTGATGTCGAGCACATGCGCCGACAATACCGGCGGATTGTCGTCGGTCGTCCAGGCTTCCCAAAAGATCCATCCGGTCATTGCAAGAACGATCACGGTGGCCAAGAGACCGGTCAGCCATTCGATCCAGTGGGGACTGATCTGCTCCGCATTCTTGCTTACACTGGAACGGGTCACGGAATTGCTCCTCACAGGATTAGACGGGCAGCAGCGGCGCCGATGGCTGCCGGGAAAGAGAGGACAACCACTGCCAGGATCGCCTGGGCCGAGCCGAGGTCATCCAGCCGGCCGAACGTCCAAAGGGCATAGAGGCTAACGACAAGCGCGACGACATAGCCGGGCAGGGTGAAGCGGACAAAGGCGTGCCATCCGGGTGTGTCCTCCTGCAGGCTGTGGCCACCGCGAAAGGCGAGTGCGTAGACGAAACCGTGCATGAGAAAGATCGACAGGGACAGAAGTCCCAGCGCATGCCAGGCCGTCATTTTGTGTGCGAGCAGGATCATCTCCTCCGTCGGGGCGAGATTGAGGGAGAGGAAGAGCGCGCCGACCGCCATCATGAAGAGCTCCGTGGCGTAGCTCGTTTCCACCGCATCACCGGTCTTGTCTTCCTCTTCGTCGTCCTCGTCTCGCATGCTCAGCTGGCTGCGGCCGAGCAGGGCGCCGATGCTGGCGGGCACTGCCTGGAGTGCAACCATTCCCACCCATTCGCGCGGCGCCATGTCCAGTGTGATCACGCCGAACAGCACGAGGATCAATGCACTGGCTGCCACCCCCATCCCATACGCGACGATGGCGTCGCGGGTGGATTCGCGCCAGGTGGCGGTGTGTTCGAAGCCGATTCGATGGGAGAGCCCGATCAGGAGCGGAAAATTGAGGGCAAGCAGCAGAAACAGGCGCTCGCGTTCCATGTAGAAGCCGAGAAACCACATCTCCATGGTCATCAGCATGGGGATGGAAAAGAGCAGGGCGCCTGCGACACCGCGCGCGATGCCGATCAGGAAGCGGTTTACGCGGTCCGGCTCGTGCCGGTCCGTATTGTCGCGTTGCTGTCCATCCACTGCCGCCATTGTTCCACCGTCCCTTGCCGCGCAGGGAATGCGCGAGTGACGATGGTTGTTCCACCATGCGGAAATGAAGACGCCAGCCCGAAGGCTGGCGTCAGTCGTTCATCGATTTTCAAGCCGAAATGCATTGTGGCTGGTGAAGCTCAGACCTTCGGCTTGTACGGCTTCTTCTTTGCGCCGGCGGCGGCGCCCCGGTCTTCGAACTTGCCTTTTGGCTTGCCAGCAAAGGCAGGCTTTCCACCATAGGCCGGTTTGTCACCCTTTGGCTTGCCGGCCCAATCAGGCTTTGCGGACTTGTCCCAGGCGTTGGAGGCGCCCTTCGGCTTCTTGAAGGCTGGCTTGGCCGGGGCGTCGCCCCAGACTTCGGCATCGGCAGCAGCCATGGCGTCACGGGGCGGACGAGGGGCTGCGTCGTCCTTGCGGGGATAGGGCTTCTTGTCCCCGAACGGCTTCTTCTCGCCAAAGGGAGCCTTGTCGCCAGAGGGCTTGCGGTCGTCCGACTTGCGGTCGCCATAGGCCTTCTTCTCTCCATAAGGCTTGCGGTCGCCTTCCTCGCGCGGCGGACGCGGCGCCCGTTCCTTCGGCGGTGCGCCAAAGTCCGGCATTCCAGGAAGCTGCGAGAGTGTGATGCCGCGTTCGAGTGCCTTATTGGGGCCGAGGGCGCCGAGGAACGTGTCGAGAGCGCTCGCGGCAATCTCGACGAAGGTTTCCTCCGGCTGCATCTTGATCGCGCCGATCTCGTTTTTGGTGATGTTGCCATTGCGGCAGAGCATCGGGATCAGCCAGCGGGGCTCGGCATTCTGGCGGCGGCCGACAGAGACGGAGAACCAGACGCTCGCACCGAAATCGCCGCGCGGTTTTGTCGCCGAATTGGCCGGATTGGCGTAGTCAGGCTCCTTGCGGGCCTTGCCAGCTTCGAGGCTGACGGGGATCAAGTCTTCCGGTGCCGAGCGGTGGCCGCGCTGCAGGCGCAGGAAAGCGGCCGCGATCTGTTCGGCGCCATGGGTCGCAATCAGTGCCTCGATCATCGGTACTTCGTCTTCGCCGATGACCTGGGTCAACGAAGGATCTGCCATCAGGCGTTCATCGTCGCGGGCCTGGACTTCGTCGGCGGACGGCGGCAGGGCCCAGGTCGGGCGAACATTGGCACCGCCGAGCAGGCGTTCGGCCTTCCGGCGCGCGCTGTTCGGCACGATGAGCGCAGACACACCCTTGTTGCCGGCGCGGCCGGTGCGGCCCGAACGGTGCAGCAAGGTCTCGGAATTGGTCGGCAGATCGGCATGGATGACGAGTTCGAGGCCGGGAAGATCGATGCCGCGGGCAGCGACGTCGGTCGCGACGCAGACGCGCGCACGGCCGTCGCGCATGGCCTGCAGCGCATGGGTGCGTTCGTTCTGCGAGAGTTCGCCCGACAGAGCGACGACCGAGAAGCCGCGATTGTGAAGGCGCGCGGTCAGGTGGTTCACGGCGGCGCGGGTCGAGCAGAAGACGATGGCGTTCTTCGCCTCGTAGTAGCGCAAGACGTTGATGATGGCGTTCTCGCGGTCGGGATTGGCGACTGCCAGCGCACGGTATTCGATGTCGATATGCTGCTTCTGCTCCGAGACCGTCTCGATGCGGCGTGCGTCGCGCTGGTAGCTCTTGGCGAGATCGGCGATCGAGCGCGGCACGGTGGCCGAGAACATCAGCGTGCGGCGCTCGTCGGGCGATTGCTCCAGGATGAATTCGAGATCCTCGCGGAAGCCGAGATCGAGCATTTCATCGGCCTCGTCGAGCACGACGACGCGCATCTGCGACAGGTCGAGAGCGCGGCGCGTGATATGGTCGCGCAGGCGGCCGGGAGTGCCGACGATGATGTGGGCGCCGCGTTCAAGGGCGCGGCGCTCGTTGCGGATGTCCATGCCACCGACACAGGAGCCGATAATCGCGCCGGTCTCGGCATAGAGCCATTCGAGTTCGCGCATGACCTGCATGGCGAGTTCGCGGGTCGGTGCAATGGCGAGTGCCAGCGGTGCGCCGGCGCGATCGAAGCGACCACCTTCCGGCAACAGTGTCGGCGCCATGGCAAGGCCGAAGGCGACGGTCTTGCCGGATCCGGTCTGGGCCGAGACGAGCGCATCGCGACCTTGAAGGTCGGGGTCGATCATTGCCTGCTGCACGGGGGTAAGTGTCTCGTACCCGCGCTTGCGCAAGGCCTCAGCGATCGCCGGGACGATGGCGTCATAATCAGTCATGAATTGGTCTTTCGAATGTGATGGATGGTGCGGGCCAAAGCACCGCGCCCGCCGATTGCGGGTATGTTTGCGCCGTTCCTACTCGCAAGGACCCGGAAAGTCGAGAGGGAGCCGGTGAAAAGGCGTCTTATGGTGAAGGGGCAGGGTGGCGCGGTGCCTTGAACGAATCCCTCTCAGCGCCTAAGGCTTGCGCATGTCTATCTCCGATTTCTCCGGCAGAACCATCGCCATCGACTTCGAGACCGCAACGGAAGCGCGGGCGAGTGCCTGTTCGATCGGGCTCGCCTTCATCGAAAAAGGGCGGGTGGTCCGCGTCGAGGAGCGGCTGATACGGCCGCCGCAAAACCGCTACTCTCCCTTCAACATCGCCATTCACGGCATCCGGCCGGAGCATACGGCTCATGCGCCGGATTTTGTCGAGGTCATGGCCGAGTTCGCGGGTGAGTTCGAAGGTGCGCGGATGATCGCGCACAATGCTTCCTTCGATTTATCCGTGCTGCGGGCCTGTCTCGATCTCTGTGGGCTGGAATATCCCGAGCTCTCCTATCTGTGCAGCGTCAAACTTGCCCAGCGCCACTGGCCGGACCTCGGCTCGCATCGCTTGAACGTGCTTGCAGCCCATCTGGGACTGACTTTTGCGCATCACAATGCGGCGGAAGATGCACGCATTTGTGCGGAAGCCTGCCTTGCAATGGCGACCGAGGCCGAGGCGGAGGATCTGTTTGAATTGGCGCTGAAGCTCGGGCTCAATCCTGGCCGTCTCAGTCGGCGGAGCTATGATCCCTGTTCCTTTGCCCGCAAGCCAAAGACGAGATCGGTCGCCTTGCAAGCGTGACGGCAGATCCTATCTTCATTGAAATCACGAAGGAGTGAACTCAATGCTGATCCGTCAAACCACCGCCGCTGCCCTCATGCTTGCTGCCACGGCGATCCCCGCATCGTCCGAGGTCGTGGGCAAAGTCGGAGTCGACTGGGTCGGCAACGACATTGTCGTTGAAGCCGTGACGGATCCCGATGTGAAGGGGGTGACGTGCCATGTCACTTACTTCGACCGCTCGCTCATCGACCGTCTGTCCAAGGGCAACTGGTTCGAGGATCCGTCCAATAACTCAATCGCGTGCCGCCAGACCGGGCCGATCGAGATCGGCGACATCGACCTGTCGGATGATGGAGAGGAAGTGTTCAGGGAGGGGCTTTCGATCATCTGGAAGTCGCTCGTCGTCAACCGGATCTACGACAAGGAAAACGACACGCTGATCTATCTTGCGCATTCGCGTCAGGTGGTCGAGGGGTCGGCGAAAATGGCGATCTCGACTGTGCCGCTCTTCAATCAGAACGTCGTATGGACGTCGGGCAAGCCATAATGATCGACCATATTAGGGGGCATTGGTCCCTTGCCGGATCGATGTGACGTCGATCACTTTCTCGGTTTTCGTGTCTCGTCCATGACAGCGCGGTCGGCAGGCGTAACCCCAATATCGCAGCCGGCCGGAGAGCAGCCTGTTCAGCTCCCCAACAAAAGACGCCCTGGAGCCTTTTCGGATCCAGGGCGTTTTGCGTGGTGATGGAAGATCGATTACTTGACGTAGACGATCTTGCCGCCATTGGCAGCGGTATCAACGTCGATGACATTCATGGTCTCGATGCTCTGCTCCTGAAGAGCCGCCATCAGGGCCGGGTCAGCGCTGACTTCAGCTTGGGCTTCAGCCATCGCAGACTGGTCGTTGGTCATCCGCTCAAGGCGCGTGTGCTGCTGACGATCCTGGTCGTTGTTCAGGCTGTCGAGACGAACGATGCTCACACCTTCGGTTGCCATTGTCGTGGAATTCGTGGTGGTTGCGGTATCAACCATCGGTTCGGCGGTCTGTGCCAGGGCGACGCCCGAAACGGAAGCGATGGACATGGCACCGGCGAGCGCGAGCTTTACTGCAGAATTCATAGTCTTTCTCCTTGGTTTCTTTTCAGAAACTTCCGGTCGTCGGAAGCTGACAGGAGAACGTCAGACTATGCATACGGTTCCGCCCAGATGCGAAACTATTTATATAATACAACTACCATTCGAGGTAGTTTTATACAACGGCAGGACGGTGCCCCTGGCTGAGTTGATCACTTTCAAAAGAGAGCAGGAGAGGAAGATGCCCCGGATAGTCGGGGCATCTTCCTGGGAAGGGCGGGTTGGCTCAGGCCGCCTGCGCCAGTTCGTCGGCGATGACGGTGTCGAGGTTGAGGAAGCAGACCATCGACTTTTCGAGTGCAACGATGCCACGGCAGAAGGCGCGCTGCGCTTCCGGGATGATTTCCGGTGCCGGCTGCAGGTCTTCGCTCTTGATCGTCATCATGTCGGAAACCTGTTCGACCAGAAGGCCGACCAGCTTGCCGGCGATGTCCGTGACGATGATCGCCGCGCGCTCGGACGGTTCGGTCATCTTCATGCCGAGCCGGCATGCCATGTCGATGACCGGGATGACGGCGCCGCGCAGGTTGATCAGGCCGAGGACGTAAGGCGGGGTGTGTGGCATCGGCGTCACCGGTGCCCAACCGCGGATTTCGCGGATGGCCATGATGTCGATGCAGAATTCCTGGTCGCCGAGATGGAAAGACACGATTTCCAGATACGCACCCGACTGTTTGATGGCATTGCTCATGGTCAGAACTCTTCCCAGTGTTCTTTCGCTTCGGCAGCTGAGGCTGGTGCCGAAGCAGTTCGGTTAAACGATCCCGCAACCCTGTCCATCAGCGCCCGCGGGGAAGACGGTCTCTGAAGGGGAGGCGGCGTTCGCCGGCTCCTGATGTTGGACATGAGCAGTCTGGCCCAAGGTCACCTTGAGCTCACCGGCGAGGTGCGAAAGGGGTTCCGCATCTCTCGCCAGCCTGTGGCCTGCCGCTGTGGTCTGCTCTACCATCGCAGCATTCTGTTGCGGGACCGGTCCATCTGGCCGACGGCCGAATTGATCTCGCTCAGTTCCGCCGATTGTTCACGCTTGCTGGTAACGATTGCCTTAACATGGTGGCATTTTCGTAAATATCTTCCCCAAAACGGTCCAATACGTGACCGGCTGCAGTCAGCTTGTCAGGTGGCTGTGATCGCGCGGCGATAGAGATGCCAGGTGGCGTGACCGGCAACAGGGAGGACCACGAGCAGGCCCAGAAACAGCGGTACAAGTGCAGCGATGGCCAGCCCGGCCACGACAAGGCCAAACGTCAGCATCGGGACGGGATTTTCGATGACTGTGCGCATGCTCGTGAGCATGGCGGTCACGAAATCAACGTCGTGGTCGAGAAGCAGAGGCATGGAGATCACGGTTGCACTGAAAAGGATGGCGGCGAGGACTGTGCCGACGATCGTGCCAATGGCGAGGAAGAGCAGCCCTTCCGGTGTCGTGAGGACCACCCTGGCAAAGGCGTCGAGCGTGGCCGGGATGCGAAACCCCAGGAAAAGGGCCATCAGCAGGCGGATCTGGTAGATCCAAATCCAGAAGATGAAGAGGACGACGAAGGCCATCCAGGAGAGCTGTCGCTCGCGCTGGCGGAAGACTTCGGTCAATACCGTTTTCCAGCCGATCTTTTCTCCCTGCTGGTGTCGGCGACTGATCTCGTAGAGACCGACGGCGACGAAGGGGCCGATCAGGGGGAAGCCGATCGCGACGGGAATGATCATCCAGGGCAGTTGATAGGATGTCAGCATCACGGCGATGAAGATCCCGCCAAAGGCATAGATCGCGCCGAAAAACACCCCGAAGGCCGGATAAGTGCGGAAATCACGCCAGCCATCGGCGAAGGCGCCGCTGATGTCGTGCATCCGCAGCCGGTTGATCTGCAGCTTCGGCGGTGAGCCCCGTTGGAGTGCCTGCTGTTCCATGGGTCCCTCCCAAGACGTCTGGTCCTGCGGCAATCTGTCAGGAAATGCCGATTCTGTTCCTTGATATCCGTCAAGTCGCAAGAGACGTTCGGAAAATGTCGCGTTTCATCCTCCCAGAATTGCGCTAGGATAAGACATGTCCAATCTCGCGCGCACTCCAAAATGGTTGCCTTACACGGCTTTGCTTCTGGCGGGCGCCATCTTCACTTTGGCGGTCTTCCTCGGCTGGATGCGGTTCGGCGGTGAGATCTTCCTGTCCCTGATCGAGAGCGGTCTCGCCTATTGTTTCTGATCGCCGTTGGCCACCGTGACAAATCGGCGCTCTTTCCTGCAATATCGTGGAGTTGAATTGCCATCCGCGTCTCGGGAGCTTATCCGGCGTAACAAGGATTTCAAACGCTAAGGATTAGCCAGCATGAAAACGGTGAGAGTGGTCTTGTGGGCGGCGGTGGTGGTCATGGCCGGTGTGCTCGGCTGGCTCACATACCAGGTCACGCAATCCAAGGAGCAGATCGCCGAAGCACCCTTTGGCGTGCCTTTCCAGCTCGTTGATCAGAACGGCCAGCCGATCACCGAGCAGGCCTTGCGCGGGAAACCGACCGCGCTCTTCTTCGGCTTCACCCATTGCCCCGAAGTGTGTCCGACCACGCTGTTCGAGCTCGACGGCTGGATGAAGACGGTCGATCCCGATGCGAAGGGGCTCCAGGCCTATTTCGTGACCGTCGATCCGGAGCGGGATACGCCAGAAATCCTTGGCCAGTATATTTCCAATGTGACGGACCGGGTGACGGGCATCGCCGGCGATCCGGCCAAGATCGCCGAGGTCGTCAAGGGATTCCGCGTTTATGCCAAGAAGATCCCGTTGGACGAGGCACAGCCGGACGGGGACTATACGATGGACCACACGGCCTCCGTTTTCCTCCTGGACGCGGACGGGCGCTTCAAGGGAACGATCGCCTATGGAGAAAATCCCGACACGGCGATCAAGAAGCTCGAAAACCTGATGAAGGGCTGATTGTGGGGCCCTCGCCGGAGGTTGCCATGGCGGCGATTGCGTTGTACCGCAACGCCTGACCATCCAGACCCGCCGAGGAAGACCGATCGTGAGCGAAATTCGCCTCTATGTGAGCACCACCGAGAAGAACGCCAACCGGATCCTCGATCTGATGAGCTTCGCTTTCGGCGAGGAAGACTTCGCCATCGCGACCACAGAGGTCGACGAGAAGGCGGACATCTGGGAAGCTTCCATTTATCTGATGGCCGACCAGGAAGACGAGGTCAGGCCCCGCGTACAGGACCTGCTCGCCGAGGAATTCCCCGACGCCACGATCGAGCGGGAAGTCATTCCGGATATCGACTGGATCGCAAAGTCGCTCGAGGGTTTGAAGCCCGTACGCGCGGGACGGTTCCTGGTGCATGGCTCGCATGACCGTGACAAGGTCCAGATCAATGACGTCGCGATCGAGATCGATGCCGGCCAGGCATTCGGGACCGGTCATCACGGGACGACGGCTGGCTGCCTTGAAGTGATCGAGAAGGTGGTCCGTTCGCGCAAGGTCCGCAATGCGCTTGACCTTGGGACGGGCAGCGGCGTGCTGGCCATCGCAGTTCGCAAGCTGCTTCCGGTGCCGGTGTTGGCAACGGATATCGATCCGATCGCGGTCAGGGTCGCCCAGGAAAATGCGCGCCGCAACCAGATCATCGACGGCATCGATTTCCGCACAGCTCCGGGCTTTCACTCGACCGCATTTCGGGACCACGGCCCCTTCGATCTGATCATTGCCAATATTCTGGCGCGGCCACTGATCAAGATGGCGCCGCAGCTCGTCACCCATCTCGCACCGAATGGCTCGGTCATTCTCTCAGGCATTCTCGCAGAACAACGCTGGAAGGTGATCGCCGCCTATAGCGGCGAGGGGCTTTCGCATGTGAAGACGATCTGGCGCAATGGCTGGGTGACCATTCACTTTACGCAAGGCAAGGGCTGACGCATTTCGCCAGTTGCACGGACAAAAGAAAAGGCGGCCCACAAGGAGCCGCCTTTTTTTGCACGGCATGGAGCCGCGCCGGGGTCCGCGAGCGTGGGAGGAGCGCTCAAGCGGATTGTCGGCTGGACGGTCGGGTTCGACCGTCGCTGATCAGATGATCGAACGCTGATGCGGGCGACGGCGCAGTTCGTCGCGTGTCAGGCCCATGGCAGCAAGCGATGCGTCGTCGAGCGACAGAAGTGCGCCCGTTGCATAGAGATCGGCACGACGCTGGCGTGCCTCGACAAGATTGTTCAGGGCTGTGCGCAGGAAAGAATTGGCCATCTCTCGGTTCCTTCTAGGTTTCGGACGCTCGTCTCTGCGTCCTCGATGATTGACATATAGTCTCATCGGCCGGGTTCAGTCAGATGGCTTGGAGCACGGGAGGTCTGCGTTTGCTGCATAGCAACATGAGTTACGCCTCAATTTGCGGCATATCTGACTCAGATGAGTGGCATCTGCCGCGAAACGATGCGCCGATGGTGGTGAGGGGCGGGTGGCCTTGCTATAAGCGCTGACAGAATCCACAACCCATCGCGAGCAAGTTCATGTTTCAATCCTTCGAGGTCAAATCCACGCCGATTCACGGCAAGTCCCGCGTCGCAGCGATTCGGGGCCTGTTTGGCGAGCTCGGCATCGATGGCGTACTTGTTCCTCGTTCAGACGAGTATCTGGGCGAATATGTCCCGGAGTCGGCGGAGCGCCTAGCCTGGGCGACGGGCTTCACCGGATCCGCCGGCATGTTGATGGTGACCGAGACGCTGGCTGTCGTCTTCGTCGACGGTCGCTATGTGACCCAACTTGCCCAGCAGGTGGACGTTTCGGTCTTCACGCCTGGCGATCTCGTTGGCGAGCCGCCGCACAAATGGATCGAGAACCGGGCGCCGAAGGGTTTCTGCCTCGGCATCGACCCCTGGATGCATACGGGTGCCGAAGTTCGGCGCCTGGAAAAGGCACTTGCAGACAAGGGCGGCAGCCTCGTCTTCCTGCCGTTCAATCCCGTGGATCGTCTCTGGACGGATCGTCCCGCCGAGCCCAAAGGCGCTGTGATGATCCAGGCCCTTCATCAGGCTGGCGTATCGGCAGCCGACAAGCTGAAGAAGATCAGCGCCGATCTCGCCGAGAAGAATCTCGCGGCGGTTCTGATCACCGATCCCTCCTCGGTCGCCTGGATCTTCAATCTGCGTGGCAGTGACGTTCCGCACACGCCGCATCCGCTGTCGCGTGCGATCATCAAGGCAGACGGCTCGACGGAGCTCTTCCTTGACAGTGCCAAGACCAATGCCGAGGTCGAGACCTATCTGCGCGATCTCTGCGAACAGGTAAACCCAACGCTGCTCGCCGAGCGGCTGGAGCGGGTGGCCCGTGACGGTGGCCGCATCCTCGTCGATCCCGACCTCGCTCCTTATGCGCTTTCGCGCATGATCCGGGAAAGCGGTGGGGAAGTGGTCGAGGGCAATGATCCGGCCAAGCTCGGCCGCGCGGTGAAGAACATGGTCGAGCTTAACGGCTCGGCTGCCGCCCATCTGCAGGATGGTGTCGCTCTGGTGGAGTTTCTCCACTGGTTCGATGAGCAGCCGCATGGCAGCCTGACCGAGATCGAGGCCGCGAAGAAGCTGGAAGCGGTGCGGGCCTCGGTTGGCGAGCGCATGCAGAACCCGCTCAAGGATATCTCCTTCGACACGATTTCCGGTGCCGGCGAAAATGCCGCGATCATGCATTACCGCGTGACGACGGAGAGCGACAGGCAGATCCGGCCGGCCGAGATGTTCCTGATCGATTCAGGCGCGCAATATGTGAATGGCACGACGGACATTACCCGCACGCTCGCCGTCGGCACGGTGCCGGAGGAGCAGAAGCGCTTCTTCACGCTTGCGCTGAAAGGCATGATCGCGATCAGCACGGCGCGTTTTCCGAAGGGCACGCGTGGCTGCGACCTCGATCCGCTGGCGCGGATCGCGCTCTGGAAGGCCGGTGCCGATTTCGCCCATGGCACCGGTCATGGCGTCGGCTCCTACCTCTCGGTGCATGAGGGTCCGCAGAGGATCGCCAGATTGTCGACGCAGGAACTGCTGCCCGGCATGATCCTCTCCAACGAGCCTGGCTATTACCGCCCGGGCAGCTTCGGGATCCGCATCGAAAACCTGATCTATGTGCGAGAGGCCGAGGCGATCGAGGGTGGTGACCAGCCGATGCTGGGTTTCGAAACCCTGACCTTCGTGCCGATCGATCGCAACCTCATCGTCGAGGACCTGCTGACGCGCGACGAGCTGCAGTGGCTCGATGCCTATCATTCCAGGACCCGCGAAGAATTGTCGCCGCTGATTGCCGATGCCGCGACGCGGCAATGGCTGGAGCAGGCGACGGCGCCGTTTGGGCGCTGAGGATCAGCCGATCAGCTGCCGCATCAGCATGACGACGGCCCAGCCGCCGATCAGCATGGGAATGGCCCCAAAGCGCAAGCAGATCAGGACGGCTGCAGCCATGGCGATCTTTACGTCGATCTCGCCATAGAAGAAGGCGGGGGCGACGAGTGCGGTGAGGACCGCTGCGGGGACGGCATTGAGCGCCGCCTCCAGTCGCGGCGGCATGGATTTCAGCCGTTTGACGAGAAAATAGCCACCCACACGGGTGAGGAAGGTCGCGGCGGCAGCCGCCGCGATCAGCAGCGTCATATAGGGGGTGAGCAGGGTCGTCACAGTGCGGTCTCCTTACCTGCCGCCACCGGCAGCGGAAGAACGGCTGCCAGCAAGATGCCAGCAAGCGCGCCCACGCTGATGTGCCAGGGGGCGCCGATCAGGTGCTGGGCAATGACCGAGACCACGGCGCTCACGGTGACGATCATCAGGAAATTGCCGCGCTTTCGAAAGCCGAGGACGAGGCCGAGGAAATAGATCGGCAGAAGCACGTCGATGCCCCAGTCGGCAGGATTGCCCATGACGCTGCCGAGCGCGCCCCCGACTGCGCTCATGGAGACCCAGGGCACGTAGATCATTGCGCCGAAGCCGAAGTACCAGGGAAAGCTCACTGCGCGACCGCTTTCGCCTCGGGCGATAGCCTCGGCGAATTGCGGATCTGTGAGCAAGAAGAAGCTCAGCATCTTTTGCGGGAATGTGTAGTGATCGATGAAGGGCGTGAGTGCGGCCGAATACAGGATGTGACGGAAGTTGACAGCGAGGATCGAGAGCACGACGACCCACATGGGCACGTTCTGGCCGAACAGTTCGATACCGACCAACTGGCTGGCGCCCGCGTAGACGGTTGCGCTCATCAGCGCCGCCTCAGCCACGGTCTGGCCGTTTGCGACGGCGACCGCTCCGAAGAGGACCGCAAACGGACCGGCCGAGATGATGACGGGAAGCGCCTTCAGCGCACCTTGGGCGAATTCGGATCGGGACATCTGGGCTGTTCTCGCGTTCATCTGCTCGCTAACGCCTGTTTGTCTTGCGGACAAACCAATTCCACTGATGGAACGACCATCGGCGTTGATGATTGCCAATGCCATCGGGCGGTTGCCGGCGTCTTGTCGAAAAGTTGCATTCAGGGTGGGCGGACCGTGGCTGGACGTTTGCCCGGGTTCCCGGCGCCCCCGGCGTGGTTGTTATTGCCGTCAGATCGATACCGGGCTCCGACCGTCAATCACCACCCGTTTGCGCTGAGACAGCGGCGGATATCTGAAAATACTGTGTTCAGGTTCTTCCTGAACCAGTGTCCCATCCACTTCAACCGCACTGATCCAGGACAGGCCGTATTGCGTCGCGAGATCCCGAACGGCCCTCCAATGCGCTGCTTTTGCGGCATCCCCCGCCCTTATCGCGCTTCGGACATAAGTAACGCACTCGTCGGACAGTCCCACTGTCAAAGGATGTCCCCATGCCTCGCGCAGTGCACAGAAGTCGCGCCAGACCTCGCCGCTGACAACAAAGATCACGTCGGGGCGATAGTCTTTCAATGTCGCGGCCTTATCAGCGATCGAGGACGCTGGATCGCTTCTTCAATGGCTGTGTTTCGCGGTGCGGATCGCGCATCATCCAACTCTGCCGCGCCTTCTCGTAAACCGGCGACATAATTCCGATCATCTGGGCGGCCCATCGAAATTTCCGCTATTTCTTCGGGCGGATCTGGAAGGTGTGTTCCGGGCCCGGGAAAATGCGGTCCTTTACCTCGGCGGCATAACCCCCGGCGGCCTTGTCGATGACGTCGGCCAACTCGCTGTAGTGCTTGACGAAGCGCGGCTTGAATTCGTTGAACAGCCCGAGCATGTCGTCGGAGACGAGGATCTGGCCGTCGCAGGCGGGGGAGGCGCCGATTCCGATCGTAGCCGCCTTCACCGTTGTGGTGATTTCGCGGGCGAGAGGTTCGACCGTGCCTTCGATCACCATGGCGAAGGCACCGGCTTCGTCGATCGCCTTTGCGTCGCGGCGGATCTTGTCCTGCTCTGCTTCACTGTGGCCCTTGGAGCGATAACCTCCGGACGTGTTCACCTGCTGCGGCATCAGGCCGATATGGCCGAAGACGGGAACACCGCGGCTGACGAGAAATTCGACTGTTTCGGCCATTTCCGCCCCGCCTTCGAGCTTCACGCCGTCGCAGCCGGTTTCCTTCATCAGGCGCACGGCATTGCGGAAAGCCTGTTCCTTGCTCTCCTGATAGGCGCCGAAGGGGAGGTCGACGATCACGCAGGCGCGTGACGTGCCGCGCATCGTGGCCTGGCCGTGGGCGACCATCATGTCCATGGTGACGCCAACGGTGGTTTCCATACCGTAAAGCACCATGCCGAGGCTATCGCCGACCAGGAGCAGGTCGCAATGGCGGTCGAGAATGCGGGCAACAGGTGTCGTGTAGGCCGTGAGCGAGACGATCGGCGTGACGCCCTTGAGGGCTGTGATGTCGGCCGGTGTCAGGCGCTTCTGGCGGGGTGGTGTGCTCATGTCAGGCGGCCTCCATGCCGGTGGCGGCCGCTTGGCCGATGATGCGGTTGTCGAGAAGCTTGGTCTTGCCGAAGCGGACGTAGAGCAGGACAAGTGCCGTGTCCTTCACTTTATCGATCCGCTCCAGGGTGCGCGGGTCCCGGATGGCCACGACCTCAGGCTCGGCAAGCGGTTCGGTGCGGATGAACTCGACGAGTTTCGCTTCCAGTGTCGGCACGTCACGGATACCGGTCCGAACCAGACGCTCTGCTTCGGCGAGTGTCTTCGGCACGACGACCGCTGCGGCCCGCTCGGCGGCCGAAAGATAGACGTTGCGGGACGAGCAGGCGAGGCCGTCCCCCTCGCGCACGGTGGCCACGGGCACGATGCGCACAGGTTGCGCAAGATCCTTGACCATCTTCTGGATGATCGTGACCTGCTGATAGTCCTTCTCGCCAAAATAGGCGCTGTCGGGCTGGACGATGTTGAAAAGCTTGGTGACGACGGTCGCCACACCGGCGAAATGGCCGG
This sequence comes from Peteryoungia algae, assembly GCF_030369675.1. Classification (NCBI taxonomy): domain Bacteria; kingdom Pseudomonadati; phylum Pseudomonadota; class Alphaproteobacteria; order Hyphomicrobiales; family Rhizobiaceae; genus Peteryoungia; species Peteryoungia algae. Next base: position 1,297,480 of record NZ_CP128477.1, on the reverse strand, counting down.
GACGGGCCTCGCCCTCGAGTTCGGAGCCGAGTTTCGGCAGATCGACCACCGTCTGCATCGGTTCCGGATACATGTCCTGGACATCGGGGGCGAAAAGGAAGTCTACGCCTTCTTCTTCCAGCATCGCACTGTCGCGGATGAGGTCGCGCGGATATTTCTCGAGATCCTCGTTCTTGCCGAACTGCAGCGGGTTGACGAAGATCGAGACGACCGTCACCTCGTTTTCAGACTTGGCAAGGCCGACGAGGCTGAGGTGCCCCTGATGCAGATAACCCATGGTCGGCACGAAGCCGATGGTATGGCCGGCGCGGCGGCGGGGCGCGAGCTTCTGTCGCAAAGCGGCGATCGTGGTGACGATTTCCATGACCGGCGTTCTCCCTGTCTTCTCATTGGCTCGGCTCTAACGCTTGCCGTCAAAAAAGGCAATCGCACGAATCCTTTGCAGAAACTTGCTCAGAAACCGATTCGGCTGCTGTCAGTGATCTCGACACCCGCCTGGCGCATGGCCTCGATGGCCTCTTCAACGCCTTTCGGATCGATGCCGCGGCAGCCGTCCGCAATCAGCCGGACCTTTGCCCCCGGCAGCATGTCCACCGCATCGAGCGCGGAGAATTTGACGCAGTAATCTGTGGCAAGCCCCATCACATCGAGCTCTGTCACGCCCTTTGCCTTCAGCCAGTCGGCAAGACCCGTGAGTGCCGCCTTGTCATTGTCGCGGAAGGCGGAATAGCTGTCGACCTTCGGGTTCTCACCCTTGCGCTGCACGAAGTCGATGCGATCGGTCGCGAGTTCGGGATGGAACTCGGCATCGACGCTGTCCTGCACGCAGTGGTCGGGCCACATGACCTGGGGTTGGCCGGAAAGCTCTCCCATGTCGAAGGGATTCTTGCCGCGATGCTGGGAGGCGAAGCTGCCATGGTTGGAGGGATGCCAATCCTGCGATGCGACGATGATGTCATACTTGCCGCTTGCCATCAGGCGATTGGCGACGGGCACGACCTCGTCACCTTCCGCAACCGGTAGATTGCCTCCCGGGCAGAATCCATTCTGGATGTCGATGAGCAGAAGGGCCTTGGTCATGATCACGCTCCAATCCATGTGCGGCGCAAGATGGCAATCACCACGCTCGGGATCAAGGCCAGGGTCCGTGTTTTCCGAGGGTTCCGAAATATGGAACAATCATTTGGTTCCATCGTTCCGCTCAAAGCGTTCTTAGACGCGACCGCGCCTTGCGGTCGTATCCGCCACATCTAAGCATCGAATGGAACCGGCATGTTTCTCATCGTTACCGCCGTCGTCTTCGGGATCCTGGGGCTCGTTCTCGGGGCAGGGGGAATACAGCTTCTCATCCTGGGCGGCAGTCCCTATTTCCTTCTCGCCGGGCTGGCCCTGCTGGCAACAGCTGTCTTGCTTTTCTTCAGGCGCGCGGAAGCGCTCTGGGTCTACGGCGTATTCATCCTTGTAAGCCTCATCTGGGCTGTTCTGGAAGTCGGTCTCGACTGGTGGCAGCTCGGCCCGCGCGGAGGCCTCATCGTTGTGCTCGGCCTGTGGCTGATGCTGCCGGCAATCCGGAGGAGGCTCGGTCCCGTTCATCGGCGTGATCGGGTGGCGGCCAGCATGCTGCCGGTCGCCGTGCCAGTCCTGGTGTCCGTCGTCGTTGCCGGCATTTCCCTGTTCGTCGAGCCCTATGGGCGCCACGGTGCGCTGCCGACTGAACAGGTAGCTGCCGCGCCTGCTCTTGGTGGTGATGTTCCCGATGCCGACTGGCACCGGTATGGCCGCACGTCCTATGGCCAGCGCTATTCGCCGCTCACCCAGATCACGACCGACAATGTCAAGGATCTGAAGATCGCCTGGACCTATCAAACCGGTGATGTGAAGCTGCCGGAGGATGTGGGCGAAACGACCTATCAGGTCACGCCGCTCAAGGTCGGAGACACGCTTTTTCTCTGCACGCCCCACAATTGGGCGATTGCCGTGGATGCGGCGACCGGGCAGGAGAAATGGAAATTCGATCCGAATGCGGGCCTCAATCCGGACCGGCAGCATCAGACCTGCCGAGGCGTTACCTATTACAAGGATCCGTCCGCCCTCGAAGACACCGTCTGCGCCGAGCGTGTCTACCTGCCGACGTCGGATGCCCGGCTGATCGCGCTTGATGCGGGTACCGGCGCCGTCTGCGAGAATTTCGCCAATGGCGGCACGCTGCGGCTCGAGCAGAACATGCCCTACAATCCGGCGGGTTACTACTATTCGACCTCGCCACCGGTGATCGCTGCAGGCAAGATCATCATCGGCGGTGCGGTGAACGACAATTATTCGACACAGTCTCCCTCAGGCGTCATCCGAGCCTTCGACGTCAACACAGGGGAACTGGTCTGGAACTGGGACAGCGGCAATCCCACGCAGACCGCGCCCATTGGGCTGGACGAAACCTACACGCCAAATTCGCCGAACAGCTGGTCGATCTTTTCGGTCGATGAAGAGCTCGGCCTTGTCTACATTCCCCTCGGCAATCAGGTCCCTGACCAGCTCGGCATGGGTCGCAGCGAGAGTGTCGAGAAATACGCTTCCTCTATCGTTGCGCTCGACGTGAATACCGGACAGGACCGCTGGGTGCGCCAGACCGTGCATCATGACCTCTGGGACATGGATGTGCCGGCACAGCCCGTCCTGATGGACCTCAATCGTGACGACGGTAGTGTGGTGCCAGCCCTGATCGGACCGACCAAGCAGGGCGACATCTATGTCCTCGACCGCCGCAATGGCGAACCGATTATCCCGGTACGGGAGATCCCGGCCCCTGGTGGTGCGATACCGGAGGACTTCGCAGCGCCGACGCAGCCAATTTCGGATCTCACCTTCCGGCCGCCGACGATGACCGAGAGCAATATGTGGGGGCTGACGATCATCGACCAGATGATGTGCCGGATCCAGTTCCACCAGCTGAAATACGAGGGCCAGTACACGCCGCCTTCGCTGGAAGGTACGCTCGTCTATCCCGGCAATTTCGGGACCTTCAACTGGGGCTCGGTCGCGGTCGATCCCGAGCGGCAGGTGATGTTCGGAATGCCGACCTACCTGGCCTTTACCTCGCAGCTTGTGCCGCGGTCCGAAATTCCGCCGAAAGAGGCCGGCACCACTGGATCCGAGCAGGGGCTGAACCGCAATGATGGTGCACCCTATGGCGTCATCATGGGACCGTTCCTGTCGCCGCTCGGCATTCCCTGCCAAGCGCCGCCATGGGGAACGGTAGCCGGTGTCGATCTGAAGACGGGTCAGATTGCCTATCAGAAGCGCAATGGCACCGTCATTGACATGACGCCGCTGCCGCTGCCGTTCAAGGTCGGCGTTCCCGGCATTGGTGGTCCTATGATCACCAAGGGTGGCGTGGTCTTTCTGGGGGCGGCCGTCGACAACTATCTGCGCGCTTATGATCTGACCACAGGCGACCAGTTGTGGGAGACGCGGCTGCCGGCCGGCGGGCAGGCGACGCCGATGACTTATGCTCTGGATGACGGCAAGCAGTATGTCGTCATGGTGGCCGGGGGGCACGGCTCCGTCGGCACCGACCCGGGGGACTATGTCATCGCCTACACGCTCCCGGATTAAGCGACATGAACCCGCCCGATCACTTCGGGCGGGTTCATTTTCGGGACAGTTCGGCATGCCGGGCATTGCCGCGAAACGGAACGTTAACCATGTGATTCTAAACACATGTCGTAACGTGAGGATGTTTCGCATGAGTAGCCAAGCCATGAATGGCCCGACCACCCCAACCATCGCCTTCTTTCCGCTTGCGAACCGTAGGGATCTGGTGCGCCGTTCCGCGATCGAGCTTGATCGGCTGAATGGCTATGCCGCGACGGAATTCTGGAAGATGACCTGCCGGGGTCTCGGGAATGAACTCCTCGAGCTCGGCTGCCCGGAAGACGAGATGCGGGCGGAAATCATGGACTTTCAGGCGGCAGTCCAGATCGAATTGATGTGGCTGCACCGAGAGGAAGCTGCCCAGGGCTGAGGTTTTCTCGCTCAAAGCCTTGATACTTCCTGTTGGCAACGCCGTGTCGTCCTTGTCCGTTGTCGTGCCGATCCGATAAGACGGCTTCGACACGGGAACCCATCACGAGCAGCGACGCCTTGGCCAAACTTCATTTCATCTATGCCACCATGAATGCTGGCAAATCGACGCTCCTCCTGCAGGCGGCCTATAACTACCAGGAACGCGGCATGCGGGTTGCCACGTTGATCAGCGCCTTCGACAACCGTGTCGGCAAGGGCTGGATCGGCTCGCGGATCGGTCTCAAGGCGGAAGCGGATGCTTTCGGCCCGCAGGACGACCTTTTCACTGCCATCAAGGCAGATCATCAGAAATCGCCGCTCTCCTGCGTCTTCGTCGACGAGGCACAGTTCCTGACCTCCGAGCAGGTCTGGCAGCTTTCACGGATTGTCGACGTGCTCGATATTCCCGTCATGGCCTATGGCCTGAGGACGGATTTTCGCGGTGAGCTTTTTCCGGGTTCCAAGGTCCTGCTGGCAATTGCAGACGAGCTGACCGAGGCTCGATCGATTTGCCATTGCGGTCGCAAGGCGACCATGGTCGTGCGCATGGGTGAGGATGGCACGGCGCAGCGGGACGGCGCACAGGTCCTGATCGGCGGCAACGAGACCTACACGTCGCTCTGCCGACGCCACTGGCAGATGGCGTTTGCGGCGGAAGAGGTCACTGGCGCCGCGTGAGCGTGGCCTGAGGCCGGTGCTGCGGTTACTTGGAAATGCTGTGCGCTTGCAATTGCCCGCTAAGACTCAGGTATTTTTCAAGTACCAATATGGAGAGAGCGAGTTCTGTTTTTTCATCCAGGAATGATTTGAAATAAGTCTGCGCTTCGTCGATGATTTTCTTCGCTTCTTCAGGATGGGTTTCGTAATAATGAAACTTCTCCTCAATGTCCGCCATGTCATCCCGGATCTCGACATAATGTCGACCTGCTTCCAGGCGCCCCTCCATGTACCATGTCTCGTACTTCGGTCGTGGAGAGAAGCACAGTGAATTGCTTGACATGATCCACTTCAGATTGGTTGCTACGTCATTTCCTTCGATTGAAACGATGTAGCGGTAGCGCAGTTGGTCGCTAATGGACAGGAAGGGCTTTTGCCAGTCGGTAGGAGCGCTGCCTCCCGTTGAACCCACATCGAATGAAGGGTGGTTGTAGAACTTCTCGAGGAGTGCGTGCCGAAGCCTATTGTTCGGTGATCCTCGCCATACAATCCTGGACTGTTTTTCCGCAAATGGACGCGGATCGTTCACGCCTTGGAAATGCCGGAACTTGTCCAGTTTCATCAGCACGGAATTATGGTTTGTATCTCCGATAGGCCTGCTTTTGACAATGGTGGGAAGGTCCGGAACATGCGTAATGTCACCGAACATCGTCCTGACCCGCAAATCTCCATCGAAGTATCGAGCAGCTTCCATGAAGTCAAAATAGTATCGACTTCTGTCTCGACGTGTTTCTTCTATCGCATGACTACCAGATGACGCAGAAAATGGTCCGCTCAGCTTGTTGTAGTAACCAAGGCGCGACGAAATTTCTGCAAAATCGGCTTTTTCAAGCGCGTTCAGGACGCCAGAACGTTTTGCGATGAAATAGCGGCGTGGAATTGCGTCTCGTACGGTATTTTGGGTGTAGTAAAGAACTCGCGCAACAGTTCTATTCAGCATTCCGGACACAGTGTTTGTCCCTTGGTCTTTTCGATCATTGCGGCGGCTTTACCATTAGATCCCGGGCTGGTCGAGTGAGGCTTTATGTCAAGCTACTCGCTCGACAAACCCGTCCAGAACCCGTTTCTGGCCGGCCCGGTCGAAATCGATCGTCAGCTTGTTGCCGTCGATCGACGCGATGTTGCCATTGCCGAACTTGATGTGGAAGACGCGGTCGCCGACTGAAAAACGCGAGGGTTCGGTCGCTGACGACTTGGCGACGAGTTCGCCGTCGATGGTCTTCGCCCTCGGGCCGCTCTCACCGTAACCGATGCGCTCGACGGCATGGCCGGAGCGGCTGCCCCAGTTGTCACGCGTGGCATCGGTCTTGTTGGCCTGGGCGCGTTTCCAGCCGGGCGTCGAATAGCTGTTCTGGAAGGGCTCCTGCTTGTCGAAGCGGGACTGGCCATAAGGATTTCGGCCATAGCCGCCATAGGAAGTTTCTGACTCGGCCACTTCCACATGCGCAGGCGGCAATTCTTCAAGGAAGCGTGACGGCAGGGTTGATTGCCACAGCCCATGGATGCGGCGGTTGGAGACGAACCAGATGTGGCAACGGCGCTTGGCTCGCGTGATGCCGACATAGGCAAGCCGGCGCTCCTCTTCGAGGCCCGAGCGGCCGCCCTCGTCCAGCGCGCGCTGATGGGGAAACAGGCCTTCCTCCCAGCCCGGCAGGAAGACGGTCTCGAATTCCAGACCCTTGGCCGAATGCAGCGTCATGATCGAGACGGCGTCGAGGTTCTCGTTGGTCTCGGCGTCCATGACCAGCGACACGTGCTCGAGGAAACCGCGCAGGCTCTCGAAGGTCTCCATCGAGCGGATGAGTTCCTTCAGGTTTTCCAGTCGTCCCGGCGCTTCGGCAGACTTGTCGTTCTGCCACATCGCCGTGTAGCCGCTTTCGTCTAGGATCTGCTCTGCGAGCTCGGTATGTGGCGTGGTTTCGAGCAGTGACTGCCAGCGGCGGAAATCGGTCACGACGTCGAAGAGCGCCTTGCGGGCTTTGGGCTTCAACTCATCCGTTTCGATGATGTCGGTCGCTGCCGCCAGCATCGGGATGTCCCGGGCACGGGCATAGTCGTGCAGATTGCGGATCGTCGTGTCGCCGAGGCCACGCTTGGGCGTGTTGACAATGCGCTCGAAAGCGAGATCGTCGGCCGGCTGGCAGACCAGACGAAAGTAAGCCATGGCATCGCGGATTTCGAGGCGCTCGTAGAAGCGTGGGCCGCCGATGACGCGGTAGTTGAGGCCGAGCGTGACGAAGCGGTCTTCGAATTCGCGCATCTGGAAGGAGGCGCGTACCAGGATTGCCATGTTGTTCAGCGGGTGCTGATTGCGCTGGAGCTGTTCGATCTCCTCGCCGACGGCCCGGGCTTCCTCTTCCGAATCCCAGGCGGCGTGAACCACGACCTTGTCGTCGTTGGGATCCACACGGTCGGTAAACAGCGTCTTGCCGAGGCGGCCCTCATTGTGGGCGATCAGGAAGCCGGCCGCACCGAGGATGTGTTCCGTCGATCGGTAGTTGCGCTCAAGCTTGATGACCTTGGCGCCGGGGAAGTCCTTCTCGAAGCGCAGGATGTTGTCCACCTCCGCGCCGCGCCAGCCATAGATGGACTGATCGTCGTCGCCGACGCAGCAGACATTCTGCGGCACGCCCGGCGGACGCTGGGCAAGCAGACGCAGCCACATGTACTGGGCGGTGTTGGTGTCCTGGTATTCGTCGACGAGGACATATTTGAAGCGCTGATGGTATTCCTTCAGCACATCCGGATTGGCTTTGAACATGCGGATCGGATGCAGCAGCAGGTCGCCGAAATCACAGGCATTGAGCGTCTTGAGGCGGGCCTGATAGGCGGCATAGAGTTCGCGCCCCTTGCCGTTGGCGAAGGCGCGGGCATCGCCCTCCGGGATCTGCGCCGGATCGAGACCCTTGTTCTTCCAGCCGTCGATCATCTGGGCGAACTGCTTGGCCGGCCAGCGCTTGTCATCCAGCCCTTCGGCCTGGATGATCTGCTTGATGAGGCGCACGACGTCGTCGGTATCGAGAATGGTGAAGGCGGAGGAGAGGCCAACCAGTTCGGCATGGCGCCGCAGCAGCTTCACGCCGATGGAGTGGAAGGTGCCCATCCACGGCATGCCCTCGACTGCACCGCCGACGAGATGACCGACGCGCTCCTTCATCTCGCGCGCGGCCTTGTTGGTGAAGGTCACCGCGAGAATCTGGCTGGGATAGGCGTGATTGGTCGCGAGAATATGGGCGATACGGGTGGTCAGCACGCGGGTCTTGCCCGTACCCGCACCGGCCAGTACCAATACGGGGCCATCGACGGTTTCGACTGCCTCGCGCTGTTCGGGGTTGAGGCCGGAGAGATAGTCGGGCGCGCGGGCCTGGTTCCGGGCGGCCATGGCGCGGGCCGCAATGCCGAGGCCACCACCGGAGGGCGCGCCGGCTCCTGCAGCAGGGGTCAGAGATGCGGCCGGCTTGCGCGGCGCGGGTTCTTCATCGAAGAATGGAATGTCGTCGAAACCGTTACTCATGCGGCCCAATGTAGTGATTCGGGTCGGAAAGGCCAGTGACGGCGTTCTGGTTTTATTCCTCGCGCCTGCTAACTCACGGATTTCAAACGTCTCCGGACGCCGCCCATGATATTGTGGAAGAGGCGCATATCTGTGGTGTGAACCGAGCCGTGTTCACGGTGGCGTGAAAAGACGCGAGATTACAAATCAGTAAGCTTGACGTTGTGCCATTGCCACCGACCGTTTGCACCCGATACTTAGCGGCTGACATTCCGTTTTTACATTTTGGAGCCTTGCATGCCGATTTGGAAGCAACTCGCCATCAGTCTTGCCGTTCTCTTCGCGGGTCTCTGTGCCCTGGTCTATTTTTCACCCGGAGCAGGGCGAACGCTCGTTTCCATGGGCGTGCCGGCATCGGCGGTCGCGCTGTTGTCCAGCGGGCCTGAGGGTGAAGGACAGGGCAGGCGGCAGGCGCAGTCCGGCGGCCAGGGACAAGGTGCAGGACAAGGGCAAGGACAAGGGCAAGGCGGCGGTCAGGCTCAGGGCAACCGTCGTGGCGGTGGCAACCAGGCCATTCTTGTGGCCACGCAGCCGGTGACCATGGGCGTGGTGAACGACCGGTTGAGCGCGATCGGCGACGGAGAGGCCATCGAGGCCGTGACCGTTATGCCGCAGGCCTCCGGGACCCTTGCGGAAATCCTGGTCTCGTCCGGCCAGAAGGTGACGAAGGGCGACGTGATCGCCCGGCTGGATCGGGAAGAACAGGTTATCTTGCGCGATCAGTCGGCCGTGGCGCTGCGCAGCGCCAAGGAAAAAGCCGAATCCTACCGGAACCTGCAGAGCTTCTCGCGACTCGATGTCCTGGATGCACAGATTGCTGAGGAGCAGGCACAGCTGCAGCTCACCACGGCCGAACTCAACCTGAAGCGCCGCGACATCGTGGCACCGATCGACGGCGTGATCGGGATCGTCGGCGTCAATGTCGGCGACAATGTAACGAACACGACCGCCATCGTTTCCCTCGACAATCGCAGCCAGCTTCTGGTCGATTTCTGGGCTCCCGAGCGTTTCGTGGCAGCTGTCCGACCGGGCATGCCGGTCGAGGCAAGGTCCGTCTCGCGCCCGGGACAGGCCTTCAACGGCGTCGTCGAGGCCGTCGACAGCCGTGTGGATCAGGCAAGTCGCACGATCCGAATTCGTGCGAAGATCGACAATCCGGACGATGTCCTGCGCGCCGGCATGTCGTTTGCCGTATCGATGCGTTTCCCCGGTGATCGATATGCGGCGGTCAATCCGCTCGCGGTCCAGTGGGACGGCGAGGGATCCTTCGTCTGGCAGATTGTCGATAACAAGTCCGTGAAGACGCGTGTGACGATCGTTCAGCGCAATTCGGACCAGATCCTGGTCGAGGCGTCGTTGAAGGAAGGGGATGTCGTGGCGGTCGAAGGCCTGCAGCGTGTGCGTGAGGGTGGGGCGATCGAGATTGTTGGACAAGCCAAGGCCGGTTCCGGGGAGGTTGCCGTACGATGAGTTCGACAGAGAACGCTTCCGAACAGTCCGGGCGCAGCTTCACCGCGCTCTTCGTCCGCCGGCCGGTGCTCGCGGCGGTTCTTAACACCCTGCTCGTCGTGGCGGGTCTCGCGGCCCTGGCCGGCATCGAAATTCGCGAATTGCCCGATGTCGACCAGCCGGTGATCACGGTCAGCACTGATTATGACGGCGCTTCGGCCGAAACCATGGATCAGGAGGTGACGCGCATCATCGAGGGCGCCGTCGCCCGGGTGAGTGGTCTGAAGTCGATGTCCTCGCGCTCCCAGTTCGGGGACAGCCGGACGACGCTCGAATTCAGCGATAGTGTCGACCTGGCCGTCGCTGCAAACGATGTGCGCGATGCGCTGGGCCGGGTGCGTAACCAGTTGCCCGACGATACGGATGAACCACGCATCGTGAAGGCGGATGCGGACTCGCAGCCGATCATGCGGCTTGCCGTGACCTCCACCACGCTCTCCATGGAAGATCTGACGCTTCTGGTCGACAACGAGATCTCCGACCGGCTGGCAGCAGTCGAAGGCGTCGCCGACGTCCAGGTCTATGGCGATCAGGAAAAGGTCTTCCGGATCGACGTCAATCAGGCGGCGCTCGCCAGCCGGGGGCTCAGCATCGCCAGCCTTGCAACGGCGCTGCAGGACTCTTCGCTCGACGTGCCGGCTGGCTCGCTTGAATCGCAGACACAAGACATCGTCGTGCGGGCGACCGCCAATCTGACCACGGTCGAGGATTTCGAGAACGTCCTGATCGGCGATCGCGTCCGGCTGCGCGATGTGGCAACGGTGACACTCGGGCCTGACGAAGGCTCGACCTCGCTGCGTTCCAATGGCGTCCAGGGCGTCGGCCTCGGCATCATCCGCCAGGCGCAGTCCAACACCTTGAACATTTCGGCAGGCGTTCATGGCGCCGTGGATGCCATGGCGAGCGCCCTGCCTGAGGGGACGCGTGTCATCGTCACCAGCGACGACGCGGTCTTCATTCAGGGGGCTTTGCATGAGGTCGAGATCGCGCTCGGGCTCTCGGCCGTCATCGTGCTCGTGGTCCTCTTCCTCTTCCTGCGCGACTGGAGAGCGACCCTGATCCCGGCGCTCACCATGCCGGTCGCCTTGATCGGGACGCTGGCGGCGATCTATCTCGTCGGCTTTTCGCTCAACATCCTGACCCTGCTTGCCATCGTTCTCGCCACGGGTCTCGTGGTGGACGACGCAATTGTCGTGCTCGAAAATATCGTCCGTCGTCGGGCGGAGGGGATGGGGCCGCGCGCCGCGGCGGTGCTCGGGACGCAGGAAGTGTTCTTTGCCGTCATTGCGACCACGGCGACGCTCGCTGCGGTCTTTGTGCCCCTGTCATTCCTGCCGGGCCAGCTCGGCGGCCTGTTCCGCGAATTCGGTTTCGTGCTCGCCTTCGCGGTGCTGCTTTCTTCGGCCACTGCCCTGACGCTGTGCCCGATGATGGCATCGCGCATGCTGTCACGCGAAACCAAGGACGACCGCGGCTTGCTGAGTGCATTCGGCAAGCGCTTCGCCGGCTTCTATGCACGGACACTGCGGGCCGGGCTCGGTAATCCTCTGCTGGTCTGCATCTTCGCCCTGGTGTTTTCGGGGGCGGCCTATGTTGCCTTTACGGGGATCCAGAGCGAGATCACACCCCGCGAGGACCGCTCGCTGGTTCTGATGCGGCTTTCGACACCGCAAGGGTCGAGCCTCGCCTATACCCGCGACCAGTTGCAAAGGGTCGAGGAAAACCTGCAGCCACTGAGAGACAGTGGCGAGATCCAGAACATCTTCTCGATTTCCGGTCAGGGCTCGTCGAACAGCGCCTTCATGGTGATGACGCTCGCGCCGTGGTCGGAGCGTGCGCGCAACCAGAACGAGATCGTTCAGGACGTGAATGCGGCGGCCGCCAAGGTGCCGGCGCTTCGCGGCAACGTGTTCCAGACCAACAGTCTGCGTATTCGTGGCGCTGGCAGTGGACTGCAGATGGCGGTGGTCGGCTCGAACCATGAGACGCTCACGGCCGCGGCGATCAAGATCGTCGAGGAACTGAGTGTCCGCCCCGAGTTCCAGACACCGCGTCTCGAAAACGAGCCGACCCAGGCGCAGATCTCGGTGACGATCGACCGGGAACGCGCATCCGATCTCGGCATCGATATCGGCGCCATCGGCACCTCGTTGCAAGCCCTGCTCGAAGGGCGGTCGGTCACGGACGTCTTCGTTGACGGTAACTCGATCCCGGTTCGACTGGTGTCGAGCACCCAGCCGATCAACGATCCGACGGATCTGGAGAACATCTTCCTCACGACATCAGATGGCCGTGTGGTGCCGATGTCGACCATTGCATCGCTGGAAGAGAAGGCCGTCTCGCCAACCCTGAACCGCGAGCAACAGCTTGCCTCGGTTTCCTTCTCGGCCGGGCTTGGGGATGGTGTCGCTCTTGGAGATGCCGTCGAGATGGTGACGCAGATCGTTCAGCCGCTCCTGCCGCCTGGTGCAAGGCTCATTCCGCTTGCGGAGGCTGCGACGCTGGAAGAGAACAGCTATGGCATGGCGCTCACCTTCGGCTTCGCCATCGCGATCATCTTCCTGGTGCTCTCCGCGCAGTTCGAAAGTGTGATCTCCTCGCTGATCATCATGGCGACGGTGCCACTCGGTCTGGCCTGTGCCGTGTTCGCGCTGATCGTGACGGGGTCGACGCTCAACGTCTACAGCCAGATCGGTCTCGTGCTGCTCGTCGGCGTGATGGCGAAGAACGGCATTCTCATTGTTGAATTCGCCAACCAGCTCCGTGACCGGGGGCTCTCCGTGCGGGAGGCGATCGAGACGGCCTGCACGATCAGATTGCGTCCGGTCATGATGACGATGATCGCGACTGTGCTCGGCGGGGTGCCGCTGGTGCTGGCGCAAGGTGCAGGTGCCGAAGCGCGTATTGCGCTCGGCTGGGTGATTGTCGGCGGTCTCGGCTTCGCGACGCTGGTCACGCTCTACATCACCCCCGTTGCCTACCTGTTGCTCGCAGGCTTCTCCAAGCCACATGCCCAGGAAGAGGCGCGCCTGAAGACGGAGCTGGAGGATGCCACGCTCAAGATCGCCAATGATGCCGGTGCTCCTCCGCGAATTGCAGCGGAGTGACCGGCTAGGGCGCTCGGCTGTGCGCTTCGGCCGTCTGGACAAATCTCAAGGCCTATCCCATAGCAGGGGCGCACCGGCACGTCGCCGCTGCGCCCCATGGCTGAATTCGAGAGGTCGCGGATGGCCCGCAAGGATGTAATCGACGGCAAGCGCAACGAAGACGGCATCGCGCTGGTCTTGCCCATGCTGAAACAGCGTTTCGGCGAACGTTTCCAGATCGGCGAGAGCTTTCGGGAGCAGCACAGCCACACGACCACCTATCTGCCGTCGCAGCGTCCCGACGGTGTGGTGTTCGTCGAGGCTGCGGCCGAAGTGCAGGAGATCGTGCGTGTTTGCGCTGCCCACCGTGTGCCGATCATTCCTTTCGGCACCGGTTCGTCGCTGGAGGGGCAGGTCAACGCCCCCAGTGGCGGGATTTCCGTGGACTTTACCCGGATGAACAGGATCCTCTCGGTCAATGCCGAGGATCTCGACTGCACGGTCGAGCCGGGCGTAACCCGCGAGGACCTCAACACCTATCTGCGTGACACCGGCCTTTTCTTCCCCATCGATCCCGGTGCCAATGCCTCGATCGGCGGCATGACGGCGACGCGTGCTTCCGGCACCAATGCCGTGCGCTACGGCACGATGAAGGACAATGTCCTGGCGCTCACCGTCGTCACCGCCAACGGTGAAGAGATCCGCACGGCCCGGCGGGCCCGCAAATCCTCGGCCGGCTACGACCTGACGCGTCTCTTTGTCGGTTCGGAGGGCACGCTCGGCATTATCACCTCTATCACGCTGCGTCTGCAGGGCATTCCGGCCAAGATCAGTGGCGGCGTCTGCGCCTTCCCCACGCTTGAAGACGCCTGCAACGCGGTGATCATGACCATCCAGTTGGGCATTCCGGTTGCGCGAATCGAGTTGCTCGACGAGATGCAGATCCGCGCCTGCAACGCCTATTCGAAGCTCTCCTATGCCGAACGCCCGACGCTCTTCGTCGAGTTTCACGGGACCGAGGAGACGGTCGCCCTGCAGGCCGCGCAGTTCAGAGAGATCGCGGCCGATTTCGGCGGTGATGAATTCGCCTACACGGCGAATGCGGAAGAGCGGAGCCAGTTGTGGAAGGCCCGCCACAATGCCTATTGGGCAAGCCGGGCGCTGGCGCCGGAGCTTGCAGCACTCTCGACCGATGTCTGCGTGCCGATCTCCAGGCTCGCCGAATGCGTTGCCGCAACGCAGGCCGACATTCGCGAACAGGGGTTTCTCGCGCCGATCGTCGGGCATGCGGGTGACGGCAATTTTCACGTTCTTCTGCTCTTCAACGACAAGGATGCAGCGGATGTGGAAAAGGCGGAAGCCTTCCTGGAGCGGCTGAATGGCCGAGCACTTGCGCTGGACGGAACCTGCACGGGCGAGCATGGGATCGGGCAGGGCAAGATCGGCTATCTGGAGCAGGAACTCGGCTCGGCACTGCCGGCGATGCGCGCCATCAAGGCGAGCCTCGATCCTGACAATATATTCAATCCCGGCAAGATCTTTCGCCAGTGACTGCAAGAGCTTGCGGGTTGCCCCGCTGGTGAATTGCGTTACCTTCGGGCCGTAATCAAGGGAGTGGACATCCGTGCTCGGACGCATACTGGCAACGCTTGGCGGTCTTGTGGTGGTTGCGCTCTTTGCAGCCCTGCTGGCGCCTGTCTTCGTCGACTGGACCAATTTCCGTCAGAACTTCGAGGACCAGGCGAGCCAGTTGCTCGGCAAGAAGGTTGTGGTCAATGGAGCGGTCAGCGCGCGGCTCCTGCCGTTCCCCTCTGTCACAATGGAGGATGTGACCGTCGGCACCGATGTCGACGGGACGCCATTGGTGCGGGTGGCGCGGTTTTCGCTCGACGCGGAGCTTGCGCCTTTCCTCTCAGGGGAGGCCCGCATTTTCGACATGCGGATCGAGGAACCGCAGGCGCGCATCCGTTTGCTGGCGGATGGTTCGCTGGACTGGCTGCGCGGCAGCAGGCCGAGCATTCCCGCCCGAACCGTGGTCCTTGAAAAGGTTTCCGTCAGTGGTGGTACGATCGAGTTCATCGACCAGCAGTCGGGACGCGACCGGATCCTGACCAATCTCGACGCATCTCTTTCTGCGCGCACGCTCGCCGGTCCGTGGTCCATCGAGGGACGTGCCGAACTGGATGGAGAGGCAGCAAGTTTCGGCCTCACGACATCCGAATTCGCCGGGGCCTCCCTGCCGCTGAGGATGCGTATCGATCCCGAGAGGCGGCCTTTCGACCTCATGCTTGAGGGGGATCTGGCCCTCCAGGACGGCAAGCCGCATTACACAGGAAATTTCACGTCGACCTGGAAAGTCGCCGACGCGCCCGAGTCTTTCGAGGCCGGCCAGAAGCCGGCGCCGGCCCCGCGCGTTCGCGGTGAGTTCAAGCTGGCGAATGACAGCATCACCATCCCGACCTACCGGCTGGAACTTGGCGATTTCGTCGACCCCTATGTGATCACCGGTGAAGCCAAGCTCGACACGGGTACGAACCCGGAATTCCTGCTGACGGCCGAGGGGCAGCAGGTCGATGTCAACCGGCTGGCGGCCGACGGGAGCCGGGCAAAGACGTCACGGAACGGGTCCGTTTCTGTCCAGCAGAGGATGGTGTTGCTTCTGGCGACAGCCGCGCAGATCCCGATTCCCAAGGTGCCCGGCCGGGCAAGCCTGCGGCTGCCGGCGCTCGTGGCCGGAGATGCGGTATTCCGGGATCTGCAGCTTGACATTCGCCCGGCCGGTGACGGCTGGACCGTGGACAGGGCTGTCGGATTGCTGCCTGGACGCACCCAGGTCGAGGCGAGCGGACGGCTGGTGCTCATCGGCACGCCGTCCTTTGAAGGAAACCTGCTTGTCGCCTCGACACAACCGTCGGGACTGGCCACATGGATTTCGGGCCGGGTGGATCCGGCCATCCGCGGGCTGACATCCGCCGGTTTTTCCGCTTCCGTCAACCTGACCCCGGAGCTGCAACGCTTCGAGAAGCTGGAGCTTGCGATCGGTGCGGAGCCCCTGAAGGGCCGGATCGAACGCGAGTCGCGCGCCGGTTCCGCGGCAAGCCTTTCCGTCGATCTCGATGGAGAAAAGCTTGATCTGGACGCCGCGCGGGCGATCGCGGCCCTCATCATCGGTGAGGATGCCGAACAGCGTCTTCTGGCCGAACGGGTCGCTGCCCGTTTGAATGTCGACGAATTGCTGGCATTCGGCGTCACCGCCGAACAGGTCGAGGCGATCGTGACCTACCAGTCCGGCCAGCTTGCCATCGAGCGCCTGAACCTTGGCAATGTGGCTGGCAGTTCGTTGCGCGTCAGCGGCAAGCTGCGAGATACCGAGACCCAGCCGGTCGGCGAGGGGCAGATCGCATTCAAATCTGCCAATCCGGAACCGTTCCTGACGCTGCTGCGTGAGCGGTTGCCGAACAGCCCCATCATCGAACGGCTGGCCAAGGCCGCACTCTGGTATCAGGACACGGATATCCAGATCACGCTGAGCGTTCCGGAAGACGGGGCGGTGGTTCTTAATGCGAGCGGTCGAGCCTCCGACAGTGTGGTTTCGCTGAAGGCTGGCGCTCGTGATCTTTCAACCCTTCTGTCAGGCGGCAAGCGGCGCTTCGAGCTGCAGCTGGAAAATGATGAGGCGCAGATCCTGCTCGGGCAAGCAGGTTTCAATCCCTTGCCCTGGACGATCGGGGAGGGCGGTGCGCTGACCCTCACGCTTGACGCGGCAGGTGACGGGAATGCCGAGGCCGTTGTGCGCTTCGCCGGCGTCGCAACGACCCTCGACGCGACCGCGGAACTGACAGCGTTTGACACGTCCGGCCTTCTTGACGGTGATTGGCAGGTCTCGCTCGAAAGTGATGATATCGGCCCCTATCTGATGGCGCTTGGCCTGAGCTTGCCCGATGCAGCGACCGGCGTACCGATCACGGGCGAAACGCGGCTTTCGCTGGCCAAGGGCCAACTTGCCGTCGAGAGTTTCGAGGCGAGCCTTGCCGGTCAAGCGGTCGCGGCCGAGGGGCGTGTCGATCTGACGACTGCGGTGCCATCTGCCGTCGGGAAGGTCACTCTCGATCAGCTCGACCTCGACTGGCTGGCGGAAACCGCGGTCGGCCCGCTGAGAGATCCGACAAGCGGCGCTCTGTCTTCTGCAGCCTTGGGGCCCATGGCACTGCCTTTCGATCTCGATCTGGGGCTGACCGTCAACCGGCTCTGGCCCGGTCTGGGCGAAGCCATGACCGATCTATCCGGAACGCTTCGCAACAAGGCCGGCGAACTCACCTTCGATGACGTGTCGGCCGATTGGCTGGGCGGGCGGATCAAAGGGCGCTTCTCGGTGGCGAATACCGACGGAAACGGCTTCCTTCGGGCGCGGCTCGATCTGGCCGACGGCGATATCGCCCGCATGGTTAACGCTTTGCGTGTCGAACGAGGCATCGCGACGACGGACAGTCCTTCGGGCCGCATGGACCTCACCTTCGTCGTGGAGGGTGGTGGCAAGACGCCGGCCGAGCTGATCGGAATGTCGAGCGGATCCGGGGAGGCGCGGATGAAGGGCCTGACGCTGGATGAGTTCGATCTGTCCATCATGCCGAGGCTGATCACCGAAGCCGATGCACTCGGCACCGAGATCGATGAGGAAAAGGTCCTGGCGCTCGTGGAAAGACTGATCACGGCCGGATCCACGCCGCTGGGGGATGTAACCGTGCCTTTCGCGCTGTCGGACGGCACCGTGCGTGTCCAGGCCGCGACCCATCAGACGGCGCAGGCGGAACTCGACGGCGCGCTGCGACTGGATCTGCGTGCCGGCACGCTGGATGGGGAGGTAGGGATTGCCTTCGATGCCGGGGATGCTGCCATGGACGGGACACAGCCCGATCTTCGCCTGTTGCTCAAGGGGCCGACCCTTGCGCCCGAACGGGTGCTCGACGTGACCGAGCTCACCAATTTCTTCTCCTTGCGAGCCTTCGAGGCCGAGCGGCGGCGGGTCGAGGCACTGCAGGCGACCGTTCTGGAGAAGCAGAGGCTCAGGCGGGAGGCAGCCCTTGCACGCGCCCGAGACGACGAGCGCCGGCGTGCCGAGGCTGAACGGCTCAGGCTGGAAGAAGAAGCCCGGTTGAAGGCGGAAGCTGATGCAGCAGCCTTGGAGGCTGCCAGAGAGGCTGACGCGGCTCCGAAGCCCTCTGATCCGCCGATTCCGGAGGAGCGGGGCTTTGTGACGACGGAGACAGTTCCATCGCAACCGGTCGTACCAGTGGCGCCGGAGGAGCGGGTGACCCGCCAGCCCCTGCCGGAACTTCAGTTCAATGGCTTGCCGGGGGTCAACTGAACCGGGGCCGGGTCCGGATCGACCGGATCAAACATATGCCGTCCGCTCACCAAAGGGTGTGTCTTCGACATTCTCGGAGAGGTTCGATGTGCCGATTGTTTCGCTTTCACCCGACAGCAGTGTTTCGGCCGGAACTTCTGCCGTCGGTTCGGAGGTCGGATTCAGCTGGGCCAGCTTCGCTTCGGCAACGGCGAGTGCTGCGCGGAGCTCCGTAAGCGCTTCATTGATTTCCGCCTCCTCGTCGTCCGTAGTGGCCGAGCTCAAGGCCTCTTCCTGACTGGAAATGCTTGCCTCAAGACTTGCGATCTCAGACTTGATTGCAGAGGTCGAGTTGCTTGTGGACGATAAGATCGTCTGGGTAGTCGAGGTGGAAACCGTCGTCATGGAAAATGGCCTCTTGCTGAATGGGTGCTGGAACGATTCGCCAGAGGCAATACAAAATCCGGCGGCGATGGGCCCTGGGGTCTACCCTTCGGGAATCACAGGATGAACGATACAACGCGATACCTAATTATGCATGTCTCGCATTGTGTATTTCATGGGCGTTGATGCCTCTCCTTCAGGTCCCGCAGCACGAAGAGGCGCAATGCGGACGAGAGGTTCGAATCAAGTGGCCGGGCTTCGTCGATGTCTGCGATCAGGGCCGCGAAACTCAGTCCACGTTCAGAGGCGATTGTCCTGAGTTCGTCGAGAAACGCGTCTTCGACGGAGAAACTCGTCCTGTGGCCGTGAAGGGTGATCGAGCGCTTGCGGATCATGACGGATCTCCGGGAGAATATTCGGAGGATGGCGCTGACAGGATCGCCAAGGACAGGCGGGCCCTTACTCCGGATCCGACTTTTCGATGCGGCCCTGCTCGTGTTCACGGAAAGCCTTGTCGTTCTGCGCCCGGGTGAGGGACTTTTCCGCCTTGGTCCGCCCGTAGGTTATGCGGTTCTGTTCGGCGGTCGTCTCACGCTCGCTACGGGCCTTCGCCTTGCGGAACTGGCGGAGATTGACGACGTCTGCGGCCATTCTGGTCCCTCGATGAAGACGGCCGGGCATCGGCCCGGCCATTCGTCAGATCACTGCTTCTTGCGGAAGGCGTCGAGCGAGACGACCGAGCCTTCCTTCTTCTCGTCCGATTTCGCAGATTCCGGCTCATCCGTCTTCGCAATGGCTTCCACCGGATAAGCCGTGATTTCGGCGTCGTTCTCTTCCTCCTCCGTCAATGGGACATCGAATTCGAGTTCGAAGTTCACCGACGGATCATAGAAGCCGCGGATGGCATTGAAGGGGATGACCAGCTTCTCGGGCGTGTCGGAGAAGGAGAGGCCGATCTCGAACAGGCTGTCGGTAACCTTGAGCTCCCAAAACTGGTGCTGCACGACAATCGTCATCTGCTCGGCATATTTCGCCTTGAGGTGCTGGGAGATGCGCACGCCCGGCGCTCCGGTCAGGAAGGTGATGAAGAAGTGGTGGTCGCCGGGCAGCCGGCCTGTCGCCGCAACCTCGGTCAAGACCTTGCGGATGACTCCGCGCAGGGCGTCCTGGGCCAGAATGTCGTAGCGAATGTGGTCGTGCCCCATCAGATCCTGCTTTCCTAATCATGCCGATTTCGACGGCTTATGCCATGACGCGGCGACGCGGAAAAGCCCCGACGCGTTAAACTGGTTCGGCGAATGTACATCAATTCGCGGCCTGCGGGTAGCGGCGAAATCCGAAGCAATTCATGGGGAAAGACTGAGGGAGAAGTTAGGTGAAGGCTTCTGTTGCCAGGTGCCTTCGGACCCCGCCTTAAGGGGCTAACCCTAAGGACTTAGAGCGGGTTTCCCGCACCACCGTTAGGCAGCGAGAGCGTAACCCTTAGCGTTGTTGTCGTTTGCAACTACACTTGTGACCCGATAACGGCGGTATCATGCCGAGCAAAAGTTCGATCTTTACGCCCTTGTCGATCCTATTTCGCCCCCATCAAAAGCCGGTCCGCAAAGACTTCGTCATCGACCGGTTTTTGGTGGAGGCGCCGGGTACCGCCCCCGGGTCCAATAGGTTTATTACATCGACCGTTTATCGCCATATCCGGAGCAAGCCCCGGCAAGGCTGATATAGGTGTTTCCGTCCCTGATGAAAAGAGGGTGGAAGCACAATCGTCGGTCTGCGATAAATTCCCAGGAGCGCAGGGCAGCGATCGAGCGGGGAAAAGACGATTTGGCGGATTGGTTAAAGGTCGCGCCGGAAGTAAGCTGCGCCCAGAATAGATCGGGACTAGACCCATGCACCAGTATCACGACCTCTTGCGCCATGTTTTGGACAACGGCAGTGACCGCGGCGATCGCACCGGAACCGGCACGCGCTCCGTGTTCGGTCATCAGATGCGATTCGATCTGGCCGACGGCTTTCCTGTCATCACGACCAAGCGCCTGCACTTGAAGTCGATCATTCATGAACTGCTCTGGTTCTTGAAGGGTGACACGAATATCCGCTACCTCAAGGAAAATGGCGTCAGCATCTGGGACGAATGGGCCGACGAAGACGGCAATCTCGGACCTGTCTACGGTGCGCAGTGGCGGTCCTGGCCGGATTATGATGGCGGCCATATCGACCAGATGGCCCGGCTCGTCGAGAGCATCAAGACGAACCCCAATTCGCGCCGGCATATCGTCACCGCCTGGAACCCGGCGCTGGTGGACGAAATGGCGCTGCCACCCTGCCACTGCCTGTTCCAGTTCTACGTCGCCGACGGACGGCTCTCCTGCCAACTCTACCAGCGCTCTGCCGACATCTTTCTCGGCGTGCCCTTCAACATTGCGTCCTATGCGCTGCTGACCTTGATGATGGCCCAGGTGACGGGGCTCGAGCCGGGGGATTTCGTGCACACTCTGGGTGATGCGCATCTCTATGCGAACCATTTCGACCAGGCCAAGCTTCAACTGACCCGCACGCCGAAGGCATTGCCGGTGATGAAACTCAATCCCGAGGTGAAGGATCTGTTTTCCTTTGCCTATGAGGACTTTAGCCTGGTCGGCTATGAAGCCGATGCGAGCATCAAGGCACCGATCGCCGTCTAGGCGCGGCGAGGACAAAAGAGCATGACTCCCATCAAGACCGTGATCATCGTGGCCGTTTCGCAAAACGGCATTATCGGCCGTGATGGCGACATGCCGTGGAAGCTGTCGACGGATCTCAGGCGCTTCAAGGCGCTGAGCATGGGCAAGCCGCTGGTGATGGGGCGCAAGACTTTCGAATCCGTCGGGTCGAAGCCGCTGCCGGGTCGTCCACACATCATCGTCAGCCGCAGCGAGGTCTTCGACATGCCCGGCGTGGAAAGCGCGGCGAGCCTCGAAGACGCGCTGGACCGTGCGAAAAGCATGGCCCGCACAAGTGGCGTCGCGGAAGTCTGTATCGTCGGCGGTGGGGAAATCTACCGTCAGGCGCTTGAGCATGCCGACATGTTGCATGTCACGCATGTCGAGACGGTCGTTGATGGCGATACCTCGTTTCCGCAGATCGATCCTGCGGTGTTCGAGCTCATCGAGGAGACTTCGGTTCCGGCGGGCGAAAAGGACAATTTCCCGACGCGATACGCGATATACCGTCGCAGAAGCGCCTGATAACGCAAAATTTGCCCTTTCCGATGAAGAAGTTGCCCCCTTCGCGTTGAAAGGCGGGGCCACGATACCTATAACCCTCTGGAACCTCATGCATGCTAGCCGATCGGCCAGCGGGCGGGGGACTTGGGAGCTTTTTACAGCAAAGAGGTATTGATGCCCTGGAGCAATCAAAACGGCGGCGGCGGCGGTCCATGGGGCGGCGGCGGTGGCGGCGGTAACAATCAGGGTCCCTGGGGGCAGGGGCCGAACCGGCCACGCGGCAGCGGCGGCGGCGGCAATCAGCCTCCGGATCTCGAGGACCTCATCCGCCGGGGCCAGGATCGACTGAAAAATGTCGTGCCCGGTGGCTTCAACGGTGGCGTCTTCGTCATCGTGGGTATCGTGCTTGTCGCCTTCTGGGCCATGCAGTCGATCTACACTGTGCAGCCCGACGAGCGCGGCGTTGAACTTCGCTTTGGCAAGCCGAAGCAGGACATTTCGATGCCGGGCCTGCATTTCCATCTCTGGCCGGTCGAATCGGTCGAGATCGTCAAGGTCACGGAGCAACAGCAGAATGTCGGCAGCCGTCCGACCTCCAACAATCCGGGCGCCGGGCTCATGCTCAGCGGCGACCAGAATATCGTGAGCGTCCAGTTCTCGGTGCTGTTCACGGTTTCCGATCCGCAGGCCTTCCTCTTCAACCTGGAAGATCCTTCGCAGACGCTGCAGCAGGTGGCCGAAAGCGCCATGCGTGAAGTCGTCGGCCGTCGTCCGGCCCAGGATGTATTCCGCGACAATCGTGAGGAAATCTCGACACAGGTGCGGGCGATCATTCAGGGGACCATGGATACCTATGGCTCCGGTATCGCGATCAACGCTGTTCCGATCGAGGATGCGGCGCCGCCGCGCGAGGTGGCTGAAGCCTTCGAAGAAGTCCAGCGTGCCCAGCAGGACGAAGACCGTTTCGTCGAAGAGGCCAACCAGTATTCCAACCAGCGTCTCGGTCAGGCACGCGGTCAGTCCGCACAGATCCGTGAAGAGGCAGCCGCCTACAAGGATCGTGTCGTCAAGGAAGCCGAAGGTGAGGCGCAGCGCTTCATCTCGATCTACGACGAATACGTCAAGGCACCCGACGTCACGCGCCAGCGCATCTATCTTGAAACAATGGAGAATGTCCTGCGCAATTCGAACAAGGTGATCATCGACGAACAGCAGGGGGTTCTGCCCTATCTGCCGCTCAACGAAATCACGCGTCAGTCGAGCAATCAGCCGGCAGGCCAGTCTTCGACGGGAGGGAACTGAGATGGAAAATCGTCTCCCCTATTTCCTCGTCGCGATCGGCGTCGCGCTCTTCCTGGCATACTCGTCCATCTTCGTGGTCAATGAACGCGAACAGGCTCTCGTTTTGCGCTTCGGTCAGATCCAGGACGTGAAGGCCGAACCGGGCCTCTACTTCAAGCTGCCTTTCGCCTTCATGGACGCTGATCGAGTCCAGTATGTCGAAGACCGCGCCTTGCGCTTCGACCTGCCGGATATCCGTGTGCAGGTCCGCGGCGGTGCGTTCTATGAAGTGGATGCCTTTGCGGTCTATCGCATTACCGATGCCCGCCGTTTCCGTGAAACGGTCTCTGCCGATCGCGAAGCCGCCGAGTCGCGTCTGCGCACCCGCCTCGATGCGGCCCTCCGCCGCGTCTACGGTCTGCGCAACTTCGATGCGGCTCTCTCGGAAGAGCGTGGTTCGATGATGTCGGATGTTCGCGACGATCTCCAGGCCGCTGCCGAAAGCCTCGGCCTGCAGGTCACGGATGTCCGTATCCGCCGTACCGACCTTACCCAGGAAGTCTCGCAGCAGACCTTCGAGCGCATGAAGGCCGAACGTCTGGCCGAAGCGGAACTGATCCGCGCACGCGGTAACGAAGAAGGCCAGCGTCGCCGGGCGATCGCCGACCGTCAGGTCGTCGAACTCCAGGCCGAAGCGCAGCGCGATTCGGAAATCCTTCGCGGTGAGGGCGATGCGCAGCGCAACAGCATCTTCGCTGATGCGTTCCAGCGGGATCCGGCCTTCTTCGAGTTCTACCGCTCGATGCGTGCCTATGTTGCTTCGCTGAGCAATCAGGGGACCACGATGGTTCTCTCGCCAGACAGCGACTTCTTCCGCTTCTTCAACAGCGGAGTAGGAACCGGTGGAGCAGGACGGGCTGCGCCCGCTCCGGCACCAGCGCCGGCAGCACCGCCGGTCGCGGTCGGCAACTGACACGATGGATGACCTGTTCGCAGGGATTGCCATCTTTCTGATCATCGAGGGGCTGGCCTATGCGCTGGCCCCTCGTTTTCTTGTGCGGATGGCGCGGCTCCTGCCGCATATCCCAGAAGACCAGTTGCGGCTTGTCGGCATGACCGCTGTCACTTTCGGCGCGGCAATGCTGTGGCTGCTGCGCGGCTGACAAGATCTGGTCGCAAGCAGCGGATAGAGCTATTCCGGGAATTGTGATTTTCCCTCCGCCCAAACCGACTTATGTTCAGCAAAAGCCCAGACAATCAGTGAGGAAGCCGATGATGAAACCTGCCCGCATGTCGCGAACGATCTTGTCGGCATTCCTCATGGGTACGGCGCTTGCCGTCTCCCCCGCCATCGCTCAGCAGCCTGCACAGGCGCAGGGGCCCGAATCGGTGGCCGATCTCGCCAGCGGCCTGCTTGGAGCCGTCGTCAACATTTCGACCTCGCAGAGTGTCGCCGAGGAAGGCGACGGTCCCCTGCCGCAGGTGCCGGACGGTTCTCCGTTCCAGGAGTTGTTCGAGGATTTCTACAAGAATCGCGAAAGCGGCCCCAGCAATAACAGGGTAAATTCGCTCGGCTCCGGCTTCGTCATCGATCCGACAGGCTTCATCGTCACGAACAACCACGTCATCGAGAACGCCGACGACATTGAAGTCATCTTCTCGGACGGTTCGAAATTGAAGGCCAAGCTGATCGGCACGGACACCAAGACCGATCTTTCCGTGCTCAAGGTCGAGCCGCCGCAGCCGCTCACCTCAGTCAAGTTCGGTGATTCCCGCAAGATGCGGATCGGTGACTGGGTCATGGCGATCGGCAACCCGTTCGGTCTCGGCGGCTCGGTCACCGTCGGCATCATTTCGGCCAGCGGTCGCAACATCAATGCCGGCCCCTACGACAACTTCATTCAGACGGATGCGGCGATCAACAAGGGTAATTCCGGCGGCCCGCTGTTCAACATGAGCGGTGAGGTGATCGGGATCAACACCGCGATCATCTCGCCGAGCGGTGGTTCGATCGGCATCGGCTTTGCCGTCCCAACAGAGCTTGCGCAGAACATCGTCAATCAGCTGATCGAATTCGGCGAGACGCGCCGTGGCTGGCTCGGTGTGCGCATTCAGCCCGTGTCCGACGAAGTTGCGGAAAGCATGAAGATCGGTCGCGCCCGGGGCGCCCTGATCAGCGGGATCGTCGAAGGCGGACCCGTTGCCACAGGCCCGATCCAGGTCGGAGATATCATCACCAGCTTCGATGGCCGGCCGATCTCCGAGACACGCGATCTGACCCGCATCGTGGCGGAAAGCCCGATCGGGGAGCCGCTCGACGTGGTGATCCTCAGAGATGGCAAGGAACAGACGGTGACGGTGACGCTCGGTCGTCTGGAGAACGATGAGGTCGCCAGCGACGAGACGGAGGCGGAAACGACTCAGGAGCCGAACGAAGAGGGGACTGCACCCGACGGTGATGGACAGGAGGATCCGGCAACGCCTCCGACCGATCAGCCGATGCCGGAAGATCCGGCTCCGGATGCCGAGGAAGGCGCAGGCGAGACGATAGCACCTCAGGACGAGGCAAGCGCGCCGGTGACCGAAGGTCTGATCGGGGTCGAACTGTCCAACCTCGACGATGCCAAGCGCGTCAGCTTCTCGATCGCCGAGGGTGTCGAGGGGGTGCTGATCACGCGCGTGCTTCCCGGTTCCAAAGCTGAAGGCAAGGGACTGAAGGTCGGCGAGGTCATCGTCGAGGTGGCACAGGAATTCATGAAGACACCGAAGCAGGTCGCCGAGAAGCTGACCAGCATCAAGGGCGAGGGGCGCCGCAGCGGCTATCTGATGATCGCCGACAAGGACGGCAACCTGCGTCTCGTTGCTGTTCCCCTGGAATAGACGTCACGCATAGAGGCGCTCTACGGCACTGCCGTTTTCGCGGAGATAATCCTCGAACCGGTCGACCGGCATCGGTCGACCGACGAGGTAGCCCTGGATTTCGCCGCATCCGAGCTGCCGCAGCATATCGAACTGGGCCCTGGTCTCGATCCCTTCTGCCGCGACGCTCATGCGCAGATCGCGCGCGAGATTGATGATTGCTTCAACGATCGCCCGGCTGTCCTGATTGGTTTCGAGATCTGAGATAAACGACTGATCAATTTTCAGCTTGTCGAAGTGATAGCGACGCAGGTAGCTCAAGGAGGAGAAGCCGGTTCCGAAGTCGTCGAGGGCGATCCTGAGCCCCAGACGGGAGAGCGCTGCAAGCGTCCCTTCCACGCCGGAGCTCATGTCCATCAGAAGACTTTCCGTCACTTCGAGTTCGAGCCGATTGACCGGAAGGCCGCTCTGTCTCAGCGCCGACTCGACCAGTGGCAAGAGGCCCGGGCCGAGAAACTGCCGCGATGACAGATTGACGGCGATGCGGATATGGGCGGGCCAGTTGACTGCGTCCTTGCAGGCCTGGCGCAGCACAAAGCTGCCGATGGCGCCGATCTGGCCGGTCTCTTCCGCAATGGGGATGAACTCGCCAGGGCTGATCGCTCCCAGCGTCGGATGGCTCCAACGGACGAGAGCTTCGGCACAGACGATGTGCCGGCTCTGGGCATCGACGAGTGGCTGGTAGTTGATATCAAGCGTTCCTTCAGCGATCGCCAGCGCCAGTTCGCGTTCGATCAGGCTGCGGCGGCGGGCGGCGGCGTCCAGGGAACTGTCGAAGAACCGATAGCGATTTCTCCCGTCGGCCTTCGCCCGGTAAAGCGCAAGATCGGCACTACGCATCAACTGGTCGGGATCGATGCCGTCGATCGGCGCACAGGCGATGCCGATACTGACGCCGATATGTGCCGAACCGGACCGCAGGGTAATGGGTTTCTGGAGGGTATTGATGATCCTTGCGGCGAGGCTTGCTGCGCTTTGTGGATCGTCTCCCGACAGGTGCAGTATGGCAAATTCGTCGCCGCCGATGCGGGCGAGCGTGTCTGCATCGCCGCAGAGCTGGCTCAAAATGCTCGAGACGACCCGCAGAAGTTCGTCGCCGCCAGCATGTCCAAGGTTGTCGTTGATCTGCTTGAAGCGGTCGAGATCGAGAACGAGGACGGAAAACGCGTCGCCGAGACGATCGTAGCGGGAGACAGCGCGGGCGAAATCCTCGGCCAACATGACCCGGTTGCCAACCTCCGTCAGGGGGTCGTGGCGGGCCATGTGCTCGATGCGCAGACGGCTCTCCCGGCTGGCGGTCACATCACGCCCGACGCCGCGATACCCCTTGAAATTGCCATGCTCATCCAGAATTGCCTTGGCGGTCAGTGACCAGATCGCCAGCTCGCCGCCCAGTTCGACGCAGATGTCCTGGTCGCGAAACGACTGACGTTTTTCCAGGCAGGCCTCAAAATTCTGCCGGCAGTCTAATCCGTCTATGCCGACGGTTGAGAATGGCATGATGTTGATCAGTGGCTTGCCGACCACCATGCCCTCGGGCACCTGGAGCTGCTCATAGAAGCGGATCGATGCCCGCTCCATGTTCATGCCTTGGTCGACGCCCCAGAGCCAGTCGGCGGCATTTTCTTCGAAATCATTCAGGAGAAGGTTGATCACATCACGCTGTTCGTCGGCGGCAAGCTTTGCGCGGACACGTTCGGTGAGACTGTTGCAGACCGCCAGTGAGGAACGGATGATGATGGCGGCAAATACCAGATAGAGAACAAAGAGGTAGGCTCCGACGATCGAAGGATCGCGTGAGAGCGCGATGGCTGCGCCCACGGCTACCGTGCTGCAGAAGACGAGAGAGGCCGGCGGCACCGTCGCCAGCGCAAAGCCGCCTCCGCCGGCCATGCCGACCGTCAGCGCGATCAGCACCATTCTCTGCGTTTCATCGGCCGTGTGATAGGCCACGACGTCGAGCATTGCCCAAAGGCCGCTCAAGAGAAATGCGTAGATGACGGCACGGCTCGTCCCGCGGATGCTCGCCCGCTCTCGCGGCCCTCGTTTGCGGTTCCGCCACCAAGTATAGCTGGTGTAGACAGCGACTGCGAGAATGAGGCTGCAGACAACGAAGACCGATGTCGATGACGGGCTATCCTTGAACGCAAATAGTGTCAGAAGCGCATTGCAGAGATTGGCGACCATCATCCACGGAGTCGTGGCCGCCATGACGGATAACCGGATGGCCCGGATGCGCGATGCTTCGTCGGCTGTCTGCCCACTCTCACCGAGGCGCAGGAAGCGGTCGACCATGTCTGCAACGGAAGCCGCTATACGCGCCGGGATTGTTTTCTCCATGGCGCGATATTTAGCATCTACTTTTTAAGTCTGAGTAAATTGGTCGTTTCGTTTTTTTCGTATCTTGAGAGTTCTCGAGGTGGTCCGATACAATACGTGTCGTTTCAATTGAGGATGTGTATCCGGCACCTTGGGGTGGTCAAAGTCTCTGTTCCGGTAATGCTCCATACCAAGGCGCCGCATCACGGCGATCGATCGGTCATTGTTCTGGACTGCGAAGGCGTAGATTTTGGCGAGCCCCAAGGCGGTCAGCCCATGCTCGACAAGTCTTTCCGCGGCTTCGGTGACATAACCCTTTCCCCAGAACCGCGTGGCAAGACGCCAGCCGATTTCAACGGATCCCTCCGGCAGGATGCCGGGCAAGTCGACGGGAGCCAGGCCGCAAAAGCCCATGGCTTCGTCGGTGTCGCGATCGGCGAGGGCGTAGAAGCCTAGCCCGGTCCCGGTGATCATGTCGCGATTGCGGTTGAACAACTGGTCGCATTCGGCATGGCTGCGGCGAAACGGAAAGAAGGCCATGACCTTCTCGTCCCGATTGATTTCACGAAACAGATCACGGTCTTCGTCCCGCCAATTGCGAAGAACGACCCGCTCTGTTTCGACAATGATCATGGAAGGTCGGTTACCCCGTGACGAAATCGGTCTTGCGATAGCCCTGGAGATAGAGGAGGGCGGTGAGGTCGCCGTGATCGATTCGGATACTGGCTTCCGCGGCAACGGCGGGTTTGGCATGCAATGCGACGCCCGATCCCGCAATGCCGAGCATGCCGAGATCATTGGCGCCGTCGCCGACGGCAATCGTGTCTTCAGGGGAAATACCGAGCCTACGGGCGATGTCGAGCAGCGCATCCACCTTGGCCTGTCTGCCGAGGATCGGTTCCGCGACCGCCCCCGTCAGAAAGCCGTCACTCTCGATGAGAATGTTGGCGCGGTTTTCGTCGAAGCCGAGCGTGGCGCCAATCCTGTTGGTAAACACGGTAAAACCGCCCGAGACGAGTGCGGTATACCCACCCCTGGCCTTCATCGTGGCGATCAGTTCGCGGCCACCTGGCGTCAGTGTGATGCGTTTTTCGATCACCTCGTCGATTACCGTAATCGGCAAGCCCTTGAGCAGTGCCACGCGCTCGCGAAGGGCCGGTTCGAATGCGATCTCCCCGTTCATGGCGCGTGCGGTGATTTCAGACACCTTTTCCTTCAACCCGACTTCGGCTGCCAGTTCGTCGATGCATTCCTGGCCAATCATGGTCGAATCCATGTCGGCGATCAGGAAGGATTTGCGGCGGGTTTCGGCGTCCTGCACGGCGATATCCACGGGCTGGCCTGTAATGACCTCACGCAATCGGCGCTCTGCCTCAACCGCGTCCGTGCCGTCCGGGATCGGGATGTCGCAGGCAATGCCGTCGGCAAGCCAGTAGAGCCGCGTCGATGCGACCGCATCTGCTGCCCTCTCGGCGAGCGCCGGGGTCAGAACAGGGTTTGACGGATTGGCGACAAGCGTGGCAACCAAGGCCATGATGGAAGATCCTAGCAAGAACTCAGACGCGATCCTGATAACCGGGCCGACCGCCAGCGGCAAGTCCGCGCTCGCGCTCGATTTTGCCCGACGCCATGGTGGCATCGTGATCAATGCCGACAGCATGCAGGTTTACGACACGTTGCGGGTGGTGACCGCCCGGCCGAGCGCGCAGGAGATGGACGGGGTTCCGCACGAACTCTACGGCCATGTGCCCGCATCGCGCAGCTACTCCACCGGGGACTGGCTGAGGGAGATGGAACAACTCCTGCGACAGCTGAAGGAGAAGGGGCGTCTGCCGGTCATCGTCGGCGGGACGGGGCTCTACTTCAAGGCGCTGACGGGAGGACTTTCGGACATGCCGCCCGTGCCGGATGCGCTGCGGCGTGAAATACGGCGCAGGTTGGAGGTGGAAGGGGCCGCGATTCTGCATGCAGAACTGGGCAGACTGGACCCGACGGCAGCGCAAAGGCTCAATGCCAGTGATGGCCAGCGGATCGTCAGAGCCCTGGAAGTGTTTCGCGCGACGGGACGCTCCATTGTCGAATTCCAGAAGCGCTCCGGGCCGATGCTGATCGACCCGGAGCGCTCGCTGAAACTTGTCGTCCTGCCCGACAGAGCCCTGCTCCACGATCGGATCAACCGGCGTTTTGCGATGATGATGGAGGAGGGGGCCGTCGAGGAGGTAGAGGCGCTGCTTGCGCTTGATCTTGCGCCCGAAATGCCGGCCCTGAAAGCAATCGGCGTGTCGCAGATTGCCGATATGGTGGCGGGCCGGATCAGCCGCGCAGAGGCGACCGATCGAGCCTCTGCGGCGACGCGGCAATATGCCAAGCGGCAGATGACCTGGTTCCGCAATCAGGTGGATGAAAGCTGGCAGCGCATCGACCCGGTTACATTCCGGATCGGTTGAGGTTCTTTCAATCGCGCTTGTAGAGGCTCGACAGCGGCTTTTTCAGAATGCTTTCCCGAAGCGAGGAGCTGCCCTCGCGGCGCAGTGGTTGCGAGGCGAAGGTCGCGGGTGCCGGCTCCGTCGCGTATGCGGGGGCAGGGGCAGGCATTTCGGTGCGCGGGCGGACGCGCTCCTCCATGCCGGCACGTGGAGGCATGTCGGCACGGGGAAGCATGTCGGGACGATAAGGCTCGATCGGTGGCGTTTCCGACGATGGCAATGTGTGTCGCTGGACCGGCGGGTCATAGGCAGGCCGCGTGACAGGTGGCGGCGGCGCGAGCGGCATGCTGCTCGCCATTGGTCGAGGAGCCTGAGGCGGAGCGAGAGGCTGGCTCATGCTGCCGAAACCTTCGTCATCATCTTCGAACTCCTCATCGTCGTAGATGCCCTCTGGCGCAAGCGGAATGTCAACGCGGCCGAGGCCATTGTCGAAGCTCTGCTGAAAGGCCGAAATGTCGGGGCCGGCAACGGCGCGCATACGACCGACGATGTTGCGAAGATCGACCGTATCCGGTGTTTCCTCCGTGTTTTTCGCGGTAACGCCGTTCGCCTTGGGCAATGCCGATTCGTCGACGCGCGTGAAGCGCATGCGCATGGGAACGGCGATCGCCTCGCCAAAGGCGATGGCTTCACCATTGCCGATGGACGAGATGAAGCTGGTGGTCGAGATGGAACTGTCGGGGATCGCCGAGCGGATGATCTCCTGATCGCGGTCGTTGGCGAGGCGCATGGCAAAGAGCGTCGAGCACTGCGAAAGGATGGTCTGGTCGAGTTCTCCGGGGCGCTGGGTGATCACACCGAGCGACACGCCGTATTTGCGGCCTTCCTTGGCAATGCGGGCGATGGCCTGTCGGGTCGGGAAGAAGCCGAGATTGGGGTCGGCGGGGACGTAGCGGTGAGCTTCCTCGCAGACGACAAGCATATGGATTGCACCGTTTGACCACAGCGCAAGTTCGAAGGCCATGCGGCAAAGCACCGAGGCAACGGAGTTGACGACTTCGGAGGGAATCCCGGCCAGTTGGAAGGTCGAGACCGGGCGATCGTCTCCCGGGATGCGGAAGATATGCGCGATCGTCTCCATGATCGTGTCGCTGATCGTGTTGTTGGAGAACATGAAGTGATAGCGCGGGTCGTTGACCGCGGACATGATGCGCATCTTGAGTGACCGCAGGAAGGGTTTTTCACCGCGCCCCTCGAGCCGGCCGATGCGCTCGTCGATGAGCGCCATGAGGTCGGCGATGCGGTAGGGGACGGGCGTGTCTGCCGTCATCGAGCTCTTGTCGGCCATGCGGCGCATCAGGGCGCTCTCATTGCCGCGGAAGGCGCGCTTTGCTTCGGGCATCAAATCGCGAAGAATATCGAGTTCCTCCGCCACCGGCGGTCGACCACGGAAGAGGACCTCTGCGAATTCGTCCAGGCGCATCAGCCAAAAGGGCAGGTCGAGCGTATCGGTGTCGATGACGACAGCGAGATCCGGGAAGGCGGCGGCAAATTCGTTGTGAGGGTCGAGGATCAGGACGCGGAGCTTTGGGTCGCTCTCGATCGCCTTGCGCAAGAGGAGCGAAACGGCTGTCGATTTGCCGACGCCGGTCGACCCGACCACGGCAAAATGCTTCGACAGCATCGAGGGGATGTGAATGGTCGCGTCGATCGTCTCGTCCTGGGTCAGCTTGCCGATGACGGCCGTGTCGTTGAGGCGGGTGTCGTAGATGCGCAAGAGGTCGGCCGCACGAATGCGATGTGCGATGGCGCCGAGATAGGGATAGCGCGAAATGCCGCTGGAGAAGGTCTCTTTCCCGTCCTCCTGGACATAGACCTCGCCCATGAGCTCGACCTCGATCAGGAACTGGTTGTCGGCGCCTTCGCCCCAGTCCTTGCCTTCGGTCTGCATCGAATAGGCCAGTGCCACGACGCGGTTCTTGCCGACAGTGATGGAGATCAGTCGGCCGACGGACCAGAGTTCTGTGAGATCGGTGCCGCCTTCCGCAGCGACGGCGGAAATGGTCGCGCGCGAGCCATTGCAGGCGACGACGCGCCCCAACATTCGATTGCCTGGCCGCATACCATCGCGGCGCTCCTGGTCTCCGGCGTCGCCGGACTTGTGAAGATCATCGTTCAACAAGCGCGCATTCTCCCTGCTGGCGCAAGCTTAGGACTGAGCGCTTAAAATATGGTGTATTTCGTTAAAGCGGCCGCGAAGATTGAAGGCTTCGGCGCAACAAACTTTCGCGAGCCGTCAGCAAAAGTTACGAAAGATGCGTTGACGCTGGGCTGCTTTCTGGCTAACACTTCGCTCCATGAAAAACTCGGTTGCACTTATCGTGGTGGGACGGCGCATGGGCAGGATGGTGTAACCATCCGGCGATAGCCACCCATGCGCTAGATGACAGGCTCCTCAAGGGGCCTTTTTTTATGCCCTGAACCGGGTTATCAGCCCAAAAACCAAGAAGGCAGATGGAAACACAGCATGACGGGTAAAGACAATCAGATGACTGGCGCCGAGATCGTCCTGCGCGCGCTGAAAGATAACGGTGTCGAGCACATCTTCGGCTATCCCGGCGGGGCCGTGCTTCCGATCTATGACGAGATCTTCCAGCAGGACGAAATCCAGCACATCCTGGTTCGTCACGAGCAGGGCGCCGGCCATGCGGCGGAAGGCTATGCGCGTTCGACCGGCAAGGTCGGCGTCATGCTGGTCACATCCGGTCCCGGCGCTACCAATGCCGTCACCCCGTTGCAGGACGCGCTGATGGACAGCGTTCCTCTGGTCTGCATCTCCGGTCAGGTCCCGACCTCGCTGATCGGCTCGGATGCGTTTCAGGAATGCGATACCGTTGGTATCACGCGTCCCTGCACCAAGCACAATTGGCTGGTCAAGGACGTCAACCAGCTGGCTAGCGTGATTCATGAGGCCTTCCGTATCGCCCAGACCGGTCGCCCTGGCCCGGTTCTCGTCGATGTGCCCAAGGACATCCAGTTCGCCACCGGCACCTATACACCGCCGGATTCGCACAAGGCCTTGAAGAGTTACCAGCCGAAGGTCACCGGTGACGCACGCGCAATCCAGGCCGCCGTCGAACTGATGGCTACGGCCCGTCGGCCGGTGATCTATTCGGGCGGGGGGGTCGTCAATTCCGGCCCGGAAGCCACCAAGCTGCTGCGCGAGCTCGTTTCGCTCACCGATTTCCCGATCACCTCGACGCTGATGGGCCTCGGCTGCTATCCGGCCTCGGGCAAGAACTGGCTCGGCATGCTCGGCATGCACGGTTCCTACGAAGCCAACATGGCCATGCATGATTGCGACGTGATGGTCTGCATCGGCGCGCGCTTCGACGACCGCATCACCGGGCGCCTGAATGCGTTTTCGCCGGATTCGAAGAAGATCCACATCGATATCGATCCGTCGTCGATCAACAAGAATGTCCGCGTCGACGTGCCGATCACCGGCGATGTCGGCCGGGTTCTGGAAGACATGGTTCGCGCCTGGCGGGCCCTGCCGAAGAAGCCAGAGGCTTCCCAGACGGCCGATTGGAATACGAGCATTGCCAAGTGGCGGGCCCGCAATTCCTTCGCCTACACGCCGTCCAAGGATGTCATCATGCCGCAATACGCGTTGCAGCGGCTCTATGAACTGACCAAACATCGCGATACCTACATCACGACCGAAGTCGGTCAGCACCAGATGTGGGCGGCCCAGTATATCGGCTTCGAGCAGCCGAACCGCTGGATGACCTCGGGCGGTCTCGGCACCATGGGCTACGGCCTGCCGGCTGCCATCGGCGTGCAGGTCGCGCATCCCGATGCGCTGGTCATCGATGTCGCGGGCGACGCCTCGATCCAGATGTGCATCCAGGAAATGTCCTGCGCCATCCAGTATGAGCTGCCGGTCAAGGTGTTCATCCTGAACAACCAGTATATGGGCATGGTGCGCCAGTGGCAGCAGCTGCTGCATGGCAACCGTCTGTCGAACTCCTACACGGAAGCCATGCCGGATTTCGTCAAGCTGGCGGAAGCCTATGGTGGGGTCGGTATCCGCTGCGAGAAGCCTGGCGATCTCGATGGTGCCATCCAGGAAATGATCGACGTCAAGAAGCCCGTCATCTTCGATTGCCGCGTCGCCAATCTCGCCAACTGCTTCCCGATGATCCCGTCGGGCAAGGCGCATAACGAGATGCTGCTGCCGGACGAGGCGACCGACGAAGCCGTCGCCAATGCCATCGATGCCAAGGGCCGTCAGCTCGTCTGACCGGGAGGAACAGAACCATGAACGCACATCTTCAGCCGACCGGTTCGGCCTATTTCATCGCCAAGGAAACGTCCGCCATCGAGAGCCATACGCTCTCGGTGCTGGTCGACAATGAGCCGGGCGTTCTCGCTCGTGTCATCGGCCTGTTTTCCGGCCGTGGTTACAATATCGAGAGCCTGACCGTTTCCGAGACCGAGCATGAGGCGCATCTGTCGCGCATCACCATCGTCACGCGCGGCACGCCCGGTGTGCTCGAACAAATCAAGGCGCAGCTCGAGCGGATCGTACCCGTACACCGGGTGCTGGACCTGACGGTCAGGGCGCGCGAACTCGGCCAGGAACGGCCAATCGAGCGCGAAGTGGCGCTGGTGAAGGTCGTTTCGACCGGCGAGATGCGGGCCGAAACGTTGCGTCTGGCCGATGCCTTCCAGGCCAAGGTGGTCGACGCGACCGTCGACCACTTCATCTTCGAGATCACCGGCAAGTCGTCGAAGATCGACCAGTTCGTCTCGATCATGAAGCCGCTCGGCCTCAACGAGATCTGCCGCACCGGGATCGCCGCGATGAACCGTGGTCCGCAGGGCATGTAAGGACTTCGGGATTTCCCGAAATAACAAAAGGGCGACCTTTCGGTCGCCCTTTCTGTTTTCAGTTCATGCCGAGCAGGTCGAGAAGGCCCATCTGCTGTGGTGCCGGAGGCAGATCGGCGTCCGCCTTTTTCGGCTTTTCCCTGGCGGGTTTCTCGGTCTTCTGAGCCTTCGAGGCTTTGCCAGGCTGCTGGGCGGATAGTTCTGACTCTGCCGGGCCGGCCTTTTTCTTCGAGGGCTTTTTGACCTTTATGGCCGTGCCCTCCCTAGCCACTGCCTCGGCTTCTTCGCCCGCGACTTCGGTCGCGGTCAACATCGCTGCCAGCGCATGCCGCAGGGCTGCAGGTTTCAGGCTGTAATGGATGTATTGCCCCTTCTTCTCGCCTTCGATCAGCTCGGCATTTTCCAGGATCGAGAGGTGCTGGGAGATCGAGGGCTTGGCCATGTCGAAACGGGCTGCGATCTCGCCGGCGGTCAGGGTCGCCTGGGAGAGGTGTAGCAGCATCATGCGGCGAGGATCGGAAGCTAGCGCATGGAAGACGCGGGACGAGGTCTTGTCCATCGCCGGGTGCAGGTCGGTCTTGCCGCGTTTCGCCATGTGGTCCCTCAGCCGTGCGGCTCTCTCTCCGCAATTCTCGAATTAGGCAATCTCCTAATTTCCTGAGGGGCTGGCGTAAAGTGCCGCAAATGCAGGGCCTGTGGATAGATCACGATTTTCCGATGCTGGGGAGAGGATCGGGAGCGCTTGCTCCTCCACCGTTTACAGCATCTCCAGCGGCACTTTGCGCGCCGGCGGTGGGAAGGCGGCATCGAGGCGCGCCCAGTCATCCTCGGATATGTCGAGATCAACCGCCTCGCGATTTTCCTGCAGGCGGCGAGGGCTCGAGGTCTTCGGGATCGGGATCACCCCCTCACGTTCCAACAGGAAGGCGAGGGCGACCTGGGCCGGGGTGGCCTGGTACGCCTTGGCGATGTGGATCAGTTCGGGATTGTCCAGAATTCGCCCTTGCTCGATCGGTGAATAGGCCATGACCGGAATGCCGTGCTCCTGGCACCAAGGCAGAAGATCGAATTCGATACCACGGCGAGAGAGATTGTAGAGAACCTGATTGACGCTGCAGTTCTTGCCGTCAGCCACCTCGAGAAGTTCTTCCATGTCGCCGATGTCGAAATTGGAAACACCCCAGGCGCGTATGCGGCCAGCGGCCTTCAGTTCTTCCATGGCGGCAACCGTGTCGTCGAGCGGGTACTCACCCCGCCAGTGCAGGAGATAGAGGTCGAGATGATCCGTGCCCAGACGGTCGAGACTGGCGTGGCACGCCTTGATGGTGCCGCTGTAACTCGCGTTCCATGGAAGGACCTTGGAGACGAGGAAAGCGTCCTCGCGCCTGTCCTTCAACGCCGTGCCGACAATGCGTTCCGCGCCGCCGTCACCATACATTTCGGCGGTGTCGATTACTGTCATTCCGAGATCGAGCGCCAGCCTAATCGTATCGATTTCGACTTTTGCGACGGACTTGTCCACGCCCATCATCCAGGTGCCGAAGCCGAGGCTCGGGACGTCCTCGCCGCCCGGCAAGGTGACAGTCGGAATGGCGTCGTGCATCGTGCGGTCCTCGCTTGTGTCGTCATCAAGATAACCACACGCATCGGCGCAGCAAGCGTCAAATGACGCAGTGCTCTCCACTGGGGGCCCTTCGTGTCACCGTCACAAGATTGCGGATGGTTTGTGAGGATGGGCCAGCTAGGCTCACCTCAAGATCTGGAGGAGAAACATTCATGTCGGTCGATACGCTGCTCGCGCTCGCCCTCTTCGCCTTCGCGACCTCGATCACGCCGGGACCGAACAACATGATGCTGTTCGCCTCGGGGGTGAACTTCGGCTTCCGGCGGACCATTCCCCACATGTTCGGCATCGGTGCCGGCTTTCTCTCGCTGCTGATTGCCGTGGGGCTTGGTCTCGGCGCGCTTCTGGCCGCTTATCCACCGGCCTTTGTCGCGCTCAAGGTCGCAGGTGGGCTCTACCTTCTCTGGATCGCCTGGAAAATCGGCTCGTCACGCTCGATGGGCAAGGGCGAGGCAAAGGCCCGCCCGATGACCTTTCTCGGCGCGGCCGCCTTCCAGTGGGTCAATCCGAAAGCCTGGGTCATGGCGATCACGGCGATGGCGGTCTATCCTGACCCGGAGCAATATGCTCTGACAGTTTCGATCGTCGCGCTGGTTTTTGCCGCGGTCAACGTGCCCAGCGTGTCGACCTGGGCCGGCTTCGGTTCGGCGCTGCGCGAGTGGCTCTCGGTGCCGGTGCGGCTCAAATGGTTCAACATCACCATGGCTTTGCTCCTGGTGCTCAGTCTCTGGCCCATGCTGAAATAGGAAACAATGATGTCCGGCCATCACCACGACCACGACGATCATCATCATGATAACCACTATTCCGACATGCAGGCGCGGGTCAAAGCGCTGGAAACCCTTCTGACCGAAAAGGGCCTGATCGATCCTGGTGCAATCGACGCAATTGTCGAGACCTACGAGACGAAGGTGGGCCCGAGAAACGGCGCACGCGTCGTTGCCAAAGCCTGGGCCGATCAAAACTTCGCCGAATGGTTGAAGCGGGATGCGACGGCAGCGATCACGAGCCTCGGCTATACCGGGCGGCAGGGCGAGCATATGCGGGCCGTCTTCAATACGCCCGAGACCCACAATCTCGTCGTCTGCACGCTCTGCTCCTGTTATCCTTGGTCGGTGCTCGGCCTGCCGCCGGTCTGGTACAAGGCGCCGGCCTATCGTTCGCGGGCGGTGATCGATCCGCGCGGCGTGTTGGCCGAGTTCGGGGTGACCTTGCCGGAGACTATGGGCATACGCGTCTGGGATTCGACGGCGGAGCTGCGGTATCTTGTCGTGCCTCAGCGTCCCGCCGACACGGAGGGGCTCGCCGAAGAGGCGCTTGCCAATCTCGTGACGCGGGACTCGATGATCGGCACGGGGCTCGCGCTCTCGCCGGAGGCGTTGCGATGAACGGGCCGCATGATCTTGGCGGGCAAATGGGCTTCGGTCTCGTCGCGCCTGAAAAGGATGAGCCATACTTTCATGCCGAATGGGAGAAGCGGGCGCTCGGCATCACGCTGTCCTGCGGCGCCTTCGGGGCCTGGACAATCGACGAAAGCCGGCATGCGCGCGAGAGCATTCCGCCAGCCAACTATCTGGCGGCCAGCTATTACGAGATCTGGATACGCGGTATCGAGATGCTGCTCGAACGGCATGGTTTCGCAACCGGCCAGGAGCTGGCAACCGGTCGGCATCTGGAGCAGGGACACGCGCCAAAACGTGTATTGAAATCCGA
This sequence comes from Peteryoungia algae, assembly GCF_030369675.1. Lineage (NCBI taxonomy): Bacteria > Pseudomonadati > Pseudomonadota > Alphaproteobacteria > Hyphomicrobiales > Rhizobiaceae > Peteryoungia > Peteryoungia algae. The sequence continues at coordinate 1,258,441 of NZ_CP128477.1, read as the reverse complement.
AATGGTCGATGCGGTGCTGGCGCGGGGCGGGCCGTGTGATCGACCCGTGGCGACGGTGCCGAAGTTTGCCATCGGTGACCGGGTGCGGACGAAGAATCTCAATCCGGCGGGGCATACCCGCCTTCCGCGCTATGCTCGGGCGAAGGCGGGTGTCGTCGAGGCCGTGCAGGGTGGCTTTGTCTTTCCCGACGACAATGCGCATGGGCGCGGCGAGAACCCGCAATGGGTCTATACCGTGATCTTTACGGCGGCAGAGATCTGGGGCGAGGGCGCCGATCCGACACTCACCGTCTCCATCGATGGCTGGGAGAGCTATCTTGAGCGCCTGTGAGACCAGCACTGATCTCGTCGCCTCGCCCGGTCTGCCGCGATCACCCGAGGGAGCGCCGGTCTTTGCAGAACCCTGGCATGCACAGGCGTTTGCGATGACCGTGCATCTCCACGCGCGCGGCGTGTTCAACTGGCCGGAATGGGCAGAGAGCCTCTCGGCCGAAGTCCATCGGCCGGGGCGGGCTGTGGATGGCTCCGACTATTTCGATGCCTGGGTTGCCGCTCTTGCCGGTCTTCTTCAGCGCAAGGGGGTGGCGGATACTGAAACGATCGAGGCTTTGCGAAAAAGCTGGCAGCGGGCGGCAGAAGCGACGCCGCATGGGGCGCCGATTGAGCTCGCCAACGACCCGCGCCGGGCGTGATGTCCACGATTTGTTCTGTTTGTCCCGGCTTTTGCCTTGCATCGGGCGTCCGAATCCGCGCATGACCTAGGCCATGCAATTCGCGCCCCAGCAAGACGAGGCCCTCAAGGCCGTTTCAAAATGGCTGAAAGAGGGGAAAACTCCCGTCTTCCGGCTGTTCGGCTATGCCGGTACGGGCAAGACGACGCTTGCCAAACATTTTGCCGAACATGTCGATGGCGACGTGCTGTTTGCCGCATTCACCGGAAAGGCAGCGCAGGTGCTGCGTTCGCGGGGAGCCTCGAACGCAAAGACCATTCATTCGCTGATCTATCGCCCGCGAGGCGAGGAGGCCGTTGAAGACGAGGAGACCGGCAGGACCTCGATCGCCCCGATGTTTTCAATCAACCGTCAGAGCCCTGTCGCCAAGGCGGCGCTGATCGTCATCGATGAATGTTCGATGGTCGACGAGGCGCTCGGCCGCGACCTGATGAGCTTCGGCACGCCGATCCTGGTGCTGGGGGATCCGGGCCAGTTGCCACCGGTCTCAGGGGGTGGTTTCTTCACCGATCAGGAGCCGGACTACCTGCTGACGGATATCCACCGCCAGGCGCGTGACAATCCGATCATCCAGCTTGCGATGCATATTCGCGAAGGCAAGGAGATCATGCATGGCGATTATGGCACGACGGCGCGGGTGATCTCGAAGAACGAGGTCACACAGGACCTCGTGCTCGGCGCCGACCAGGTGCTGGTCGGCACGAACAAGACGCGGCGGCGCTACAACATGCGCCTGCGGGAATTGAAGGGGTTCACGGTCGATTATCCCCAGGCTGGCGACAAGCTCGTCTGCCTGCGGAACGACCAGCTCAAGGGTCTGCTCAACGGTTCACTCTGGCAGGTGATGACCTCGTCGCGCGAGACGGTGAAGCCGGGGATCAACCTATTGATCAAGCCTGAGGACGACGACATGGATCGCGGTGCGGCCAAGATCAAGCTCCTCAAGGCGGCCTTCGAGGACATCGATACCGAAATCCCCTGGTCGACGCGCAAGCGCTATGACGAGTTCGATTACGGCTATGCGCTGACCGTGCACAAGGCTCAGGGGTCGCAGTGGAACGACGTCGTGCTGTTCGACGAGAGCTGGGCCTTTCGCGACACGCGCGAGCGCTGGCTCTATACTGCCGTGACACGTGCAGCGGAGACGCTCACCATCGTCCGGTGAGCGCGCCTGTTCCGATCATTTCGCCTTCATTGCGGCCAGTGTCGCCATCAGCGCCATCGTGTTCTGGCCGGAGGCCGTGGCAATCTCGGAGAGAGGTGTTGCCGCATCGGCAGCGGTGAAGCCACCTTCTTTCAAGGCTGCGACGACTTCGGCATCGGTCTTTTCGAGGAGCGGCGCCACCTCGGTCGGTGTGCCGGCAGCGATGATGCTGACCATGGCCACAGTCGGGTTTGCGCTTGCACCGGCATTGCCGGTCAGGGACGGCCACGCAAAGGCAAGGCCTGCGGCGAGGCTGAGGCCCAGCGCCAGCGCCATCGGCAAACGCTTGAAATAGGCAAGGAACGGACGCCAGTTCTTCCAGACATGCAGCAGGAACGGCGCGACCAGCACCATGCTCAACCATTCATGCATGCCATGAAAGGCGGCTGTGCCGAGATGGAAAAACAGGGCGATGCCTGAGACGAGAGAGACCAGGAAAAGGCCGGTTGTCAGAGGCGTGGCATATCGGGAGAGGAGTGAGGACATTGCGGAAACCCATGCTTGTGGAACGCTGTCCTCATAAGCTCGGGTCCGGCGGAGGTCTCGTTACATCTCCTCCATGTTTTGCATTTGCCAATTCTGCCCTCGGTCTGGCGTCAATTGGCAACAATACCGATCAGCACCGCTTTCGCGACCGCCTGAAACCTGTTGCGGGCTCCGAGCTTTTCGGCCACGCGACGTTCGATCGCCTCTGTTTCGTCTGGCCTGAGTTCGAGGGTGCGTGAAATCCGGATCTGCGAGTAACCCTCCGCCATCAGCTGCAGGCAGCGATGTTCGATCTCATCGAGTTCGGGCCGGTGCCGGTTGACATGGGTTAAGGTGACGCCGCTTTCTTCTTCCGGGGTGAGCAGCATGCTGATTTTCCGCAGCTGTCGGTGCAGCGTCGACAGGTTCGCCGCAAGCTCGCGCTGGCGGACCAGCATGGCCTCTTCGAAAAACAGGTTGGCTTCGGTCTTCGAGGTCGCCGTCGCCAGGGTCTCGAACAAGTCCTGGATCAGCGAGATCGGCATGCCGACCTCTCGGCAGGCATTGATCAGCACCATGCGCGACACGTCGCGCTCGCTGTAGACCCGCATGAGGCCCAGCCGGCTCGCCCGGATCAGATCCTTCTCTTCGTAAAAATGCAGGGTTCGGTGCGTAACGCCGAAGAATTCCGCCATGTCGGCGATCGCCACCGGCCCCTTGGGAAGTTCGCGCGCAGTCGCAATATCCGGGAGAATGATCTCTTGTCCTGTCGTGCCGGGCTGTATTGCGATGCTGCGCAGATTGTGTGGTCCGTTCGACATGTATCCCCCATGTTTTGTGTCGAAGCGCCTGCTCTTTCCTTTGTTCCGCTCGGATGTGTTTTGCCCGTTTCTCCCTCCGCGAGTCACTCGCCTAGGTAAGAGCTAAAGCATATTCGAAAGCAATAAAATGAATTTATATTCGGGTGCGTCACGACGCGTGAACCGCGTGTACGGACCCTCAGGCGTGCTGATTGGCAAGGGCGATCAGCCTTGGAATTTCCGCAAAGATGTCCGTATCGTCGCCGAGGTCGGAACATTGCTGCTGATGCCGCCGAGCCGCGATATAGGCATCGGGTGTGCCTTCGAGTGCGTAGCGGTAGGTGGCGTCGAGGCACTTCATTTCGCGCGTCGACAGATCGCTTGCGTGGCAAAACTGGTAGATGGGGCCGGGGATCGTCAGGTTGGCGGCAACGAACTGGTTTGCCAGTCTCGCGACATCCAGAATATCGCCCGGGGCATCCAGTGTTCGGCCCGTCGCAAGGACTTCGCTGCCGGACTGCCGGTGTCGCAGGCTGAGTGACAGCCCAGAGGCGCCCTCGTCCCGCACCTGCAGAATGAAATGCAAGGAGCGGTCCTGATCATTGCGTTCGTGAAGTTCCGCATCCCATCCGGCGATCGCGACCGCCCAGAGGCGGCCTGTCCAGATCCGAAGAGCATTGACAAAGATCCGGCTCGTGCCATCCCTGGGCCGGAGCGGCGCCAGATACAGACGGGGCAGGCCGCGCCAGCGGGAGGCATCGGTCGCGCGGTCGTCTTCAATCCCGATCGATTGGGCCGTCGCTGCCAGTTCGTAGGTCGGTACGTAACCTCCGAGCGGAATACGAATGCGCAGCGCTTCTTCGCGCCCTTCTTCCGCGTAGAACTGATTGAGCAGGCGTCGCAGCTTGCCAGCCTGAACGCGGACCAATGGATCGGTGCCCGGATCGAAACCTTCGTCGCGGCTGAAGACGTCGATGCCGATCGTATAGCCTTTCAGCTGATGGGCCAGACCCAGCTGCTCCATTTCAACCACGAACTTCAGGAAGGACCTCAGACGCTCGGAGCGCGCGAAGGTGCGGCTGGACAGGACGCTGCCCAATGCCTCTGCCACCTGACGGCTGTCGATCCTTGCATCGGTTGGCATCGTCGCTCCACCTTGTCCAGGCGATCGCCAGGCTGCGGCAGGGGCGCCGGCAGCCATTTGTGCGATCCGTCACAATCGCCCACCTGACTAATGCAAAGCACGTTTGGGTCAATACCTTAAAAATCCGGGGTTTTTCCGTTTTGGATCCATCAATTGCGGAGATCGGATGATTTGCGATTCTCGTTGGTTTTCCGCCTTGTGATGTCCTAAAGATGCGGGCCTATGAACCTTGGCTCCGGAACCGTGATCATGCCTGCGAAGCTCTCCGTCAATCTCAATGCCATCGCCATGCTGCGCAACCGCCGTGACCTGCCATGGCCGGATGTCGCCGTTCTCGGCCGGATTGCGCTGAGGGCGGGTGCCAGCGGATTGACCGTGCATCCGCGACCCGACCAGAGGCATATCCGGTTCAGCGACCTGCCGGTTCTGCGCTCCCTGATCGACGATGAATTCCCCAAGGCGGAATTCAATATCGAGGGTTATCCGACCGAGGATTTCCTGGCACTCTGCGAGGCAATCGAGCCGGAACAGGTGACCCTCGTTCCCGATGATCCGGCGCAGGCGACGTCCGACCATGGCTGGGACCTGGTCAAGCACCAGGAATTTCTCAGGGGCGTGGTTGCTCGTTTGCGGTCGAAGGGAATGCGGGTTTCGCTGTTCGTCGATGGCGACGGGATGGCCGAGTCGATGGCGCTGGCGCGGGCGACTGGCGCGGAACGCGTCGAGCTTTACACCGGGCCTTATGGCGGCTGCCACGACAATCCGGAGGAGGCCACCCGCCAGGTCGAATTGCTCGGCCTGACCGCCGATGCGGCGAAGGCCGAGGGACTTGCCGTCAACGCCGGCCATGACCTCACGGTCGCGAACCTGCCGATGCTTGCCCGGCGGATCCCGCATCTGGCGGAAGTCTCTATCGGCCACGGCCTGACGGCGGATGCACTGGAACACGGCATGGCAGAGACGGTTCGCCGCTTCTGCCGGGCCTGCGGCCAATCGATCTGATTTCGACCGGGCGCGACGTCAGGCGGCGAGGGTGCTCGACGGGTCAGCCAGCGCAAACGCGACCGCTGCATCTGCATGGATCGTTGTCGAATCGAAGCCCGGCAGTGGCAGGTTTTCAGGATCAAGGATGAGGCAGATTTCGGTGCAGCCGAGGATGACACTGTCCGCGCCGTCGGCCTTGGCCTTTTCGACGATGGCGATCAGCTTCTCGCGAGACTGCGGGCGAACTTCGCCGGCGCAGAGTTCGCTGAAGATGATGTCGTGGGTCGTTGTACGGCCATCTGCGTCGGGCACCATGACCTCGATGCCATGGCGGCGCATGCGATCGGCGTAAAAGCCGTGTTCCATCGTGTACCGGGTGGCAAGCAGGAGCGGGCGGCTGGCGCCGCGCTGCGCCAATACGCTTGCAGTTTCATCGATGATGTTGATCAGCGGGACGGAGATGCGGGACGCGACGGGTTCGGCGACGAGATGCATCGTGTTGGTGCAGATCAGCACGCAATCAGCCCCTGCGCGTTCCAGGCCCTCGGCCGCACGGGCAAGGCGATCGGCGGCTGCGTCCCACTTGCCGGCCTTTTGCAGGGTGACGATCTCCTCGAAATTCACGGAATGAAGAATGACTTCCGCGGAGGACAGGCCGCCCAGCCGCGCCCGCACGGCTTCGTTTACCAGGCGATAGTAAACCGCCGAACTTTCGAAACTCATTCCACCGATCAGGCCAATCATCTGCATCACATCGTCTCCTCGAACTTGATGGCCGATGATGCTCTGGGTCGGACGCGCGATGTTTGCAATTTGATGGGAGTGATGCCGTCTTGCCGCTGTGTGGATCCGGCGATACAGTTGCTTTGCGCTGAATTTTTGCGCGAGTGTATCAAATGGTGGGATTTGTCAGCGTGATCGACGATAGAGACAGGAAGATTCTCGATATTCTCCAGCGGGATGCGAGTGTGGGCGTCAGCGATATTGCCGACATGGTTTCACTGTCGGTCTCCGCCTGTTCGCGGCGAATCCAGAAGCTGGAGGAGAGTGGCTATATCGCACGCCGGATCGTGGTTCTGGATCGCGACAAGGCGGGCGTGCCGACCACCGTATATGCGCTGGTGAAAACCGCACATCATGCCGATGACTGGATCGAGGAGTTTCGCCGCGCGGTGAGCGATATTCCGGAGATCGTCGAGGCGCATCGGCTGACCGGACACTACGACTATATCTTGAAGGTCGTGCTGCCGCGGGTCGAGCATTACGACGTCGTCTACCGACGTCTGGTCAAGCGGGTGGAGCTGTTCGACGTCTCGGCGTCAATCTCCATGGAGACGCTCAAGCAGGGGCTGGCTGTCCCCGTCGACTACGCTCGGTGACCCATCCTGCAGAGCACGAAAAAAGTCCCCGGGGCCGAAGCCCCGAGGCCCACCACGCACCCTTGGATCAGGAAGCGTTGGAAACCGTGCGGTTGACGAGGGTCACCGACTTGTCGGCATTGACCTTGTAGATCTCGCGAACATCGCGGCCGTCACCGTTTGCAAACGTGTGGAAGAAGGTCGAACCAACAGGTGCCTTTTCCAGCTGAACAGTGGCGTTGTCATAGGTGATCGAACCCGGGATCGGCTGGACGGAGGCGAAGGCGGCCGAGCCGGCTGCGAGGGAGATCAGGGCGGCGGAAATGATGGTCTTCATGGTGATATTCCTTTGTGCGTTTGGGTTGGCGGCGACCCGGTTGAGGGGAGGGGGAGAGGGGAACCGAGCCGGCCGCCGAAGGGTCTATTGCGTCTTGGGAGGCGCGGATTACGAGGCGTTGGAAACCGTGCGGTTGACGAGGGTCACCGACTTGTCGGCATTGACCTTGTAGATCTCGCGAACGTCGCGGCCGTCACCGTTTGCAAATGTGTGGAAGAAGGTCGACCCAACAGGTGCCTTTTCCAGCTGAACAGTGGCGTTGTCATAGGTGATCGAACCCGGGATCGGCTGGACGGAGGCGAAGGCGGCCGAGCCGGCTGCGAGGGAGATCAGGGCGGCGGAAATGATGGTCTTCATGGTGATATTCCTTTGTGCGTTTGGGTTGGCGGCGACCCGGTTGAGGGGAGGGGGAGGGAACCGAGCCGGCCGCCGAAGGGTCTATTGCGTCTTGGGAGGCGCGGATTACGAGGCGTTGGAAACCGTGCGGTTGACGAGGGTCACCGACTTGTCGGCATTGACCTTGTAGATCTCGCGAACGTCGCGGCCGTCACCGTTTGCAAATGTGTGGAAGAAGGTCGACCCAACAGGTGCCTTTTCCAGCTGAACAGTGGCGTTGTCATAGGTGATCGAACCCGGGATCGGCTGGACGGAGGCGAAGGCGGCCGAGCCGGCTGCGAGGGAGATCAGGGCGGCGGAAATGATGGTCTTCATGGTGATATTCCTTTGTGCGTTTGGGTTGGCGGCGACCCGGTTGAGGGGAGGGGGAGAGGGGAACCGAGCCGGCCGCCGAAGGGTCTATTGCGTCTTGGGAGGCGCGGATTACGAGGCGTTGGAAACCGTGCGGTTGACGAGGGTCACCGACTTGTCGGCATTGACCTTGTAGATCTCGCGAACGTCGCGGCCGTCACCGTTTGCGAACGTGTGGAAGAAGGTCGACCCAACAGGTGCCTTTTCCAGCTGAACAGTGGCGTTGTCATAGGTGATCGAACCCGGGATCGGCTGGACGGAGGCGAAAGCGGCCGAACCGGCTGCGAGGGAGATCAGGGCGGCGGAGATGATGGTCTTCATGGTCGGAGTTCCTTATCTTGAATTGAGTGACACGCTGCGTGTTCAGCTCATGATTGTATGTCTGGGTAGAGTTTCACCCGGGATTTAGAATCGTCTCTTGCGTCAGTCGTTCGACATGGAACGGGAAACGATCGATACGGTCCTGTCTGCATTCACCTGGTAGATCTCGCGGACCTCGGATCCACCGGTGTAGAAGGTATGAAAGAAGTTCGAACCGGTCGGGGCCTGTTCGAGCCTCGGCTGCGCACCGCCATAGGTGATGGAGCCCGGGATTGGCTCTACCGCGAAGGCGGCCGATGTGCCTGCGAGGGTTGTGAGGAGTGCTGCTGCGATGAACTTCATTGTCGTTGTGCCTTGAGAACCTTGTTCAATCGAACTGTGCGGTTCGATGATGTAGATTTGGCGCAGACGGCTGCGGATTACAATACCCCATTGCGCACAATCGAACTGATTGGTTCGGTTGGTGTACCCGGTATACGGAGAGGCACTTGAAAATTTGTCCTATTGAAATCAGCGGTTTAGGCTGTGTTTTGGCTGTCATTTAACTATGACATAGAACGATTATTTTTTATTTCTCTCACCCTTTTGTGACTGCTGCTTGACTGTCGAGACCCCGATCGGGGCGTCGCCGTCGACCGCGGGTGGCTGCGGGTCTGCCTAAAAACATGACTCGCGGCACGCGCAACTGCCGCAATTTTCTTCAATCGCCCCTTGACCTCTTGTGCGGTGACGGACATAAGGATGGCGAACCGTACCGTACGGTACCAGGAGCCGGCCATGTCGATCGACACACAGACCACGGAATTCACGCCACGCCAGAGTGCGGTTCTGGCCGAAGCCCTGCGTTTGCTTGTCGAGGGTGGCGACAAGGCCGTCACGACAGCCGGTCTGGCACGGGCCGCCAATTGCTCCAAGGAAAGCCTCTACAAGTGGTTCGGTGATCGCGATGGCCTGCTGTCCGCGATGATTTCGTACCAGGCGAGCAAGGTTCGCACCTTTGAACGGCCGGGCGAGCGCCTGACGGTCGCCAGTCTCACGGAGCATCTCGATGTCTTCGCCCGCGATCTGCTCGAGGTTCTCGCCGGCGATGTTTCGCTCGCGCTCAACCGGCTTGCCATCGGCCAGTCGAGCCGTGATGGCTCCAAGCTCGGCACACTGCTTCTCGAGCGCGGGCGTCGGCAGATCGATCGCCGGGCGCGGGCTCTGCTCGATGCCGGCCAGCGGGACGGGCTCCTGCGCTTCGGCGATGGTGAGGATGCCTATCGGACGCTCTACGGGCTGATCGTCAGCGACCTGCATGTGCGCATGTTGCTTGGCGAATCGCCGCAGTCACACAAATTCGGGGTCCGGGCCACGAAGGCGGTTGCAGCCTTCCTCGCCCTCTACGGCACCGACCGCGTACTGGCCGGCCTCGACGGGGCATCCCGTTCCGGCTCGCCGATCAACAACATCCACCACAACTGACAAAGCATAGGGAAGGACACTACAATGCGCGTCTATTACGATCGTGATGCCGACTTGAACCTGATCAAGTCGAAGAAGGTTGCCATCATCGGCTACGGCTCCCAGGGCCGCGCGCATGCGCTGAACCTGAAGGATTCCGGCGCACAGAACCTCGTCGTTGCCCTGAAGGCCGGTTCGCCGACCATCAAGAAGGCTGAAGCCGATGGTCTCAAGGTCATGACGGTTGCCGAAGCTGCTGCCTGGGCCGACCTGATGATGATGGCGACGCCGGACGAGCTGCAGGCCGACATCTACAAGGACGACATCGCGCCGAACATCCGCGACGGCGCTGCCATCGCCTTTGCCCACGGCCTCAACGTCCATTTCGGCCTGATCGAGCCGAAGTCGACCGTCGATGTCGTCATGATCGCCCCGAAGGGTCCCGGCCACACGGTTCGCGGCGAATACCAGAAGGGCGGCGGCGTTCCCTGCCTCGTGGCCATTCACCACAACGGTTCGGGCAACGCCCTTGAACTCGCCCTCTCATACGCCTGCGGCGTTGGCGGTGGTCGTTCGGGCATCATCGAGACGTCTTTCAAGGAAGAGTGCGAAACCGACCTCTTCGGCGAACAGGTCGTTCTCTGCGGCGGTCTGGTCGAACTGATCCGCGCCGGCTTCGAGACGCTGGTCGAAGGCGGCTATGCGCCGGAAATGGCCTATTTCGAATGCCTGCACGAAGTGAAGTTGATCGTCGACCTGATCTATGAAGGCGGTATCGCCAACATGAACTACTCGATCTCCAACACGGCCGAATGGGGCGAATATGTCACCGGTCCGCGCATCATCACGTCTGAAACCAAGGCTGAAATGAAGCGCGTCCTGCACGACATCCAGACCGGCAAGTTCACCTCGGACTGGATGCAGGAGTACCGCGCCGGTGCTGCCCGCTTCAAGGGAATCCGCCGCATGAACGACAGCCACCAGATCGAAGAAGTCGGCGCCAAGCTGCGCGGCATGATGCCCTGGATCGCCAAGAACCAGCTGGTCGACAAGGCCCGCAACTAATCTGCATCCCACAGGATGGCAGAACGGCCGGGGAGGGAGACCTCCCCGGCCTTTTCCGTTTCGGTGGGCAGGAATTCCTTCAGCGGCAGCCGACAATGTGCCTGGTACGGTCGAATGCACAAACGCGGTCACGACCGGAGGCCTTGGCATCGTAAAGGCGGCGGTCCGCCCGGGCGATCAGTGTGCGTTCGTCGTCGGACGGCTCTGCGATTGCAACGCCAATGCTCACCGTCAGCTTGTGCGCTTTGCCATGGCGCGTCGGGATCGACAGGCATGCGACGCTCACCCGCAGCTCTTCCGCGAACGTCTCGGCGCGCATGGCGTGGCCGTCCTGAAGAATGATGGCAAATTCCTCGCCGCCATATCTTGCAGTAATGCCCTCCGACGGAGCGACGAGGCCAGCCAGAAGTTTTGCGATGGTCCGCAGGCACTCATCACCGGCCTGGTGACCGTTGGCGTCGTTGAAGCGCTTGAAATGGTCGACGTCGATCAGCAAGAGCGCCACCGGCCTGCCCACGTCTCGCATCGACAGGAGACAGCGATGCAAGTCTTCATCGAAACCGCGTCTGTTCTCCAGCCCTGTCAGGACATCGGTGCGTGCATTGCGATGCAATTGTGCGTTCGCCTCGATCAGCTTTGAATTGCTCTCGGCCAGCGCCTTGACCAGGACCCGTGTCTTGCCTTCGGCCGCGGTTCGTTTCTCGTCCATGGCAATCAGCTGGACCATGTAGCTCGCGAGGAAGCCGACATAGGCCGCACAGATCGGAACCATGATCCAGTTGCCCTCGCTGATGGCGGAGGCATTGACGATGCCCGTCATGATCAAGATGAGCGCCAGCGTCGAGCGGGGTGCGAGATAGGCACGGGCCGCGACCGACTGGAGGATGCCACAGCCGACGGCAAGCACAACGACCTGCGTGTCGGGACTGCCGCTGGAATAGAGGACTGCAAGCGCGCTGCCCCAGGCGAGACCGGATGCAAGCGACAGCAGGACAAAACGACCCAGCCACAGCTCCAGCGTTTCGTGGGGTGATCGTCTGCGGAATGCATAGTCGCCCCATGCCCTGAACCCGACCTGGACGACCAGGATCAGCACGACAATCGCCACCTTGGTCGTTTGCCCCTCGGCATAGGGGAGAACCGAAGCGGACAGGATCGCAACCGCGGCAACCAGATGAGGGATGATGTTGTAGAGGATGGAGAGATGGTCCCAAGGGGGATCCGTCTTGTCGTCGGCACCGAGGATCGGGAGGGTAAGCTTTTGCAGCAGCAAATCTTCAGTCCTTGAGAATCCGGAGGAGTAGTGGGGAGGTGTCAGTTGGTCGCAGCGCGAGTTCTCGAACAAATTCAACATGGTTTGCAAACGTAAAATGTTCGGAGCCAAGAAAAAATCCTCGATAGGTCAGCATTGTTGACCTATCGAGGATTTCGTGATTTCCTCGTCTCAAAACGATAAGCCGCGAGGAAACACCGATGCTGAACTGGGACCATGTCTTCGCCACGCGTTCGACACGCATGCGCGCTTCCGAAATCCGAGAACTCCTGAAACTGCTCGACAAGCCGGACATCATCTCGTTTGCCGGCGGCATCCCCGACCCGGCGCTCTTCCCGCAGGCGGAGTTCGCCCAGGCCTATGCCGCTCTCTTCTCGGATGGCCGTGCGAGCGCAGCACTGCAGTACTCGGTGTCGGAAGGCTATCTGCCGCTTCGCGCATGGCTGAAGGAAGAGATGGGCCGTCTCGGCATTGCCTGCGACGTCGACAATATCTTCATCACGTCGGGATCCCAGCAGGCGCTCGACTATCTTGGAAAGCTGTTCATTTCGCCTGGCGATACCGCGCTCGTGACATGGCCGACCTATCTCGGCGCACTACAGGCCTTCAATGCCTATGAGCCCCGCTATGACCAGCTCGGGACAGGCAATCGCACACCGGCGAGCTACCGCGCGGCGGCGGAGGCAGAAGAAAGTGCGGTGAAGTTCGCCTATCTCTCCACCGACTTCGCCAATCCGACGGGCCAGACGGTCAGTCTCGAGGAGCGTAAACAGATCCTCGCCCTTGCCGATGAACTCGACATACCCGTGATCGAGGACGCGGCCTATCAGCATTTGCGCTATGACGGCGAGCCGATCCCGCCAATCCTGTCTCTCGATATCGCCCGCAGCGGCGGGATTGACACCTGCCGGACGATTTATTGCGGCAGCTTTTCGAAGACACTGGCCCCCGGCCTGCGCGTCGGTTACGTGGTGGCGGCAAAGCCCGTGATCCGCAAATTGGTTCTTATGAAGCAGGCCGCCGATCTGCATTCGTCGACCATCAATCAGATGGTCGTGGCGGAGGTGGCGGACAAGCATTTCCCCGCGCAGATCGCAAAAATCAGGGCGGCCTATGTCGCGCGGCGTGATGCCATGCTCGCGGCACTCGAGAGGTACATGCCTCACGGTACGGAATGGACACGGCCGGAAGGTGGCATGTTCGTCTGGGTGACCCTGCCGGAGGGGATGGACGGTGCCGAACTGCTGGCGCGTTCCGTCGAAACGGAAAAGGTTGCCTTCGTTCCCGGGCAGGCCTTCTTTGCCGATCGATCCGGAACGAACACGATCCGGCTCTCCTTCTCCTGCGCCAGCGAGGCGATGATCGAGGAGGGCATCAAACGCCTGGGTCGGCTCGTCGGAACTGCGCTGGTTCGCGCAGCCTGACACACCCGGAACGGTGCCTGGAGGTTGCGGCGGCGGAGAGGGCGTGGTTCAGTGCGCCGGATCCATCTGCTTCCAGGCACAATTCACGGGTGTTCATGTCCATTCGCATCGCGACCTTCAACATTGAAAACCTGATCGCCCGTTTCGATTTCACCGGCTTCCGGAACCAGCTGAGGTCGGACCGGGTGATGAAGCTGTTCGACATCAAGTCTGAAGCCGATTATCAGCGGCTCGAGGCCGCAAGGGTCGTCTCGTCAACCGACGACACGCGCCAGCTGTCGGCACTGGCGATCGCCGACACCGGCGCCGATATCCTTTGCCTCCAGGAGGTCGACAATATGGAGGCCCTCAAGGCCTTCGAGTATGGCTACCTGTTCCGCATGATCGGAGCGGGCTATCGGCAGAAATACCTTGTCGAGGGCAATGACGGCCGCGGGATCGATGTCGCCGTCCTGATGCGGGAGGAGACCCGGGACGGAGAGCCGATCGAGTTGCGCGACGTCACCAGTCACGCGGCGCTGACCTATCACGACCTTGGCCTTTATCATCCCGGTCTCGGGTCCAACATCCAGCCAGAGGACCGGATCTTCAAGCGTGACTGTCTGGAACTGGACCTGCGCGTTGGCGGGCGGCCCCTGACCGTCTATGTCGTGCATTTCAAGTCGATGACCAATGGTCGGGATGGCGCCGACGGGCGCACATCGAGCATGCCGGTCCGTGAGGCCGAGGCGAAAGCGGTGCGCCACATCATCGAAAACCGATTCGGCCGCGACAAGGCCAGTCAGCGCAACTTCGTCATCTGCGGAGACATGAACGATTATCAGGAGAAGGTCGATGTCATCGGCGATCGCCGGCATGGATATGACTATGTCGTGCAATCAGACCTGCCGAGTGCGCTCGATGTGTTCTCGCATGACGGTTTTGCGGAGAATGCCATGCAGAGGCGCGATCCGCTCGACCGCTGGACGCTCTATCACGCGCGCGGACCGGAAGAGCAGCATCTGTGCCAACTCGATTACATATGGCTCTCCAAGGGTCTCGCTGCAGCCAATCCGATGGCCAAGCCAGACGTGATCCGCAACGGTCAGCCCTTCCGCACGCCATTTCCTCCAGGGCAGGAGGTGGAACGCTACCCGCGGATCGGCTGGGACCGACCAAAGGCCTCCGACCACTGCCCCATCGCCATCACGCTGCACCTCCCGTGAGTGATGCCTTGATCGATGATGTCGGCCTGCCGGCCGATGGCAGCCTGCATGTCGTACATTCCCACGAGCTGCTCGTCTCGTCAGAGCCGCATCCGCTGGATCTTTTGGCGGCCGAGGCGGTGGCGGAAAACTGGGAGCGGGAGGTCGGGGCCAATCCCGCGCTGTTCAATGGTCGGACCATCCTGCAGCGGCGGATCCGTTTTTCTGACGGGCACCTGAGGGCCGAGGGTCATGTCTCGAGTTTCGCCACCTTTCTGTGGTGGCGGAGGCAAGCTGAACTCGCCGGGGCCTGCCACCTGTTTGGATATCCAGTCATCGTCGCCTCAGACGGTGCCTTGATCGCGGTGGAGATGGCGCCGCACACCGCCAATCCGGGGCAGGTTTATTTCGCCGCGGGCTCGCTCGATCTTTCAGATGTCGTCGACGGGCGTTGCGACATCGAAAGCAATATGCGGCGCGAGGTGATGGAGGAGACCGGGCTCGACCTTCGCGTCTCAACGGCCGATCCCGTTCTCTATGCCAGCTATCGTTCGAAACGGCTGACACTTCTCAGGCTTTTCTCCTTCTCCGAGAGCGCCGATGACCTCGTCGCGAAGATCGACGATTTCGCACGGAATTGTCCGGATCCAGAGATTTCCCGGGCCATCGCCATCCGCAGCGGTGATCCGACTTTGCATCGATACGGGCTCGCCATGCTGCCGATTCTGCGCTGGTTTTTTCCCGACGAGAGCTGAGCGCAGTCGGCTTGCCTTGCCGTGCCGCCTCGGGCAGTGTGTGCCGCGAGCGTGACCTTCAGCGGAGACGGCCCGTGGCGAGAGACTATGCCATTTACGACGTGTTTACCGACCACAAACTGGCAGGCAATCCGCTTGCGGTCATCTTTGACGGTATAGGCCTCTCGGATCAGGCCATGCAGGCGATCGCCGCCGAGATGAACCTCTCGGAGACGGTCTTCATCCTGCCGGCGGATCATGCATCCCATACGGCGCGCATTCGCATCTTCACGCCCGGACGCGAACTCCCGTTTGCCGGTCACCCGACGGTCGGTTCGGCCATTGCGCTCGCGGAACGGGCCTATCATGGCGATGCGGCCAGCATGGATATCGTATCGGTGCTGGAGGAGACGGTGGGGCCGGTGCGTTGCGCGGTGCGTGTTCGGCCGGGGGAGGCGAGTTTCGCCGAATTCGACCTTCCACGTCTCTCGGCCAGCCATCCGGAGCATCAGCTGGATCGCCAGGGGCTCGCCGACGCGCTTTCGGTCAAGGCCAGCGCCATCGGCTTTGAAAACCATCTGCCGATGGTCTGGAGTGCCGGTGTGCCATTCCTGCTGGTGCCCCTGCATGACCTGGCCTCGGTCGAGAGTGTCGATTTCGACCCGCAGCTCTGGGAGCGGGTGGCGCCGCTGAGCGAGGGACGGCTCACCTCGGCCTATGTCTACTGTCGCGGCGGCGTGCATCATGCCGCCAGGTTTCATGCGCGAATGTTCTCGCCCGACATGGGCATATCGGAAGATCCTGCGACTGGCTCCGCAGTCGCTGCCCTCTCCGGCGCCATCCATCATTTCGACGGACTGCCCGATGGACATCACCCCATGATGATCGAGCAGGGGGTGGAGATGGGACGCCCCTCCTTTATCCACCTGCAGGTCGATGTGAAGGACGGCGAAATTTCTCGCGCGCGAATTGGCGGACAAGCGGTTCGTCTGGCCACTGGAATTCTGGAGCTTTGAAAACAATAGAGAATTTCAGATTCTTGAAATTTTTTTGACCAAAGGGCAAAGATTTTTGGCAGTGGCGCTAGACAAGGTCCATGATCCTGTTTATACGCCCGGTCACGCCACCGGAAACGGAGGCGGCGGCACCGGAAAGCGGCGCAGGCGGGTGATTAGCTCAGTTGGTAGAGCAGCTGACTCTTAATCAGCGGGTCGTAGGTTCGAGCCCTACATCACCCACCAAATTCTCCAGAATTTCAACAGGATGACAAGAAGTGCCGCGCCGCGGCACAGAAATGTCGACTGCATGTCTGCCCATCGCTGCGCCTAGGCGGCGGGCGAATTTCGTCGCAAATTCGACACCCGTTGCAGCCGTTCTGTTGAGTTAGCCGGGCAAGAAAATTGCGGATCGTCAATACGATCGTGCCCGTGGCCGGTCAGGCGTCCGTGTTCGGCAAATGTTCCCATCACCGGTCGCTCGTGTTCCTGCTTCGTATCGGAAATGCGTGCGAATAGGGCTGCGGTACCCTGTGGATAACTGTGGACAACTCCGATAGCCGGCTCAGCGTGTGGTGCCGAGCCGCGCCTGGGGCAGGACATAGGGTATGGCGGCGTCCGGCAGGCGTCCAACGGTACCCGTAATGCCGTAGACATGGGCAATGGTATCGTCGTCGATCGTGGCCTTGGGGCTTCCCTCGCGCACCAGCCGGCCGTGGTGAAGGATCGCCAGATGGTCGGCGAATTCGGCAGCCAGATTGAGATCGTGCAGGATCGCGAGCACGACCCCGCCGCGCTTGGCAAAGCCACGCGCGAGTTCCAGCACCGAGATCTGGTGACCAATGTCGAGGCTCGCCGTCGGCTCGTCGAGGAAGATTGCGCGCGGTCGCTTGTCCATGAGCGGATCCGGCATCTGGGCGAGCACGCGGGCGAGCTGCACGCGCTGCTGTTCGCCGCCGGACAAGGCGTTGTAGCTGCGCCCTTCGAAGCCGGCCAGGCCGACGCGCACCAGCGCCTGGCGTGCCGACTGGTTCGGATCGCGGCTGCCATGGGCGACGGCACCCATGCGAACGACCTCCAGCGCCGTGAAGGGGAAGGAGAGGGCGGTGGACTGCGGCAGGACGGCTCGCTCATGGGCGAGGTCCAGAGGGCTCAGGGTTGAAACCCTTCGATCGGTGTAAAAGACCTCACCGCCATCCGGGCGCAACTCCCCTGAAAGAGCCTTGAGGAGTGTCGACTTGCCAGCACCGTTCGGTCCGATGACGACGGTGAACTTTCCAGCCTCCAGATTCAGGCTGACCTTGTCGACAAGGTTTCGGCCGCCGCGGCGGATGGTGACGTCGTGCGCGCGGATCATCACAGGCTCTCCATCGCCTGACGCCCCTGTTTGCCAAGCAGGAGCATGAGGAAGACGGGCGCTCCAAGGATCGCGGTGATGATGCCGATCGGCAGTTCGGCAGGTGCAGCAATCGTTCGGGCCACCGTGTCGGCGAGGAGCAGCAGCACCGCTCCGCCGAGGGCTGAGGCCGGTAGCAGAAAACGGTGAGCCGGGCCGATTGCGAGCCGCAGCAGATGCGGTACGACGATGCCGATGAAGCCGATCGAGCCTGCTGCCGCGACTGTCGCGCCACAGGCAGCTGCCACTGCCAGGATCGTCATGCGCTTCAGCCGCTGGACGGGTACGCCCATGTGAAAGGCCGCTGCATCGCCGAGAATGAGCGCGTCGAGACCGCGTGCCACGAAGGGGATGATGGCGAGGACGAACAGGACGAATGGCAGGATCGCACCAATCTTGGCGGTCGTTGCACCACTCAGCGAGCCCAGCGACCAGAAGGTGATGTCGCGGAGTGCCCGGTCGTCGGCGATGAAGATCAGGAGACCCGTGGCGGCTCCGGTCATGGCGGCGATCGCGATCCCCGAGAGAATGAGGGCCGTCGTCGAGGTCTGGCCGTTGCGGGTGGCGATCACATAGAGAAGCAAGGTGTTGCCGAGGCCGCCGAGGAAGGCCATCAGGGGCAGAAATTGTTCACCGAAAAAGGCTTGCAGCGGAAAGAGCAAGGTCGGCCCGAGGACGATCGCGATAACGGCTGCGAGGGCCGCGCCGGAGGTTACTCCGACAATGCCGGGATCGGCGAGGGGGTTGCGAAACAGGCCCTGCATCATTGCGCCAGAGACGCCGAGAGCGGCCCCGATCAGCAGGCCCATGCCGGTTCTCGGCAGGCGGACAGCCTCCAGGATGATCAGGTTCTGCGGGTCGAGCGCTGCGGTATTCCCCTTCAGATAGTCGATGAGATGCGGCAGTCCGACGCCGGTCGGGCCGATGACGATGGAGACAACGATGGCCGCGGAAAGAAGAACGGTCAGCAGGCCGATGACCAGGATGCCGAGACCGGAGCGGTCTCCATCGCGCCTGCCAAATGACGACATCAGGGCCAGCGTGTTCATGGTCACCTGGCCTCCGGATAAAGCAGGGCGTTGAGGTCGGAAGCGGCGTCCGCGGCACGCGGGCCGAGGCCGAGCAGGTAAAGGCCGTCCATGGTCAGGAAGGCCTTGCTGCGGCCGGCGGGTGTCGCGGCCAGAGCGGGCAGGGCAAAGGCCATGTCGGCCGTCAGGTGCTGACCGCCGCCGCTCATGACGAGCACGACATCAGGGGCCGCGGCGATCACTGCCTCATCTGTCAGGGGCTTGTAGCCCGAAATCGACGAGACCGCATTCTCGCCGCCGGCGAGGCGGATCATGGCATCCGCCGAACTCTGGTTGCCGGCCGCCATGACGCGGCCATTGGCGAGGGACAGCGCGAACAGCACCTTCTTCTTCGGGCCCGTAGCCGCCTGCAACTTGTCTTCGATCGCCTTGAGGCTCGCCTCAACCGACTTTGCCAGTTCCTCGGCCCTGTCGATCCGTCCGATTGCTGTCCCCACCGCACGTATCTTGGCGGGGATCGCAGACGTGTCGGGTGGCGAAGGAATTGTGACGAAGGAAAGCCCGCTCGCCTTCAGGATATTGATCGAATCGACCGGGCCGGCGCCCGATTCAGCAATAATCAGATCCGGCTTCTGCGAAAGCACGCCTTCGGCGGAGATCTGCCGCACATAGCCGATATTCGGCTTTCCCGTGGCTTCCGGCGGATAGAGGCTCGTCGTGTCGACGGCCACCACGCGGTCGCCTTCACCCAGCGCATAGATGATTTCCGTGACTGTGCCACCGATCGCGACAATGCGTTTTGCATCCTTGGCGACAAGCGACGAGGGCAGAAGCACAGACAGGCTGAGAGCGAGTGCGGCGGTGGCGGAAAGCACCTGGCGGCGCGAGGAGCTAGGGAACAAGAAGGACACGTTCAAACCTTTGATCCGGGCGACAGCAGGCCGGCCATTTGCCTTCCTTCCGATCGCCGATGACGAGATTGTCATGCCGGATCCAGGTCCGACATTTAACTTGACTGCGATACACATGTTTAAATAGGAAGGCAACAGAGCGTGGTCGTTCCACGGCGGCGGATTTCGCAGCAAGCTGTGTCCCGCAGACGTTTACGACCTCGACTGATCAAGCAACTTGCAGAGAGGGATACCTACCCATGTACATCGCCATGAACCGTTTTCGCGTCGTCCCGGGCTTCGAAGAAGCCTTCGAAAACCAGTGGAAGGCGCGTGAAGGCCGTCTGGCCGAAATGCCCGGCTATATCGAGTTTCACATGCTGAAGGGCCCCAAGGCGGAAGACCATACGCTCTATGCGTCGCACACGGTCTGGGAGAGTCATGACCAGTTCGTCGCCTGGACGAAGTCGGAGCAGTTCCGCGCCGCCCATGCGCGGGCCGGCGAAAGCAAGGTGCAGTATCTCTCTGGCCCGCATTTTGAAGGCTTTGACGTCATCATTCACGAAGACCGTTCCGGCAAGCGCTCTGCGCTTGAAGCTGCGTGAGGACGCGATGGAGACGTTGACCCAGACCGCTGACGACAGGCGCCAGCGCGCGTTGGCCGCATTGGCGGAGAAGCCTGACGGGGTGATCGAGCAGATCGCTGCGAAGGCCGACGTCACGCCGGCCGAGGTTCTTGCGATCCTGCCCGAAGGTGCTGCCATGCTGGTGCCGTCGGAGCACTGGGAGCCGATCTGGAAGGATCTCACCTCGTGGGGCGAGATCCTGATGATCGTGCACACGGATGACATCGTGCTTGAGGTCGAAGGCAGCCTGCCGGAGGGCAGTGAGGGCCATGGCTGGTTCAACATTCATGGCGATAGCCCGATTGGCGGGCATATCCGAAAGGAGCGTTGTGTGTCGATCGCTTTCGTCGACCGTGGCTTCCATGGCCGACGTTCCTGCTCGGTCTGGTTCATGAATGCCGAGGGCAAAGCCATGTTCAAGGTCTTCGTTCGCCGTGACAAGGAACGAAATCTTCTGGAAGGCCAGGTGTCCCGCTTCGAGGCGCTTCGCCTGTCAGCCATCTGAGCCATTCAATCAGGGCCGCCGTTCCTCGCCGATCGGCGGTCAGCGCCTTTAAGCCGTTCTTCCTTTTGCCTTTAACTGGATCTATTGTTCCGTCGAATTCATTCACCGACTGGACCCCCGTCTTGATCCGATACCGTTCGATTTCCCTTGTCGTGGCGCTCATCCTGCTCGCTGCGGGTTCGTCGCTCTTTCCGTCCTTACAATCCGCCATGGCGCAGGATGGCAATGCCGCACCGGCGGCGACCGCACCGGAAATTTTCACCGCCCCTGTTGCTTCGCCGGCAGCGCCGTTGCCGCGTGACGAGGAGATCGTCGCGGCAGAGCGTCGTATCGAAGAAGAACGGGCGCGTCTTTCCGCCCTTCGGGCGCAGGTCGAGAAAAACCTCGAGGAAGACGGCCTTCTTGCTGACGTGAAGGTCAATGTCGACGCGCTCGTGCGCGACGCGCTGGCAATTTCTGTAGATTTGCGGCCTCGCATCGGCGACATCCAGGCGCGGTTGACCGAATTGGGAGAGCCTCCGGCAGAGGGCCAGCCGGCGGAAAGCCCTGGTGTCGCGGAGGAGCGGGCCCGTCTCAATGCCGCCCGTGCCGAGGTCAATGCGTTGACGAGGCAGACGGAGGACCTGTCGATCGAGGCGAAGGCGCTTTCCGACCGGATATCCAACATTCGCCGCACCCTTTTCACCAGCCGGCTTTTCGAGAATACCGAGATCAATGGAAGCGTTGTTCAGGAGGCATTTCAGTCATTTTCCGCAGACGCGGCGCGCGTACAGCGCAGCATTACCAGCTGGCTCACCTTCGTGATCAAGTTCAAGGCGTTGCCGCTGGCCGTTGCCGTACTTCTGTCGATGGCGCTTGCCTCTCTCATCCTCTTCCTCGAATACCGCCTGTTCGGCCGGATCAATCGTCGGGACACGTCGATAGAAGATCCGTCCTATCTCAGCCGCTTCTCGGTGGCATTCTTCTCGACCATCCTGCCGTCGTTGGCGCTCAGCTTCTTTCTTTCCTCGACCTATTTCCTGCTTGATACATTCAACGTCCTTCGATCCGACATCTCCCCGATCGTGGCCTCCATCTTCGGCTTGGTCGGCCTCGTTTTCTTCATCACCGCGATCTCGCGGGCGGTGTTGGCACCGGCTGCACCCAATTGGCGCCTGGTCCGGCTCTCCAACAAGGGTGCGCGAGACCTCAGCATCGCGATCTTCCTCATGGCCCTGGTGAACGGACTGGACTATGTCCTTTCGGTCATCAGCGAGACCTACAGTTCGCCGGTCGTGCTGACTGTGATGAAGAGCTTCGCTTCTTCGCTCGTCGTCGGTACCCTATTGCTCTTCGTTTCATTTTTGCGGCCGGTTCTTGCCGTCAGCGGCGATCCCTCGGCGCGGGGGAGACCGTGGCCGCGGGCCGTGTCGATCACGCTGCGGCTGGTGGGAGCCGTCCTGATCCTCGCCGCCGGCATCGGTTATGTCGGCCTTGCCCGGTTCCTCGCGACGCAGATCGTGCTGACCGGCGCGGTCGTGGCGACCATGTATATCGGCGTCCTGACCGGCAAGGCGATATCCGCACCCAATCAGTTCGGTGAAACGCGCGTCGGCCAGTTCATCGGCCGCCGTTTCCGCCTCTCCGCCGTCGGGCTCGACCAGAGCGGTATCGCGGCTGGCCTCTTCATCTACGTCTTTGCGTTGATCACGGGCATTCCGCTGATCCTGATGTCCTGGGGTTTTCAGGCCCGCGACCTGCAACTCTGGCTGTTCAACCTCTTTACCGAAATCAATGTCGGGACGATCCGCATCTCGATCTTCGGCATTCTCGGCGGGATCCTGTTGTTCGCGGCCGGTCTTGTCATGACGCGCTGGTTCCAGAAGTGGCTGGACGGCAATGTCATGGCGCGCTCACATGTCGACGATGGCGTGCGCAATTCGGTCAAGACGGGTGTCGGCTATCTCGGAACCGCCATCGCGGGGATCATCGGCATTTCGGCGGCCGGCATCGATCTGTCCAGTCTCGCCCTCGTTGCCGGTGCTCTTTCGCTCGGCATCGGTTTCGGCCTGCAGAACATCGTTTCGAACTTCGTGTCTGGTCTGATTCTCCTGGTGGAGCGGCCGTTCAAGGTCGGCGACTACGTCATCACCGGTGCCAATGAAGGTATCGTCAAGCGCATTTCGGTGCGGGCGACCGAGATCGAGACGTTCCGCCGGCAATCGATCATCGTGCCAAACTCGGAACTGATCAATGCACCGCTTGGAAACTGGACCCATCGCAATCGGGTGCAGCGATCCGAGGTGCCGGTCAGCGTGGGCTATGACTCGGATCCGCAAGAGGTGATCGACGTGCTGCTCGAAATTGTCACCGAGCGCGAGGATGTGCTGCACAATCCGGAGCCGTTTGTCGAATTTCAAAGCTTTGGCGCATCGTCTCTCGATTTCGAGCTCAGATTTTATCTCGCCGATTTTGCCGACGGTTTGCGCGTGCGAAACGAGGTGCGTATCGATATTGTGCGACGGTTCCGTGCCCGCGGCATCGTCATGCCCTATGCGCATCAGGAGGTCATGCTGCATATCCAGGATCGCGACCGCGAGGCATTGCTTGGGCGCGGGTCTCGCGCGGCGAAGATTCCGTCCGACGGACAGGAGGAATTGTTTCCGGGGCCGGATGATGACAAACTCCTGCCATGAACGTCGCATTCAGGCGCCATTCAGGCACAATGCGACACAAGAGGGGCAGGAGCGATCGGGTCAGCCAATCGCTAAGAGAGGACGGAGCCCTTGGCTCTGCTGTCGGCATGAAGCAATTCTATGCGCAACTGGTCGTCGTCGTGGGTAGCGTCCTGGTCGCCGGATCGGGGTTCGCGGCGTCGATCCATAATGCGGGGAGCTCGGCCGTGGTTCTCGTCGTCGTCGAGGACGGCAACAAGGCCGAGGTGGCGCTGGATGCTGGCGGGTCTGACGTGATCTGCGCCTCCGGCTGCTTTCTGACGCTGCCCAATGGCGATCGTATCGGTCTGGCCGGTGGTGAAACTGTCGAAATCAAGGATGGCGTTGCCACCATCAAGTAACGCGCACGGATCTCATACCTCGATATTGCGAAATGCTTAACTATGACCTTGTCTCACCGCGGCAGCGGAGGCTGAGTTAACGGTTCGGCAAAGAGCCTTTGATAGGTGTCTTGCTACGGAACAAGACACCTAAAGGCGATCCATGGCAGTTCTCGGCGTATCTGGAATGCAGTATTCGGGAGAGACCTTTCCCGACGTTCGGATCATTCTCGGAGAGGACTCCAACGTCTTCACCCAGATGATCAGTCAGCGCCTCAAGGAACTGATGGGTGTCGACATCGAGATCTGCCGGACCTTCGAGGATCTGCAGATGGCGAACGAGCTGTCGGGCGAGCCGGTGACGCTTGCGATCTCGAACATCAACCTGCCGGGTGCCGAAAATGGCGAAGCGCTCGAATATCTGACCGACTGCAACATCCCGACGGTGGTTTTTACCGGCACCTTCCAGGACGAAATGCGCGAGAGGCTGCTGGCAAAGGACATTGTCGACTACATCCTCAAGGATAATGTCTTCGCAGTCGAGATGCTGGCGGAATCGGTCTACCGCTTCCTGACCAACCATCGCCACCACGTCTTGATCGTCGATGACAGCCCGACGGCGCGTGCGCTTCTTTCGAGCCGTCTGCGCCGCTACAATTTTCGCGTCAGCCTGGCTGAAAGCGGTGCGAAAGCCATCGAGATCCTGAGGGCCAATCCGGATATCGGCCTCGTCGTCACCGACTACAACATGCCCGATATCGACGGCTTCGAACTCACCCGTCGCATTCGCTCGGTGCGCGGTTCGCACGAACTGCGGGTCATCGGCGTTTCGTCCTCGACCAACCGGCTTCTGTCGGCGCGCTTCCTCAAGGTGGGGGGCAATGACTTCATGCTGCGTCCGTTCATCGACGAGGAATTCTATTGCCGCGTCAACCAGAACCTCGACACGCTGGTGCAGATCAAAGCTGCGCAAGCCCGCAAAAAATAGGTGCGGCTCATATTCAACGTCGCTACAGTCCAGCCGTTGGGGAGGGGGAATCGCTTATTAAGCGGTTTCGGTAAAGTGGCAGGTAATTTATGTATTTTCCGGAGCAGATTTATGCGCGCGAGCCGTCATTGCAGCGCAATCGCGCGGAGCAGGGGCGGATACTCGTCATTGAGGATTCGCGATCGCTGTCCTCGATCATGCGCCACAAGCTCGAGAACGATTTCTTCTGCCAGGTAACCCAATGTGCGTCGGCGGACGTCTTTCGAGACGTCATGCAAAGCGGGCAGACTTTCGACGTGGCGGTTGTTGATCTCAATTTGCCGGGTGCCTCGGACGGCGAAGTGCTGGATGCCGTGATCGCCGCGGGAATTCCGGCTGTGGTCTTCACCGCAGACTTCAATCGCGACCTGCGTGATCGCCTGCTGCAGAAGGGGGTCGCCGACTACCATGTCAAGAACAACGAGAATGCGATCGATCTCGTTCTGTCGTCCGTCGTCAGGCTGCTCGGCAATCGCGATGTCGGCGTGCTTGTCGTCGATGACCAGCCTTCCGCCCGCACGATGCTGGCAGACCTTCTGCGGGTGCAGAAATTCCAGGTCTATGAAGCCTCGACGGGTTTCCAGGCGATGGAGATCCTTGCCCGCCAGCCGCACATTGAGCTGGTCATTACCGACTACCACATGCCCGATATGGACGGGTACGAGCTCACACGGCGGATCCGGCGCGAGCACAACAGCGACCGGCTTCGCATCATCGGCATCTCCTCGTCCGCTGACCGGCTTCTGTCGGCGAGTTTCCTCAAGGCCGGCGCCAATGATTTCGTCTATCGGCCCTATGTGATCGAAGAACTGCAGTGCCGGATCCAGCACAATATCGAGACCCTGACACAGCTTCGGCAGCTGCGTGTCGCGGCCTTCAGTGACTATCTCACAGGCTTGCCGAACCGGCGCTATTTCTTCGATGCAGGGCCAGCACAGGTCGCCGGGCGGCTGGAGCGAAGCGAGCCTTGCTGTATCGCCATGCTCGATATCGACCATTTCAAGAAGCTCAACGATACCTATGGTCACGAAATCGGTGACCGTGTCTTGCAGGCCGTGGGCGCGAAGCTTGCGCGTCGGCTGGAAGGCAGTGGTCACCTCCTGGCGCGCCTCGGCGGCGAGGAGTTCAGCGTGCTCATGGTCGGCCTTGGCGTCGAGGAGGGAACTGCGCTTTGCGAAACGCTCCGCTGCGAGATCGAATCTCTGCGTGTCGCACTTGATGATCAGGATCTGAACGTCACGATTTCGATCGGCCTTGCCGAGATCGCGGGGCGCGAGAGTTTCAGCAACTACCTCGCGGCCGCCGACCAGTTGCTCTATCTCGCAAAGAGCTATGGCCGGAACCGCGTCTACTCCGAGGCCATGCTTTCCTGAACAGACGCAGGTGGTGCACTGGTTCTGCCGGCAACGTGTGCCTATATCTGTGCGACCTTCCGCAGACCGGAGTGCCCTCATGGCTCCCATCATATCCATCAATCGCCTCTCCAAGACCTATTCCGATGGTTTCAAGGCCCTCGACAATGTCAGTTTCGATATCGAGGAGGGCGAGATCCTCGCGCTTCTCGGTCCCAATGGTGCGGGCAAGACGACGCTGATCTCGATCATCTGCGGCATTACCAATCCGAGCGGCGGGCAGGTGACTGTTTCCGGCCATGACGTTGTCACCGAGTTTCGCGAGACGCGCGGCGAGATCGGCCTGGTGCCGCAGGAACTCACCACCGACATGTTCGAAACCGTCTTCAACACGGTGAGCTTTTCGCGGGGCCTGCACGGCAAGTCGCCTGACCCTGACTATATCGACCAGGTCCTGAAAGATCTCAGCCTGTTCGACAAGCGGGACAATACGCTGCGGGAATTGTCCGGCGGCATGAAGCGGCGCGTGCTGATCGCCAAGGCACTGTCGCACCAGCCACGCATCCTGTTCCTCGACGAGCCGACGGCTGGCGTGGACGTGGCGCTGCGCAAGGACATGTGGCAGCTGGTCGGGCGCTTGCGCAAGACGGGTGTCACAATCATCCTGACCACGCATTACATCGAGGAAGCGCAGGGGATTGCCGACCGTGTCGGAATCATCAACAGGGGAAAACTGCTGTTCGTCGAGGAAAAGAACGCCCTGATGCGCAAGCTCGGGCGCAAGCAGCTGACGATCGAGCTGCTCGAGCCGATCGGCGCCATTCCCGCGAGCCTCGACAGCTATTCGCTGACACTCGGCGACGGGGGCAAGGAGCTGGTCTACGACTATGAACTGGGAAGTGAGGACGGCGAGATAGCAAGGCTTCTGCTGGCGATCGATGCCGCCGGTCTGAGATTTGACGACGTGTCGACCCGCCAGACCTCCCTCGAGGACATTTTCGTCTCGCTGATCGGAGATGCCGCATGAACATCGAAGCGATCAAGTCGATCTACTTCTACGAAATGGCGAGGACCCGCCGTACTCTCCTGCAGAGCGTGATCTCTCCGGTGCTGTCCACTGCCCTCTATTTCATCGTCTTTGGCGCTGCGGTCGGGTCGCGCATGCAGGAAGTGGAGGGTGTCTCCTATGGTGGCTTCATCACGCCCGGGCTGATCATGCTGGCGCTGATCACACAGTGCATTTCCAACGGGTCCGTCGGCATCTATTTCCCGAAATTCACCGGGACCATCTACGAAATCCTGTCAGCACCCATCGCCATGAGCGAAATTCTGATCGGGTATGTCGGCGCTGCGGCGACCAAGGGCATGATGATCGGCATCATCATCCTGTTCACTGCGATGGCGTTTGTGGATCTGCAGATCGCCCATCCGGTTCTGATGCTGCTGTTCATGGTGCTGACGGCCGTCACCTTCAGCCTCGCCGGTTTCATCATCGGCATCCTGGCGAAGAATTTCGAGCAGTTGAACCTGGTGCCGTCGCTCGTGGTGCCGCCGCTCACCTTCCTCGGTGGAACATTCTATTCGATCGATATGCTGCCGCCATTCTGGCGGGCGGTCAGCCACCTTAATCCGGTTCTCTACCTCGTGAGCGGGTTCCGCTGGAGCTTCTTCGAGACCTCGGATGTGCATCCCTTGATCAGCGTGGCCATGATTGGATGCTTCCTGGCTGCCTGCCTTGGTTTCCTCGTCTGGATTTTCAAGACAGGATACAAGCTCCGGCCCTGATTGACGGTCAATCCCGCAACCTCAGCTCGTCCGTCTGCATCTGCATCGAGCTGAGGGTCGACAGGAAGCTCATGCCGAGGAGGCTCTGGTCGAGCAGGCCTTCTTCCAGCACCACGGCTTCCACATTGGTTCTTACGATGGACCCGAGCCGGATTTCCGGAATGCGGAGGGGCGCAGCGTTAGCCCGACCATTTGCCGTGAGCACCGTGCGGGTGAAGTTCAGGTCACCGGGATCAATGCCCATCCGCATCGCGTCCTCGTAGCGGAGGGCGACCGAACTTGCCCCGGTATCGATGAGGACGGGGACCGAGACAGGGCCCATGCCGACGGATGTTTCGAAGTGGCCGCCGAGCGTCTTGTGGAGAACCACTTCCAAGCGGCCGTCTTCGGTCGTGACTGTGACTGCGCGACCCGGCATCAAGCCCGCCAGGACGCGTTCGCCGATGCTGCGAAAATCGCCGCGATAGAGGTAGCCCGTGACGAGCGCGAGCGCGATCAGCACCCAGACCGCCATCTGGCGCAAGCTCTGGCCGAGGGAGCGTCTGCCCAGAACAATACCGGCCGAGATCATCAGCAGGATCGGCAGCGCCACGACCATCCGGCCGAAGTCTTCGTTGTTTACGCCGAAACTCTGCCCGCTGTCATGATTGACGACGAGGATGGCCAGGCCGACGGCGAGAATGGCTAGCCCGACAACGAAGCGCATCAGCCGCCCTCGCGCTCGCGGACCATGCGTGAGCGGCGCGTCTCGCGGCGCGGCTTGCGCTCCATGTTTTCCATGCGCGCCGGCAGGTCGGCCATGATCGTCCGGCGTTCGAGGCTGCTATAGGTCGTCCAAAGCCCGATCTCGTCGCGCGTGCGCCCGCAGCCAAAGCAAAAGCCGGTCTTGTCATCGATCGAACAAACGAGAATGCAGGGTGATTCCATCACGAGCCCCTTGGTTTCGCTCTTATATCGGGTCCCTAAACTACCATGGCAAGGGTGATGAGGAAGGCGATCTCGCAGAGTTGCTGGCTGGCCCCGATCGTGTCGCCCGTATGGCCGCCGAGGCGCGTGCGGCAATGTCGGGTAAATATGAACACACTTGCCAGCGCGAAGGCGGAGGCAAGAAACCAGGCGTGAAACGGCAATGCGACGATGCTGAGGGCAACCGTGCTTGCCGCGCCCAGAACATAGGCTGTCCTTGCGGCCTCGGTGTCAGGCATGCCAGCCGAAGCGGCGACGCCATCCGTGCGCGCCGAGGGTAGCGACGACCAGTGCCAGACCAGCAGCGTCCGGGACAGGGCCGCAACCGCCAGCCAGGACAATGCCGCGGCGAGCGGTGGCAGAGCCTCGACAAGAATCGCAAGGGCCGCGACACGGATTGCAACCGACAGGATCAAGGCGAGCGCGCCATAGGTGCCGATGCGGCTGTCCTTCATGATCGACAGTGCCTTTTCGCGGCTACCGCCGCCGCCCAGGCCGTCGGCTGTATCGGACAGGCCATCCTCATGCAGGGCGCCCGTCAGCATGATCTGCATGGTCACCGCAATGAGCGCGACGAGCACGGCTTTGGCACCGGCTGCGGACAGCAAGCCGATCATCAGGGTCGGGGGCAGGGCGATCACGAGACCGGCAAGGGGAAAGGCCGCCACGGTTCGGCGCAGGCTTCCGTCATGGCCGTTAAAATGGCGATCCGGCACGGGGAGACGGCTCAAAAAGGAAATGGCGCGCAGCGTTTCCGTCAGAAGGTTCTCGATGACCTGCATGATCCCCATTTTCCGTATTTCAGCATTCCGTTGCGCCTTCGACCGTCAGCGTCGTTTTTTGAGTTGAGCGGCACCGGTCCGGTCAGTATGAGAGAGGCCACAAAGCCTGATTTGCTGGAAGAATACAAGGAAGCCCGATCCATGAGCGTCACCGGCCTGCCATTCGACGATTTTCGCGCCCTGCTGCGCGACCTGCCGGGACCTCATACCGCAGCGCTGGTCGCCGCGCGCGAGCGTGACAAGCAATTGACGAAGCCGCCGGGTGCACTCGGCCGCCTCGAGGAGATTGCCATGTGGCTCGCGGCCTGGAGTGGGCGTGCGCCGGCGGTCAATCGTCCACTGGTCGCAATCTTCGCCGGCAATCATGGCGTGACGAAACACGGCATCACGCCGTTCCCGCCGTCGGTCACCCAGCAGATGGTCGAGAATTTCGCGGCCGGCGGTGCTGCGATCAACCAGATCTGCGTCACACATGATCTTGGCCTGAAGATCTTCGACCTCGCGCTCGATTACCCTACGGGTGACATTACCTGCGAGCCGGCGCTCTCCGAGCGCGACTGCGCCGCCACCATGGCCTTCGGCATGGAAGCGATCGCCGGTGGCACCGATCTGCTCTGCATCGGCGAGATGGGCATTGGCAACACCACAATCGCGGCCGCCATCAATCTGGCGCTCTACGGCGGCGAGGCGGAAGACTGGGTCGGGCCTGGCACCGGATCCGAAGGCGACGTGCTGGCGCGCAAGGTGGCCGCCGTGAAGCAGGCCGTGGCTTTCCACAGGGAACACCTGTCGGACCCGCTGGAAGTGTTGCGCCGTCTTGGTGGGCGCGAAATCGCCGCCATGGCGGGCGCCATTCTGGCGGCGCGCATTGAGAAGATCCCCGTGCTGATCGACGGCTATGTGGCGACCGCGGCAGCCTCGATCCTGAAGGCCGCCAATCCGTCGGCGCTCGATCACTGCCTGATCGGCCATGTCTCCGGCGAGCCGGGACATCTTCGGGCGATCGAAAGGCTCGGCAAGACGCCGCTTCTGGCGCTCGGCATGCGGCTCGGCGAAGGTACGGGTGCCGCCCTTGCGGCCGGCATTGTCAAGGCGGCTGCTGCCTGCCATTCCGGCATGGCGACTTTCGAGCAGGCAGGGGTATCCAACAAGTCACATGAGTGATCGCAAGACTAAGAACCCGGGTGCCAGGCCGCTCGCATCGGCCGTCATCAAGAAGAAGACCGGCGTCGCGCATCTGTTCGCGGCGGCGCAATATTCGGCGCAGGGCTTCAAGCGCCTGATCCAGGAATCCGCCTTCCGGCACGAATTGCTGGGCTTTGTCGGCGGGCTCGTCGTCTTCGCCGTGATCGGCGCAAGCCTGTTCGAATTCCTCGGCTTCATCGTGCTGATGATGCTGATGTTCTCGGTCGAAGCATTGAATACGGCGATTGAAGAGCTGGTCGACCGCATATCGCCGGAAATATCAACGGTCGGGCGGAATGCGAAGGACCTCGGTTCCTTCGCGGTCTTCTGCCTGATCATCGCGAATGCTGCCTTCGCGATCTATGTTGTGGGAAACCGGCTGGTCTTCTTCTGATCAGGCGAACTGCCGGCGGCGCGGCTCGACGGCCTTCACTTCGCTGATCGCGGGCAGGCTTTCCAGGACACGGCTCGACGGCAGGATTGCGACGACTTCCGTGCCCTCACGCAGCCGGGACTTCAGTTTGAATTCACCGCCATGTTTGGCGAGAATCGCCTGAACGATCGGCAGGCCGAGGCCGGTTCCCTGTTCGGCGCTCTTGATCGCGATCGAGCCCTGACCGAAGGCTGAGAGCACGACCGGAATTTCGTTTTCCGGGATGCCCGGTCCGTTGTCGCGGATGGAGACGTACTGTCCGCCGCCTGCCGTCCAGCCGGCCTTCACCAGTATTTCGCCGCCCTGTGGTGTGAATTTCACGGCGTTCGACAGGAGGTTCAGGATGACCTGGCGCAGGGCTTTCTCATCGGCCCAGAGCGAGGGCAGGTCCCGTTCGAACTGTTCCTCTATGCGGATGTTCTTGGATTTCGCGCGCAGCTGGATCATGCCGATGCAGTCTTCGGCCAGTTCGAGCAGCGAAACGCTTTCCTCGCTCAACTCGTATTTCCCGGCTTCGATGCGCGAAAGGTCGAGGATCTCGTTGATCAGTTCGAGCAGGTGACTGCCAGAGCGGTGAATGTCGCCGGCATATTCCTTGTAGAGCGGGTTGTTCAGCGGTCCAAGCACTTCGGTCGCCATCACCTCGGAAAAGCCCAGGATGGCGTTGAGAGGCGTGCGAAGCTCATGCGACATCGATGCGAGGAAGCGCGATTTCGCCATGTTGGCTTCTTCTGCGCGGCGGCGTGCTTCATCCGAAAGAGATTTCGCGACTTCCAGTTCCGCGATCAGATCGTCCTTCTCCGTCTGGTAGGAGAGGAGCTTCAGATTGGCCTGATGCAGGCGGCTTGTGATGTAGATGAAGAAGATGAGTGCCGTGGTGAAGACCGCCGTCAGGCCAAGATCCAGCATGTTGCGGCTCGTGCCGGCGACATAGCTGAGCGCCACGACCGTCGGCAGGAAGCCGAACAGCACGGCCTGGCGGAGAAGCATGCTCGCCATGGCGGTGATCGAGAGAGCCAGAAGCAGAACCGCGCTCTTGTAGAAGATGAAGGCAGTCGGATTGCACGTGGCGCAGTCCTGAAGGGCAAAGATGGCCCAGGACATGCCCATGGCGACCTGCGAAAGCAGCAGGATGCGGCGCCAATTGTGCTGGTTCTCGACGGTAATGTCGTGTTTCGAGGCGCGCCTGACCAGCAAAATGCCGATCGCATGCATGGTCAGCGCGAAGAGGCCCCAGACGAGGAAATGCGGCTGTGCGGTGAAGTAGGCTCCGGATGCTGCGATCAGGAGCGTGATGATGGGGACGACGGCGGCACCCTGCAGTGAGGCCGCCACATGCATGGCGAGCATCTCGACGTCGAATGCCGGTGAGGACCCCTGGGGAGATTGCAGGCGATCGCGGGTGGCGCGGACAGCACGCGTCGTTGCCCTGTTGCGGGTGTTCCGCGTCAGGTCCAGAACGTTCTTGTCCGCTGATGTGTCTACGCCGTTACTCATTGCGTTGCAGTCTTCCACGCCTCGGGTAAACCCTAGCGGCGAATTCTTAAGAAGATCCTGTCTCGGAAGGATTTGTTTGCCATGTGTGAAAAGGATTCGTTTTTGAAATGGGTCGGAATGTGACCAAAATTCTTCGCCATATGCGCGATTGGGTGGTTGCAATCGCCATACTCGCGCTCTCGCTCCTGATCATCGCTAAGCTGGAGAGCGAGCAGGCTCAGCGGTTCGAGGGCTCCTTTCTGGCGATTGATGGCGATACGCTGGTTTCAGGGGGAGAACGGCTCAGGCTCGAAGGGGTGGATGCGCCAGAGCTCGATCAGACCTGCACACGGCCGGACGGTGAGCCCTATTCTTGCGGAGCGGATGCCCGACAAATTCTGGCGGATCTGGTCGGCGCCGGTGCATGGGAATGCAGCGGGACGGATCACGACCGCTATCGCCGGTTGCTTGTCGTCTGTCGGCGCGGTTCCGACGATCTCGGGCGGCTGCTGGTCGCATCCGGCGCGGCATTGGCAGATGGGCGCTATCTTGCGGAGGAGGGACTGGCACGGCGGGAGGGCCGCGGCATCTGGAACGGTGGCTTCGAGCGTCCTTCGGATTGGCGACGAATGCGAAAGCTCGAAGAGGTGGAACAGACGGCCTGGGTCTGGACGTTAGTTCCGCATTGGATTCTGACCTGGTTGGGGGAATGACAGAGAATGCCACTTGACGCCCAGAGGCCTCCGGCAATGCCGTCCAATACTGCCCCGCCGCCGATCGATGAACTGTCGTTGGCGATCGCGCGCTGCCGGATCTGTCGCGACTGCCCAGCGGGCGGACCGGAGCGCCGCATGCCGCATGAGCCTCGACCTGTCGCCTATCTCTCGGCGACCGCACGCGTGCTGATCGCGGGCCAGGCGCCCGGCCTGCGGGTCCATGAGACAGGCATTCCCTTCAACGACGCGTCCGGGGACCGCTTGCGGCAATGGTTGGGCGTGGATCGCGAGACCTTCTACGATCGCAGTCTATTTGCGATCGCGCCGATGGGATTCTGCTTTCCCGGCTACAATGAAGACGGACATGACCTTCCGCCACGCCGGGAGTGCGCGCCGCACTGGCGACAGACGGTGATGGAGGCGATGCCGCAGGTCGAGTTGATCCTCGCGATTGGCCAGTATGCGCAGGCCTGGCATCTCGGGCCCCGTCGGCGCAAGACGATGACGGAGACCGTAAGCCAATGGCGGGAATTCCTGCTGGCCAATCGGGAGGGGCCGCGTGTGTTGCCTTTGCCGCATCCGAGTTGGCGCAATACGGGCTGGCTGAAGCGTCATCCCTGGTTCGAGGAGGAGGTCCTGCCGGTCCTGCAGCGCGAAGTTTGCTTGTTGATAGGTTGAAATGATTTTCCATAAATCTTAGCAGATCGGCTATATCAGGAAAATTCAGTCTTATCAGGATGCCCCATGGACCGCCTCGATCGTAAAATTCTTCGCATTCTCCAGGAAGACACCACGCTCGCTGTTGCCGATCTCGCCAAGAAGGTCGGCTTGTCCACGACGCCCTGCTGGCGGCGTATCCAGAAAATGGAAGAAGACGGTGTCATTCGCCGTCGCGTGGCGCTGCTCGATCCGGCCAAGGTCAATACCAAGGTCACCGTCTTCGTCTCGATCCGCACCTCCAGCCACTCGATCGAATGGTTGAAGCGCTTTTCCGAGGTGGTCTCGGAATTTCCGGAAGTGGTCGAATTCTATCGCATGAGCGGGGATGTCGACTACTTGCTGCGCGTCGTGGTGCCAGACATCGCGGCCTACGACGCTTTTTACAAGCGCATGATCGCCAAGATCGAGATCCGCGACGTGTCGTCTGTCTTCGCCATGGAGCAGATCAAATACACGACCGAGCTTCCGCTCGACTATATGATGATCGACAATCAGAAGTCCCAGGAAGACTGAGGGGCGCCTTAGCGCCCCTTTTAGACCTTTACTTTTCCAGCCTTGCCAGCAGGGATGACGTGTCCCAGCGATTGCCGCCGAGCTTTTGCACTTCCCCGTAAAACTGATCGACAAGTGCCGTTACCGGAAGGTTGGCGCCATTGCAGCGTGCCTCGGTCAGGACGATATCGAGATCCTTGCGCATCCAGTCGACGGCGAAGCCGAAGTCGTATTTGCTCTGGTTCATGGTCTTGTGTCGATTTTCCATTTGCCAGGATCCGGCAGCACCCTTGGAGATGACCTCGATCACCTTTTCGATGTCGAGGCCGGCCTTCTTTCCGAAGTGAACGCCTTCGGCGAGCCCCTGGACGAGCCCAGCGATGCAGATCTGGTTGACCATCTTGGTCAATTGACCGGCGCCGGCCGGGCCCATCAGACCGATCATGCGGGCATAGGCGTCGATCACCGGCCGTGCCGTCTCGAAGGTCTCCGGCTCGCCGCCGCACATGACGGTGAGGACCCCGTTTTCGGCGCCGGCCTGCCCCCCGGAAACCGGGGCGTCGATGAAGCCGCAGCCCTTGGCTGCCGTCGCGTCTGCCAGTTCCCGTGCAACTTCGGCGGAGGCCGTCGTGTTGTCGATCAGGATCGCACCCGGCTTCATCGCCGCGATCACCCCGTTTTCGCCCGTTGTCACCGAACGCAGGTCGTCGTCATTGCCGACGCAGGTGAAGACGAAATCCGCATCGGCGGCCGCTTCCGCCGGTGTGTGTCCCAGGCTGCCGCCGAATTTTTCGACCCAGGCTTCGGCCTTGGTCGTGGTGCGGTTGTAGACCTTCACCTCGTGACCACCCTTGACTTTCAGGTGGCCTGCCATGGGAAAACCCATCACGCCCAAACCGATGAATGCGACCTTTGCCATTTCGTCTCTCCTGCCATTCGCGATGCGACATGCATAATCGATGGCAGCAGAGGACGAAAGGTCTCCCGACGGTCATTCAGCCGGAGCCGGGGTGTCCGGTTTGGCGCCGATCTTGTGGTCCGGCGTCAGTTCGACGCTCTGCTGTCCGAGACGACTCGAAATCTCGTTCCACAGGCGTCTCAAGCGGCGGACATGAAGATCGTCGCCGATCCAGTCCATCAGGTGCTCGATCGCGCGTGATGACATTTCCTTGGTTTCACTGATGGTCGTGAGCGCCCAGATGCTGAAGTCCTTGGCATCGACTTCCTTGATCTGTCCGTCTGTGCCCGGGATCAGAAACTTTGCGGTACTCTTCTCCTGGACATGTTTCATCGGACCAGTCGGTGCAAAAAGGACCGACGCATAGATGCGATCAAAGGCATCGATGGCCTTTTGATCCGCCTCAGTGTCGTCCTTGCGGTTCTGCTTCAAGGCTCGTTCGAGGTCGAAGATCGTGCGCACGTTGAACTGTCGCAGCAACAGGAACCTGTCGAGACCGACGACGCAGCACAATTGCGCCTGCGCGATCCAGTCGACGGTCTGGTAGATCCCATAGGGCGTCTCGATATGCAGCATGATCGGATTGTAAGTGGCGAGCGACTGGACGTCGGAGATCCCGCATTCCTCAAGGCGAAAGCGCGTGAAGAAATCTATGCCGTCGATGGCGTCCAGTGGGACGACCCTCGTCCAGTCGATGAAGCGGTTGTCCGACTGCTTGATCCAGTTGATCTGGGTCCCGATCTTCACCAAGATGAACTGGAGGACGCTGCCCGGGAGCAGGCCGAAGGCGAGGCCGAGAAGGATCCAGAGAGCCGGCAGCTCCCCGATGGGCGTCGTCCTTTCGATGCTCACCACCGCCTGCAGGGCACTTAAATCCGGCAATGCGCGGTAGAGCGTCGCCGAAGCCAGCACGGAGATCACGGTCATCGCTGCCTGCCGGATCATCGTGTAGCCGTTTAGGTCGAAGACCGCGAGCGCCTGGACGAGATACCGCAAGGACGAGAGATAAGCGCCAATGAACGTGATCGCGGCAACCGTCAGGACGTTCTCCGCGAGTTGCCTCAACTCGGCGGAGGTTGTCTGCTCGGAAAACTTCATGCCGCCGACCGTGAGCAGATTGAAGGTCGTACCGTCCAGGCAGGTTGCCGCGGTTTCAAAGCAGCCGAATCCGGAGAAGGCGAGGATGAAACCCGGTGTGATCACGAGCATATAGGGCAGGGCCGCCACCAAAAGCCGCAGGTCGCCACGGTTCAGAAAGAAGCGCGTTCTTGAAATCGTATCGTTGATTTCCCTGATGATACCCTCGGCCGAGCGCGGTTCCTCGATCCCCTCATCCGTTCTTCTCTCGCCCTTGCTCCTCACGTCGGCTGCATATTTGCTGCGAACGAACTCGAATGATGGGCTGGTGCCTTCTTCCCCCAGATCGATGACAGGAAAGGTCTTCACATAGTCGCGAATGAGCCGCAGGCGTCGCAGCCTGATTTCGTAGCGCCCGAAGATCAGGGCGAATACGGTGATGAGGGATATGGCAAATGCGACCACGACCGTCCATGCCAGGGACGGGTCGGTGGCAGCTTGGGCGGCAACTTCTGTCTGCATGGCTTCCCCCTGTTGTTGGGGAAAGCCTATTCTCTTGTGGGTGGGCTGCTACTAATCGAATGCAGTCCAGGGTTGAAAATTCAACCTTGGATTTAACCCGCTGTCTTTTTCGCCACGACGAGATGCCCCGGCGATGGTTCTCCGTCCTGCATGCGAACATTGATGTCGGTGATTTCGACGATTTCGAAGCCGGTCGCGGTCAGGCGTTCGCGCACATAGGCCTCGGCATGAACGAAGCGCTGGTGCGGTCCGACCATGAAGGGACGGCCGGCCATCACGTCCGCGGGCCTCGTCTCGGAGGAGAAGACGAAGATGCCGCCGTCTGCCATGTTCTCGGCTGTGCCGAAGAACAGCGGCTCGAGAGCGCCAAGATAGGGGAGGACGTCGGTGGCGGTCACGAGGTCGAAGGTCTCGTCGTCGTTGTCTTCGAGGAAGTCCTCGAGTTCTGCGACGTAGAGCGTCTCGTAGAGATCCTTCTCATGGGCGATTTCGACCATCTTCTCGGAGATGTCGATACCGGTCATGTCGTCGACCATGTCGCGCAGGGTGCCGCCGGTCAGGCCGGTCCCGCAACCGAGGTCGAGCAGGCGCTTGAAGGGGCCCAGGTTGAGGGCCTGAAGCCGCTGGCGCACCATCATCGGCACCGTATAGCCCAACTGCTCGACGAGAATGTCCTCGAACGCTTCCGCATGCTGGTCGAAGAGTGTTTCGACATAGGCGTCAGGTGCCTTGGGCGGGGCTTCACCGCGGCCAAGTGCTGCGATCCGGACCGAGGCGCCACCGTGGTCGTCGGGATCGATGGCCAGCACTTCCTGATAGGCGTTTACGGCCGCCTCGATATCGCCGGCTTTTTCGAGTGCCAGGGCGCGGTTATAGGCTTCCGCCAGGGCTTCTTCGTCGATCTTGGCCATGTCAGGCTCCTGTTTGCGTGGCTGTTCCTGCCAGCCTTTGCGGCTCGTCTAGCCCGTCGTGACGGGCTTGGCAATGAAAACGGAACCGTGCAGGGTCTTCCAGTGTTTTCAGGGCAGGGAGCCACGCATGGAACAGACGACAGACGATAAAGCAGGCATCCTGCCGTTGGAAAGCGCCGAGCCCGCACGTCAGGCGCCGGCCTTGCCCGCCAGTTCGGCCGAAAAGGCCAACATGATCATCCATTATTATCGGGGCGAAATCGGTCGCATGACCAGCTGGCGCGACCGGATCGACCGGACATCGAACTGGGCGATGACGGTTGTCGCCGGTCTCTTGTCGGTGTCCCTTTCCACCCCCGCCTCGCATCATGGCGTGGTGCTGTTCGCCATGCTGTTGATTTCGGTCTTTCTGCTGATCGAGGCGCGGCGCTATCGCTTTTTCGATGTCTACCGGGCCCGCGTCCGGCAGTTGGAGCGGCACTACTTTGCCCAGGCGCTCTACCCACAGGCGGAGCTCAAGGCCGATTGGGCCGAGGCGATCGCGGCGAGCCTGCGGAAGCCTGTCTTCCTGATCGAGTATGGAGATGCGCTCCGGCGGCGTATCCGGCGAAATTATATCTGGATGTACCTGATCCTGCTTCTCGCCTGGGCGCTGAAGATCTCCAGCCCCAAGTTGCAGCAGGGTGAACTGCCGGCCGAGTTCGTCGGCGACGTCTGGCAGGTTGTCGTGAATGCGCATCTGGGACCGTTGCATGGCGGCATCGTGCTGGCGCTGGTCGCCGCTTTTTACGGGTCGCTGCTCTTTGCCATCGTGCACCGAAACCCCGACGATGGCGAGTTTGCCCATGGCGAGGTGCATGTCTGATTGGAGATCTGCCCTCAGTGCAGGATGAACTCACCCTTCAGCGAACGCCATTCGCTGGCCGCGATCATCTTCTTGTGCACGTAGGTGACGGAGTGGAGAGGGCCCTCGATCTTGTCCTGCCAGAAGCGCAAAAAGCCACGCATCTCTGGAAAGTCCGGGGCAAGGTCGTAGTGCTGCCAGATATAGGTCTGGAGCAGCGACGGGTGGTCCGGCAGGCGGTAGAGGATCTGGGCGGTGGTCAACCCATAACCCTTTAGCATCAGTTCCATTTCGCTGTTCATGTCCATTGCTCCGTTTCCCGTTGCAAGGGATCGGTGCGGACGGCGTCACGCTTCCGCGACCGACCGGGGGCGCGACCAACGCGGGCCCTGACATGATGGAAACACCGTTTGGTAAATGATTTCTTAGCGGGGGCGAGCGACACCAAGGCAGATGCCGCCCGCAAAGCCACTATCGCTTCAAGTGACGGGTGAGGCGCGCCTCTATAGCCCCCCAGGTGTGACGGAGCGCCTCGACGATCGCGAGGTAGAAGATCGCGGCCCACAGATAGGTCTGGTAGTCGAAGGTACGCGAGAAGGCGTATCGCGTCTGGCCCATGAGATCGAGGACCGTGACGACGGCGACGACAGCCGAGCCCTTGATCATGAAGATGATTTCATTGCCATAGGGACGCAGTGCCACGATCAGCGCCTGGGGCATGATGATCTTCCAGAAGGTGATCGACGTCGGCAGGCCGAGCGATTTGGCGCCTTCCGTCTGTCCGCGCGGGACGCTTTCGATTGCGCCACGCAGGATCTCCGCCTGATAGGCCGCCGTGTTCAGCGTCATGGCGAAGAGCGCGCAATACCAGGCTTCACGGAAGAACCACCACAGGCCTACGGCATCGATCTCAGCGCGGAACGAGCCGAGGCCATAGTATATCATGAAGATCTGCAGCAGCATGGGCGTGCTGCGGAAGACGTAGACATAGGCATAGGAAATGGCGTTCAGCAGTCTGTTCTTCGCCATGCGCGCGAAGGCCACCGGCAAGGACAGGACGGCGCCCAGTGTGATGGAGCCGAAGGTCAGCATCAGGGTGGTGGCGAGGCCGTCCATATAACGCCAGCCGTAGCGGGCGATCTTCTCGGGGTCCCAGCTCGATACGAGGTACCAGGCCAGGGATAATCCGAGCACGGCCCAAAGTGTCAGAACAGCATAGCCGAAAACACGGGCGACAGTGATGCGGATCACCCTTGCTGGAGGCGCAGGGCGGGCCGGAATGATTTCCAGAGCATGGGTCATCGGCCCACCTCCGCGCGGTTCGCCCATTTGGAAATCGCATTCAGTCCGATGGACGAGACGCTGGCGAGGATCAGGTAGAGCAGGCAGGCGATGCCGTAAAACAGGAAGGCTTCCTTGGTCACGCGGGCAGCAACGCCTGTCTGGCGAACGATGTCGGCAAGGCCGATGACTGAGACGAGCGCGGTATCCTTCAGCAGCACAAGCCAGAGATTGCTCAAGCCCGGCAGGGCGATCCGGATCAGCTGCGGCACGATGATCAACCACATCGTCTTGCGTCGCGAGAGGCCGACGGCGCTGCCGGCTTCGTACTGACCGCGCGGGATTGCCTGAAAGGCCGAGAGCAGGACTTCAGACGCATAGGATGAGAATACCACCGACAGGGCAATCATGCCGGCGATGAAGGCGTTGATCTCGACCCGCTGTTCGCTGCCGAACCAGGTAAGGACCGACTGGACCAGGATCTGGAAACCGAAATAGACGATGAAGAGCGTCAGGAGCTCGGGCAGGCCGCGGAAGATGGTGGTGTAGACGCCGGTGGCTGCCCTCAGACTCCATTCGTCGGACTGCCGCGCCAGGGCGATCAGGAAGCCGATGGCAAGGCCAACCGGCAGGGTCACAAGTGCCAACGAAATCGTCACCTTCACGCCAAAGGCGATCTCGTCGCCCCAGCCCGTGTCGCCACAGCTAACCAGAGTGTCCGACGCCAGAAGCCGGAAAAGCCCGACCGGGCCGCAGAGTGGATCAAACGTGTAGCTGATCCAGGCCCAAAGCGAGCCGAGCGCGGAAGACAATCCGCCCATGCCATTCCCCCTTGGCGGTTTTTCCCGCCTTTTTGATCGTCATGCCGTCCAAATGCAAAATGGCGGAAGTGTTCGACTTCCGCCACTCGTTTGTCAGGTGATGGCGCGATTACTCGCCGTAAACGTCGAAATCGAAATACTTCTTGTTGATTTCTTCGTATTTGCCGTTTGCACGGATCGCGGCGATAGCGGCCGTGAACTTGTCGGCCAGTGCGGTTTCGCCCTTGCGGACCGCGATGCCGGCACCTTCGCCGTTGATCTCGACGTCGACCGGAAGCGGGGTCAGGATCTTGCAGCAGCTACCAGCGTCCGACTTCAGCCATTCGGAGAGAACAACGATGTCGTCGACGACGGCATCGACGCGGCCACCTTCGAGGTCGAGCTTGTACTCGTCAGCCGTCGGATAGAGCTTCAGCTCCGACTCGGCCATGTGCTTTTCGGCATAGTTGGCGTGGGTCGTCGATGACTGGGCACCGATGGTCTTGCCAGCGAGACCTGCAACGTCCGCGATGTCCGAATCCTTCGGCACGGCGACAGCCGGCGGAGTGTTGTAGTACTTCTTGGAGAAGTCGACCTTTTCCAGACGCTCGGGCGTGATCGACATGGATGCAATGATCGCGTCGAACTTCTTCGCCTGCAGAGCCGGGATGATGCCGTCCCAATCCTGGGTGACGAATTCGCAAGTCACCTTCATCTCTTCGCAGAGCGCCTTGGCGACGTCGATGTCGAAACCGACCAGCGAACCGTCGGCTTCAAGGTTGTTGAATGGCGGGTATGCGCCCTCAGTGCCGATGATCAGCTTTTCTTGCGCCATGGCCGAACCGGCAAAAAGCGACAGGGCAGCAATCGAAGCTGCGGCCAGAAAACGTGTCGGAATACGCATGAGATCCTCTCTGTTGGTGGACGCCGCTTTTTGTTTTGATGCAGCTGTCCATGATCGTGCAGCGTTGATGGCAGCACTTGGCCCAATATTCGTCCGGTTTTTGCACCGAAATCAACAACAAACCGCGTGGCCGACAAAATTTGCTGCTAATTGCCCGGTTAGCAGGCGAGAGGGAGTTTTTTGTTCCATTCTGCGTCGGCGGATGGAGCAAATGTCGTTCCCAACCGTTCAGGCACGGTTAATTATGCGACATCTAGCTTGGCGGCAGTTTCGGTTCGCGTAATCGAGCACGCATTCAATGGTGTGGCACGGATGATTTCATCGGTGGCCATGCAGAGGGAAGGAAACGCAAGATATGTTCAAGAACAGATTGCTGGCCACGGTGGCGATACCGGTGCTGTCGGTGGCGGTGCTCGCAAAGCCCGTCGCGGCTTCGGTTACCGGACACCCGGAACGGCAGAGCCAGACCCGCCAGGCCGAAGAGCAACTGATCCAGCTTGCCCAGGCCGTCGTCTGCAACGACGGCACCGAGGCTCCGGATGCGGACACCTGTGCCGCCCGCGATGCGCAGGCCGCTGCCGAGGAAGAGCAGCGTCGCGCGGCGGAAGCCGAAGCGCAGGCCCAGGCCGCAGCCGAGGCCCAGCGTGCTGCCGAAGCAGAAGCGCAAGCCCAGGCGGAAGCCGAAGCCCAGCGTGCTGCCGAAGCAGAAGCGCAAGCCCAGGCGGAAGCCGAAGCCCAACGTGCGGCTGAAGCGGAAGCACAGGCCCAGGCGGAAGCCGAAGCCCAGCGTGCGGCTGAAGCGGAAGCGCAAGCCCAGGCGGAAGCCGAAGCCCAGCGTGCGGCCGAAGCAGAAGCACAGGCTCAGGCGGACGCCGAAGCCCAGCGTGCGGCTGAAGCGGAAGCGCAAGCCCAGGCGGAAGCCGAAGCCCAGCGTGCCGCTGAAGCAGAAGCACAGGCCCAGACGGAAGCCGACGCCCAGCGTGCGGCCGAAGCCGAAGCACAGGCCCA
The DNA here is from genome assembly GCF_030369675.1 of Peteryoungia algae. NCBI lineage: Bacteria > Pseudomonadati > Pseudomonadota > Alphaproteobacteria > Hyphomicrobiales > Rhizobiaceae > Peteryoungia > Peteryoungia algae. The sequence goes on along the minus strand of NZ_CP128477.1, from coordinate 1,215,514 downwards.
GGCGGAAGCGGAGGCCCAGCGTGCAGCCGAGGCAGAGGCGCAGCAGAAGGCTGAAGAGGCCCAGCCAGCAGCAGAGCCGCAGGACGTGACGTGCGCCGATGGCTCGCAAGCTGCCACCGAGGCAGAATGCCCGGCACCCGTGACCGAGCAGCCAGCCGAAGAACAGCAGCCTGCGCCAGAGGAGGCCGCACCGCAGCCGACCGGGGAGCAGGCTCCGGCTGCCGAAGAAGAACTGCGCCCAGGCCAGGACGCTGCCGGCGAACAGCCGGCAACAGAAGGCGAAGTTCCGGCCGATCAGGCGGAGCAGCCCGCCGGCCTGCAACCTGCCGACCAGCAGGCGACCGGTGACGATGCTCCGGCAGGCGCCCAGCCGGAAGGCGAACAGGTCGTCGTGCCCGCCGTCGAACCGCAGGAAGACCAGCCGGTTCAGGAGATCACCGACACGCGGACCACTGAAGAAAAGCAGGCGATCGCGGAAGATCCGTCCCAGTCTTCCGAGACTGTCGTTCTGCCGGTCGACAACGGTGCAGCCGTTCTCGACAGCGACAAGGACGCCGACAACAGCGGCGGCCAGGAAGTCCGTCAGCAGCGCAGCGAACTCCGTGCTCAGGAAGAAGCCGCTCCGCCGCCGGAAAATGATGCTGCCGCGCAGGCTGATTCGATCAAGGTCGATCAGCAGGCCATGCAGGCCAACATCACGGAGCAGGGCACCACGCTTGAGGCTGCGCCGACCTTCGAAGTGCCGACCACTGTCACCAACAACGTGTCGAACAGCACGGTGACCACCAACGTCACGAACAATGTCACCAACAACAACATCGTCCAGAACAACGTGGTCAATCAGGTCACCGAGATCCGGGTGATCGAGCAGGTCGACAATCGTACGGTCATCAATGTCGGCAACCAGATCGTCGTGCGCAGCGACGACCGCGAGCGGCTGCGCTACGATGCGGAACAGACCTACTACGAGGAACTGCCGCGCGGCCGCACCCGCGAAACCATCGAGCGTGCCGACGGCAGCAAGCTGGTCACGGTCTACAACCGCTACGGCGACATCATCATTCGCTCGCGCATTTCTCCGCGCGGCCGTGAATATGTCCTGATGTATTCGCCGGAAGCGGAGGGCGAACGTCCGACCATGTATGTCGATGTCGGTCTGTCCCTGCCGCCGATGCGTCTGACCATTCCGGTCAACGATTACATCGTGAGCACGACGCGCTCACCCGATCGTGACTACTACGAATTCCTGGGGCAGCCGCCGGTCGAGCGTGTCGAGCGCGTCTACTCCATCGATGAAGTCAAGTCGTCTGCCCGTATCCGTGACAAGGTTCGTCGTATCGACCTCGACACGATCACCTTCCCGTCGGGCTCGGCCGAGGTTCCGCTGGAACAGGCCCGGACCCTGCGCAAGGTTGCCGAGGCCATGGAGAAGCTGCTTGAAAACGATCCGGGCGAAGTCTTCCTGATTGAAGGCCATACGGATGCGGTTGGTTCGGATCGTTCGAATCTGGTCCTTTCGGATCAGCGCGCCGAGACGGTCGCCAACCTCCTGACCGAAGTCTACGGCATTCCGCCGGAAAACATGTCGGTCCAGGGTTATGGCGAGCGCTTCCTGAAGATCCGGACGGAAGCCGCCGAACAGCAGAACCGCCGCGTGGCCATCCGCCGCGTCACGACGCTGGTTCGCCCTGCCGGCATATCGAGCAACGACTGATCGACGGCAGAATAGCTGACCAAAAGAAGGGCCGCCGGAGCAATCCGGCGGCCCTTTTCCTTGTCGAGGTGTTTCAGGCTTTCGGCGGCAGTCCCGTGACGTCTGCGATGAAATCGGCAATCGCTTTGGTGTCGTCGAGATCGAAGACGGGCAGGTTCGTGTCCGTCACTTCATGGTCCGCCGCGATGGCACGGATATGCGGATCGGTCGGGGCGAGTGGCTCGCGATTGCTCGCGCCCGCGCGGCGAGCCTCAATCTTCGGTACCGGTTCGCGCTTGTAGCCCTCGATCAGCACGAGGTCGGACGGGCCGATGCGGGAGAGGATTTCTTCGAAGCTCGGTTCGGGCGCGCCCCGCAACTCATGCATGATGGCATACCGGGTGCCGGAGACGATGACGACTTCATGGGCGCCGGCTTCGCGGTGGCGATAGCTGTCGGCACCGACCTTGTCGATGTCGAAGTCATGATGGGCGTGTTTGATCGTCGAAATCCGGTAGCCACGCCTGGTGAATTCCTCGACAAGCCGTACGGCCAGGCCGGTCTTGCCGGAATTCTTCCAGCCGGCAATCCCGAAGATGCGCGGGTTCGTCGTCACAGGGCACCTCGCTTGAGGATTGCGCTGGCAAGCGCCAAATCCTCTGCCGTGTTGATATTGAAGAAGGGATCGACGGGTCCGAGCGGGCCGTCGTGGGGCGTGAACTCGACCGTTCTGTTCTGATGTCGTGCAACGAAATCGAAGACCCGGCGATGTGCCGGATCGTCCAGCCATACGTCCAGATCCTCTTCCAGCGCGAGGGGCCAGAGGGCCGTGACCGGATGGGTCCGACCGGCACAGGCGGCCATCACGATCATGCCGCTGCTTGCCTGCTCCGCCAGGCGAAAAACGAGGTCACGGGGTAAAAAGGGCGTGTCGCAGGGCGTGGTCAGAATGTGGGTCGGGGCGTCCGGTAGGCCGGCAAAGATCTTGAGGCCCGCAAGCACGCCGGCAAGTGGCCCTGGCCTGTCCGGCTTCGCGTCGGGTAAAAGGGGCAGGCTGTCGGATAGGGCATGTCCCTCCGGCGCGTTCAGAAGCACGGTTGTCACCTGAGGGGTGAGGCGTGTGGCGACATGCAGTGCGAGTGGCGTGCCCTCCAGCCGCATCAAGGCCTTGTCCTCACCCATCCGGCGTGACAGGCCGCCGGCCAGAATGATGCCCGGAAGGCGTACGGAACCGGCCATCAGTTCACCTTTCCTCTCCCGGCGAAAAGCGCAGGAACACTACCGCCACCAATGCCAGAACGCAGCAGGCCAGCATGACAAGCAGCAGCGGCATGGCACCTGTTTCGACGGTCAGGATGCGCGAGGCGAGCCAGGAGACGACGGCGCCGCCACTCATGGTGATCGCGCCGCCCAGTCCGGAAGCGGAGCCGGCGAGTTCCGGCCGGACGCTGACGATGCCCGCATTGGTGCTCGGCAGGGACAAGCCGTTGCCGAAGCCGACGACGACCTGCGGTGCGAAGAAGGCCAGCGAGGAGACGAAACCCAGGGAGTAGAAGAGGATGGGGATGGTCGCCCCTGCGAGAGCGACGACACCGCCGATGAGCATCATCATGTCGATGCCGGCGCGCCGAGCGAAGCGGCCCGACAGATAGTTGCCGGCGATATAGCCGGAGGCGATGAACATGAATTGCAGGCCAAGCGTACTCGGTGTCAGGCCCATCAGCGTGCCGCCGACGAAGGGCGCGCCGCCGAGAAAGGCGAAGAAGGCCCCGGACGTGAAGGTGCCGGCCATGGTGTAGCCCCAGAAGCGGGGCGAGGCGAGCAACCGCGGCCAGGCCCGAAACTGTTCCGAAAAGCTGCCGCTCTTCTGCCGGTTGGTTTCCCCGAGATCGCGCTGCACGAGGATCAGCACGAGAATGGCAGCGATGAGAATCGCCACGAAGTTGGAGCGCCAGCCGAAGGCGTCGCTCAGAAGCCCGCCCAGCGTCGGGCCGATCATCGGAATCAGTGTCATGCCCATCGTGACATAACCGATCATCGAGGCAGCCTCTTCCATCGGCACCATGTCGCGAATGATGGCCCGAGACAGGACAAGGCCCGCCACGACTGCCGTCTGGACCATGCGGGCGAGTGTCAGGATCTCGATTGATGTCGCGATGACGCAGACAAGGGAGGAGGCGATCAGGATAAGCAGTGCGCCGATCATGACCGGCCGTCGCCCGTAACGATCCGAAAGGGGGCCAATGATCAGCTGAACCAAGGCCGTCATGGCGATGTAGCCGGAAACAAGAATCTGGACGCGGTCATAGCCAACGCCGAGGTCCGTGGCCATTGCCGGAAGCGATGGAAGGAAGATGTTCATCGTCAACGCCGACAGGCCCGCGATCGCCACGAGGCTGACGATATGCGGCGCGGTTGTCGGGTCGAGGAAGCGGGAGGGCTCTGGCACGCGAACTTGTCCTTGGCTGGCGACCGCGATCAGCCCGGAGAGGACGGATCGGAGAGGCGGGCGAGCGCCGCCTTTTTCTTGTTCTCGCGATAGAATGTGTAGAGGCCGGAGCCGATGACGATGCTGGAGCCGACGATCATCCAGATATCAGGGGTTTCTCCGAAAAACAGGATGCCGAGCAGGATCGCCCAGAGCAGGCTGGTGTAGCGGAACGGGGCGATGAAGGAGATTTCACCGGTGCGCATCGCCATGATGATCGCCTGGTAGCCTGCAAAGAGGAAGACCGAGGCGAAGGCCAGCCTCCCGTATGCCGTCGCCGATACCGGCTCCCAGCCACCAAAGGCGGGAATCAGCAGGAGGCCGGCAAAGGAGATCGAGGCGGCCGTGAACAATGTCACGGTCACCGAAGAGACTTTCGGATCGATCCTGCGGGTGACAAGATCGCGAGCAGCGGCGGTGAAGACGCACAGGACGACGTAGAGCGAGGCCAGCGTGAACCCTTCCGGGCCTGGCTGTATGATGACGAGCACGCCCAGGAAGCCGACGCCAATTGCTGTCCAGCGCCGCCAGCCGACAGGCTCCTGAAAGAAGAGCGCAGCCCCCAATGTCACGGCGAGGGGCATCGATTGAAGAATCGCGGAGGCATTGGCGAGCGGCACCTGTCCCAGCGCCGCCAGAAAGGCGATGGCTGCGATCGTCTCCAAGAGGATGCGCAGGAGGATCATCGGCTGCAGGATATTCCTGACGTGGTCCAGTCCCCCTATGCGGCGGGCGACGATGTAAACTAGGATGGCCGTGAAGGCCCCGCGCACGAACATGATCTGCGCCACGGTCAGGTCCGCAGTCACCGATTTCGTCAAAGCGTCGTTGATGGTGAAGCCAGCCATCGAGATCGCCATCAGAAGGGCGCCTCGGGTGTTCTCGGATAATGCCATGCTCGATTCCCGTGCCTGTGCGCTGGTTCTAGCCCAAGCCGGGGACCGTAGAAACCGGAATTCCGCTGTCCCGGACGGCAAAACATGCTGCACTGCCAAAAGGCGGTTGCAGGGTTAACCTTTGTTCAAGCTCCCGAAGACAAGAATGGAACCGGTGCCGCATGAGGTGGCTCTGCCCCATACTTCAACCTGCGCGATGATTTCGCGGGCGTCGGCCTTTCAGAGGGTCTCATGAGTTTTATCGATCGCCTCCTGCAAAGCCGCAGGATCGTCACCAAGGTTTTGCTTTTTGTCGTTCCTCTCGTCCTGCTCATGGCCGGTGTCGGTCTTCTGGGCTACTGGACTGCCACCACCCTTAACGGTCACATGACGGTCACCCGCGCCACGATCGGCAATATCAGTGACCTGGAGGCCCTTCAGCAGGGGTTGCAGGAATTCAGTCTCGATCCGACCGAACAGAGCCGGCAGGCTCTCGTCGCGGCAATTGAAGGGCAGGAGAAGGGGCTCGCCGTACTCAACGGCGTGTTGGCAGGGCAGGCGCAGACGGCCGATCTCTCCGCCTTGACGGGATTGCCGACCGAGATGCGCGGGCAGACTGATATACTCTGGGATGGCAAGGTGCGGCGGGAGGAACTCGACGCCGGGCTGACCGCTGCTGTAGCGGCACTGCAGGCGGAGAGCCAGCAGATCGTCAAGCAGGTCGATTTCGTCCGCACCGATCTTTCGGGCAAGGAGCGCTTCGCCAAGGAGTTGCTGTTCGACGCCTCCGCCTTCAAGTCTCTGCTCGACCGTCTGGGCAAGCTGCGTGTCGGCGTGCAGATGGCGTTTACGCCTGAGGAGCAGCTGTCCGAGGCCAAGCTCTATCTCGGGCCGATGAAGAAGGATCTGGCCAAGGCCGAGGAAATCGCATCCAGCAAAGGCAAAGTGCTTGTCGCTGACGTTGCCACTGCGATCCAGAAGGTTGAGGCGATTCTCGCGAATTCCGGTCCTGACGATGCCAGGGCGCAAGAGCTCGGACGGGTGCTTGCCGAACTGGTCGAGATCGAACAGAAAATTACCCTGCAGGCGGCGAAGAACAGCGACATCGCTGCCGACCGCTTCGTCAGTCTCGACAAGCTCGTCGGCGAGCAAAAAGAACTGATGGCGCTGGTCGATACGGCGGCGCTCGATATCGCAACGCTGGAGCTCCGCGTTCAGCAGATGCTCGGTTCCCTCGACGATAAGAGCCGCGCAGTGGTGATTGGCGATGTGGGCCGGCTTCAGAACGTCGCGGCGCGCATTTCGGAACTGGGCGCGAAGAACAGCGCCCTGCGTGACTTTCCGCAGAAGATAGCGCCGCATCTCGCCTCGATCACGGAGAACTCGCAGGCCCGTCTCGATGCCGCCCGTGACTGGCGGGAAAATCGTCTGGCCGCCGATGCCTCGGTCTCTGCTGCGATGGAATCGCTGCGCAATTTTGTCAGCCAGGCCCAGGAAATCGGGCGCGAGGACAGTGAAAGATCAGCCACGATCTCGGTCATTACCATGGTTGTGGGCACGCTGCTCGCGATCATCGGCGGCCTGATGTTGATCGAGACGCTGCGGGCGCCGTTGAAGCGCATCACCAGCGTCATGTCACGGCTGGCGAGTGGTGATCTCTCGGTGCCGATCGAGGGACGCAATCGCGGCGACGAGATTGGCGACATGGTGCGTTCGGTCACCGTATTCCGCGATGCAGCGCTTGAAAACAAGCGGCTCGAGGGCGAGGCGGAAGCCGCCCGTGCGCAGTCCGAGCATGAGAGCGCACAGCGCGCTCATGAGAGGGCGCGCGTCGAGGCCGACCAGCGCTCGGCCCTGGAAGCGCTGTCGTCCGTCCTCGAGGCGCTGGCGAACGGGCAGCTGAACGTCTCCATGGACGACGATCTGCCGGCGGACTTCGTTGCCATGGCATCCACTTACAACGAGGCGGTCGAGGCACTGCGTGCCACGCTCGAAGACGTGCGGGCCGCCAGCAGCGACATCAATGCCGGCACGGAGAACCTGGCCGTGTCCGCCGACGATCTGGCGCGGCGGACCGAGCAGCAGGCGGCGGCGCTCGAGGAGAGCGTCCGCGCGCTTTCGCATCTGAGCGATGTCGTCAGGACGACGGCCGACGGGGCAGGGCGCACGGCCCAGTCCGTACAGTCGGCTCGTGACCATGCCCGGCAGTCCGGCGTGGTGGTCAGGAAGGCCGTGGAGGCGATGGCGGAGATCAGCCGTTCGTCAGACAAGATCTCGACGATCATCGGTGTCATCGACGAGATCGCTTTCCAGACCAACCTTCTGGCCCTCAACGCCGGCGTCGAGGCAGCCCGTGCGGGTGAGGCCGGTCGCGGTTTCGCGGTCGTTGCGCAGGAGGTGCGTGATCTTGCGCAGCGCTGCGCCAATGCGGCAAAGGAGATCAAGACGCTGATCTCCGTGAGTGGCGGCCAAGTGCGTTCGGGTGTCGAGCTGGTGGAAAATACCGGCGCTGCGCTCCAGTCGATCATCGACCAGGTCGAAGAGGTCCAGTCGCTGGTGGAGGGCATTTCTGCTGCCACACGCGAGCAGGCGACGGGCATCAGCGAGGTTACGTCGGCCGTGCGCGACGTCGAACTGATCACGCAGCAGAACGCTGCCATGGTCGAGGAGAACAATGCCGAGATCCAGGGGCTTCGCCAGCGCGTCGACATCCTGATGCACAAGATCTCGCGTTTTCGCACCGAAACCCAGCGCGCCGAAGTGCCGGGCTTCCGTCGGTCCGCTTGAGGCGGAGCGAGATAACCGGCGGCGCTCAGCCGCCGGTGACGCTCATGTGCCGCGCCACTGCCGGCTTGCGGTGATTGCGATCGATGATGAAGTCGTGGCCTTTGGGCTTGCGTGAAATGGCTTCATCTATGGCCGTCGACAGATAGGCGTCGTCATCGGAGGCCCTGAGCGCCGTGCGCAGGTCTGCGGCGTCGTCCTGGCCGAGGCACATGTAGAGCGTGCCCGTGCATGTCAGGCGCACGCGATTGCAGCTTTCGCAGAAATTATGGGTGAGCGGCGTGATGAAGCCGAGCTTTCCGCCGGTTTCCCGAACCTCGACATACCGGGCCGGCCCGCCGGTCCGATAGGGAATGTCATCAAGCGTAAACTGTTCTTCAAGCCGCTGTCGCACCAGAGAAAGAGGCAGATACTGCTCCGTGCGATCCTCATCGGTCTCGCCCATGGGCATGGTCTCGATCAGGGTCAGATCCATGCCCTCGCCGTGTGCGAAGCGCATGAGTTCGGGGATTTCGTACTCGTTGAAGTCCTTCAGGGCCACCGCGTTCAGCTTGACGTGTATGCCGGCGGCCTGTGCGGCGCGTATGCCTTCCATGACCTTGTCCAGCTCGCCCCAGCGGGTGATGGTCTTGAACTTGTCTTTGTCGAGCGTGTCGATCGACACGTTGATGCGGCGTACACCGCAGTCGGCGAGTTCGGCCGCATGACGGGCGAGCTGGGAGCCGTTGGTGGTCAGCGTCAACTCGTCCAGTCCGCTTCCGATGTGACGCGACAGGCCGCGCACCAGATGCATGATATTCTTGCGCACCAGGGGTTCGCCGCCGGTGAGGCGCAGTTTGCGCACGCCCTTGGCGATGAAGGCCGAACAGAGCCGGTCGAGTTCTTCCAGCGTCAGGAGATCCTTCTTCGGCAGGAAGGTCATGTTCTCCGCCATGCAATAGGTGCAGCGGAAATCGCATCTGTCCGTGACGGAAACACGCAGATAAGTGACCGCCCGTCCGAAGGGGTCGATCATCGGGGCGGCTCGGTCGACGAGCGGCTCTGCATCGTGCCAATCGGCGGGTGTGTGGTCCAACCGGGTTCTCCTGTCCGTTTCAGCCAATGTGGGGCCAAGTCCTTGAAGCGTCAAGTTGACACCGGGCACAGCGTCGATATCCGATTGCAAACGCCTGCCGTTGGCCCTAGGTCTGCACCAGCCGCACCAAGCAAGACGAGGGTCGCATGAGCGAGATCTGGCCGAGTGAATTGAAAGTGTCGAAAGACAGACGTCACCTGACAGTGACCTTCAACGACGGCGTCGTGGCATTGCTTCCGGCTGAGATGTTGCGGGTTCTGTCGCCTTCCGCCGAGGTTCAGGGGCATGGCCCCGGGCAAAAGGTAACCGTGCCTGGCAAGCGCAATGTTGGCATCAGGCAGATGACGCCGACTGGAAACTATGCCGTGCGGATAGGCTTCGACGACGGGCATGATACCGGCATCTTCACCTGGCTCTACCTTCGGGAACTGGGTGAAAGCGGTGCCGAGAAATTCGCTGCCTATGAGATGGAACTCGCCGAGAAGCACCTCAGCCGCGATCCTCGCTGATTTCCAGATCCTGCATGTCATCCGATGACAGCATGCGCTGAACGAGCAGGTCCATGTTGTCGGCGAGCCGCTGGCACTCGTCGACTGGTGTCGCCGACAGGGTGCGCTCGATGAGTTCCGTCTGGATGCGCATGGCCTCTTCGCTCAAGGCCCGTCCTTCGGCTGTCAGGGAAAGCCTCAATACTCGCTTGTCCTTCTGGTCGGGCCGACGCTGCAGCAATCCTCGCTTTTCCATCTGCGGCAGCAACATGCTCATGTTCGAGCGTCCGACGAGCAGCTTGCGGGCCAGTTCCTGCTGGGAGATCCCCTCGAAACGGTAGAGGTTGACGAGGATGTCGAGATGCGGCGGCTTGATGTCGAGGGGCGCGAGGGCGCGGGCCAGGGCTTGCTGCATCAACTGACAGGCTCGGGCGACCGATATCCAGCTGCGAAATCGAGGATGGTCCCAGGGGAGGGCTTGTTTTTTGTTCATTCTTGTACTTTATTGTTCAGCATTGAACATTTGATGGGACTCTGACTATGCCATCCTTTCCTCTCAAGGTCACCCGCCTGGCTTTCGCGCAGCTGGAGAAGCTCTCTCCTGCTTTCGCCGGGCGCCTCGCCTTCGAGCTCTTCTGCCGGACGCCGACCCGCCGCCCGAAAGGCGCCAAGGCGACGGAGGTCTTTCTCAAGGGGCGCAATCGCCTGCGGCAGGCGCCCACCGTGCGTCTCGCCCTGACACGGGGGATGGCAGCGGCGCATCATCTGCCCTCGGATCCGAGCACCGGGGAGACAAAGCGGGTTCTGGTCGTTCATGGCTGGGGTTCGCGGGCGGAATATTTGACCGATCTTGCCCTCGGCATCCGGGAGACCGGCGCGGAAGTCGTCGTCCTCGATCTTCCCGGTCATGGGGCATCGAGCGGGCGGCGGCTCGATCTGAAGATCGCTGCCGAAGCGATCGTGGCGGCCGAGCGGCATTTCGGGCATTTCGACGGTGTCGTTGGCCATTCCTTCGGCGGGGCCGCGGTGATGATGGCTGCGGGGCGCGTGTTTCCCGATCTTCGCCAGTTTCAGCCAGGGCGCATCGCACTCATCGGCTCGCCGTCCAGCATGGGCGAGGTATTCCAGGGCTTCGCTGCAATGGTCGGCCTCGGACACGGCAGTATCGGTGCAATGAGGGGCAGGGCGATGGAACTGATCGGTGCCCGTGTGGACGATCTCGATGGTGTCGGTGTGGCGCGGCGGATCGACAGGCCATTGCTGGTCGTTCATGCCGAGGACGACAAGGAGGTGAATGTCGGCCATGCGCAGCGCTATATCGGTGTGTCACCACATGTGCGCCATCTCTGGGCCAACGGACACGGTCACCGCCGGATCGTCAGTGCGCCCGAGGTTATCCGGGCGGTCGCGTCTTTCCTGACGGAGGCCGACAGCCTGGGCCGCTTGGATGCCCGAGCCGTGTCATAGCGCCGTCATGCGACTTCCCTAAGCCGCGTCCGTCGGAAATAGTCCGTCCGGGAACGGTGGGAGCGAGTCATGACGAACATCAGCAGTGTCGAGGAGTTAAAGGCGATCTATGGTGAGGTCACGGTAGCCTCGACCTCCAAGGTCACGACATATCTGACTTCCGCCTACCGGCAGATGATCGAGATGTCGCCTTTCGTCGCGCTGGCGACGGTCGGGCCGGAGGGATTGGATTGTTCCCCTCGGGGCGACCGCAATGCAGTTGTTCGTATCGAGGACGAGAAGACGCTGGCGCTGCCGGATTGGCGCGGCAACAACCGCGTCGATTCGCTGGTCAACATCGTGCGGGACCCGCGGGTGGCGCTGATGTTCCTGATTCCCGGCTCCAGCAGCGTCATGCGGATCAACGGACGAGCCGTCGTCTCGGTCGCGCCTGATCTGCTTGCCAGTTTCGAGATGGAGGGGCGCCATCCGCGCAGTGTCATCGTGGTGACGATCGACGAGGCCTATTTTCAATGTGCTCGGGCGATTCTGCGCGCCGAACTCTGGAATGCGGAGCGACAGGTCGCTGCAGCCGATCTCCCGACACCGGGCGACATGCTGAAGGCAGCCCAGGCGGACTTCGATCGTGAGACTTATGATCGTGAGTGGCCCGCGCGAGCGGCCAAGACCATGTGGTAGCGCCGCCGTCGCTCAGCGCTTGTAGATCAGCCAGCTCTTGGCGAATTCCTTTTTCATGCCGTCCTCATAAGCCTTCGTGCGATTGCGACCGGTATTCTTGGCGCAGTAGAGGGCGATATCGGACCTGGAATAAAGTTCGCCGGCATCCTCGGCATCCGCAGCCATGGCGAAGCCCAGTGATATGGTGATCGGGCCGTAATTGACCCCGGTTTTCGAATTCTTGAAGGGTGTCGTTTCCAGAGCAGTGCGGATGCGCTCGCATATCTGGAACATTTCGTCAGCGGTGTTGCCCTCGACGATGATGGCAAATTCTTCCCCACCGGTTCTTGCGACGAAACAGTCCTTGCGGACATTGTTCCGGATGACGGTGGCGACGGTTGCCAGGATCTTGTCGCCTACGGGATGGCCGTAGGCGTCGTTGACCTTCTTGAAATTGTCGATATCGGCCAGGACGAGTGCGGCCAGAGGTTTGGCGCCGCTCGTGTAGACGGCGGCGAATTTCTCGTCGAAGGCGCGGCGATTGGCGATGCGGGTCAGCGAATCCGTATTGGCAATGCGCTTGTATTCGTCGAGTTCGCGCCGGACCTCGTCCATTTCCTGGGAGCGCTGCGACATTTGAACCACTGTCTCCTGGCCGTGGGCCATGGTCGAGCCGGTGGCTTCCGTCAGTATATTGATGGCGCTGCGCAGGATGTCGGTGCTGTTGGCACTCTTCGAATTGATGCGGTGATAGGTTTCGCCCAGCAGGCGGTTATAGCTCTGCAGCGAGTTCTGTTCCTGTTGCAGGGTCCGCAAGAGCCCGTCCAGTTCGCCGATCAGCTTGCCATGGGCGTTTTCGATTACACGCGTCTGGTGATGGCCGAAATACTGCTCGCCGATGGCGTCGAGTTCGTCTTGTGTTGCCTTGCCGCCAAGAGCGGCAAGTTCGCGGGTGAGCGACGGGTTGGAGCCGATATAAGCTTCGTAGAACAGCTCATAGTTCCGCGGAATGGGGGCAACCCCCATCGAGCGCATGGCGTAGGTGATGTGTGCCGCAACGTCAGGTGCCTGCGTCTTTGGCGGTGGCGCCGTCGTCATTCGGCCAACTCCAGTGATCGTCACTCAGCCCGTGAAGAGCCTGGATAAAGGTAGGGGTAAATGATTGGAAAATGTTTAACTGTCGCGCAATGATAAGTCGTCGGTTCGAAATGGGCGATTGACGATTTCTTTCCTTAAGTATCTGCGAAACAAGTAATAACTGCCATTGCGGCGCTTGCCCTCCGCAACGGCAGTTCTCTCGGCTTTGTCGAAAAATCAGCCGAGATTGAATTCCTGGAAGAAATCATTGCCCTTGTCATCGGTCACGATGAAGGCCGGGAAGTCCTCGACCTCGATCTTCCAGACGGCTTCCATGCCGAGCTCGGGATATTCCAGAACCTCGACCTTGCGGATGCAGTCCTGGGCGAGGCGGGCTGCCGGGCCACCGATCGAGCCGAGATAGAAGCCGCCATGGGTCTTGCAGGCCTCGCGCACGGCGCGCGAGCGGTTGCCCTTGGCAAGCATCACCATGGAGCCACCGAAGGACTGGAACTGGTCGACATAGCTGTCCATTCGGCCGGCTGTCGTCGGGCCGAAGGAGCCGGAGGCGTAACCGGTCGGGGTCTTTGCGGGGCCCGCGTAGTAAACCGGATGGTTCTTCATGTAGTCGGGCATGCCTTCACCCTTTTCCAGCCGCTCGCGGATCTTGGAATGGGCGAGGTCGCGGGCGACGATGATCGTCCCTGTCAGCGACAGGCGTGTCTTGACAGGATGCTGTGTCAGTTCTGCGAGGATCGCGCTCATCGGCTGGTTCAGGTCGATCTTGACCATCGATGAGGAGAGCGCGGTATCGTCGATGTCGGGCATGTATTTCGACGGATCGGTTTCAAGCTGTTCGATATAGATGCCATCCCTGGTGATCTTGCCCTTGGCCTGACGGTCGGCGGAACAGCTCACCCCGAGGCCGATCGGCAGAGAGGCGCCGTGGCGGGGCAGACGGATGACACGGACGTCGTGACAGAAATACTTGCCGCCGAACTGGGCGCCGACACCCAACGACTGGGTGAGCTTGTGGATTTCCTGTTCCATTTCGATGTCGCGGAAGGCATGGCCACTTTCCGAGCCTTCGGTCGGGAGGTCGTCGAGATACCGTGCCGAGGCCAGCTTGACCGTCTTCAGGGTCATTTCGGCGGAGAGGCCGCCGATGACGATCGCCAGATGGTAGGGCGGACAGGCTGCCGTCCCTAACGTAAGGATCTTCTCCTTGAGGAAGTCGATCATGCGGTCATGGGTCAGAAGCGAGGGGGTGCCCTGATAGAGGAAGGTCTTGTTGGCCGAGCCGCCACCCTTGGCCATGAACAAGAACTTGTAGGCATCCTCGCCCTCTTCATAGAGGTCGATCTGGGCCGGCAGGTTGGTCTTGGTGTTCTTTTCCTCGAACATCTTGATCGGTGCCAGCTGCGAATAGCGCAGGTTGCGACGCTCATAGGCGTCACGCACGCCTTCGGCCAGTGCCGCGTAGTCCTGCCCGTCGGTCCAGACGCGGCGACCCTTCTTGCCCATGACGATTGCGGTGCCCGTGTCCTGACACATGGGCAGGATGCCGCCGGCGGCAATGTTGGCGTTCTTCAGGAGATCGAATGCAACGAAACGGTCGTTGTCGGTCGCCTCGGGGTCCTCGAGGATCGAGGCCAATTGCTTCAGATGGCCGGGACGCAGGAGATGGTTGATGTCCGACAGCGCGGTCTCGGCCAGCAGGCGCAAGCCTTCGGGCTCGACGGTCAGCATTTCCTGACCCTTGAAGGTCTCGACGGAAACATGGTCGGAGGTGATCTTGCGATAGGGGGTCAGGTCTTCGCCAATTGGGAACAGATCGTCTGCCATCACGGGGCCTTTCGCGGCATAAGCTGGAAATTCCGGTGGTTTACGGGCAAGGGCTTAAGATTTCAATGCGCCGAAAGCCTTACGCTGCGCATTGACAGGACGGGTGACCTTCTGGGAAAGCGCCTTCGCGCGGACAGCGTCATTGGGTTCGACAGAGCAGGAGCGAAACAAGGCATGCCAATGGACTACGCCAACCGAGCAAAATGGCATCGGTCGATCGTCGCCAAGATATTCCTGATCAGCTTTGTCTGCATCCATGTTCCGCTGATTGCGCTCCTGATCAATTTCGGAACGGCGCCGCAATCCGACGCGCTGACGATCGGACTCGTCGTGCTCGGCGCCACGCTCGCCGGCACCATCGCCTGTCTCGTGACCATGTGGTGGCTGACGCGGCCACTGCGCGATCTGGCGCTCGCGATCAGCCGTTATCGTATCGGTGGCCCCTTCGTGGACGAACACCTCAACAAACATGGCGACGACGAAATCGCGGTCGTGACACGGGCCGTCTGCGGCATGGTCGGAGAGATCTCGGCGCTCGCCGAACGCGTCGAGGGCCAGCCGGGGCTCGATCCCCTGACGGGCCTCCTGAACGGCAGTGCCGCCTATGGCATGCAACTGGCAAATCTCGCACGACAGAGCGGCGGCGGCGCGGAAATCGTGGTTGCGGTTTTCGAGCTGGAAGCAACCAATGCACCGCTGGCGGGGCTTGAGCGCGAAACCGTCGATCTCACGCTCGTCGCCGTGGGCGATGTGGTGCGCCAGCATTTTGCACCCCGGCAGGTGGCGGCACGGATGTCCGACAAGACTTTCGTGCTGGTCTTCGCGGGAGATGCGCCGGCCACTGTTTCATCCTGTTGCGAGACCATCAGGCGCGCCGTGGCCGAGCTGGAGGTCGGCTCCCTGGCACGCGGTACTCTGCGCGTCACGTTCGGGATTGCCATTCGCCGCGGCAACGAGGCCATGGCCGACCTGCTGCATCAGGCGGACATGGCGCTCTTCCGGGCAAAGGATATTCGCCGGACAGGTCTTGAAGTGTTGCAGCGCTGAGCGGGCGCGCGAATGCGGCGGATGGGATTTCGCCGCCGCATTGCCGTTTTGTCACTGCGGTCCGATCATCAGTTCCGGACGCACGAACTGGTCGAACTCCTCATTGGTGAGGTAACCTCCGCCGACCGCTTCCTCACGCAAGGTCGTACCGTTCTTATGGGCGGTCTTGGCGATCTTGGCGCAGGTGTCATAGCCGAGGCGGCTGTTGAGCGCGGTCACCAGCATCAGCGAATTCTCCACGCCCTTGCGAATATTGTCCTCGCGGGCCTCGATACCGACGACGCAGTTGTCGGTGAAGGAGACCGCAGCATCGCCCAGGAGCTGGACCGACTGCAGGAAATTATAGGCCATCATCGGATTGTAGACGTTGAGCTCGAAATGGCCCTGGCTGCCGGCAAAGGTAATGGCCGCCTGGTTTCCGAAGATGTGCGCGCAGACCTGGGTCATCGCCTCCGACTGGGTCGGGTTGACCTTGCCGGGCATGATCGAGGAGCCCGGCTCGTTCTCCGGCAGGGCCAGTTCGCCGAGGCCGGCACGGGGACCGGAGCCGAGGAAGCGGATGTCGTTGGCGATCTTGAAGAGCGCGACGGCCGCCGCATTGATTGCCCCATGGGCGAAGACCATGGCGTCGTGGGCCGCGAGCGCCTCGAACTTGTTCGGTGCGGTGACAAAGGGCAGGGCAGTGATCTTCGAAATTTCCTCGGCCACCTTTTCGGCAAAGCCAATGGGTGCATTCAGCCCTGTTCCGACGGCCGTTCCACCCTGGGCGAGCTCGTAGAGCCCCGGCAGGGTAATCTCGATCCGCTTGATCGACGAGGCGACCTGGGCAGCGTAGCCGGAAAATTCCTGGCCGAGCGTCAGCGGCGTTGCATCCTGCGTGTGGGTCCGGCCAATCTTGATGATGTGGTCAAAGGCCTTGGCCTTGGCGTCAAGAGCCGCGTGCAGGTGTTTCAGGGCCGGCAGCAGGTGGTGGACGACATGCTCGGCTGCGGCGATATGCATGGCTGTCGGATAGGTATCGTTCGACGACTGGCTCATGTTGACATGGTCGTTGGGATGAACCGGCTTCTTGGATCCCATTTCACCGCCCAACATCTCGATCGCGCGGTTGGAGATCACCTCGTTGGCGTTCATGTTGGACTGGGTGCCGGAGCCGGTCTGCCAGACGACAAGCGGGAAGTGCTCGTTCAACTTGCCGTCGATCACCTCTTGCGCTGCCGCGACGATGGTGTCGCCGATGGCCGGGTCCAGCTTGCCGAGCGCCATGTTTGCGCGTGCGGCTGCCTGCTTGACGATGCCGAGTGCGCGAACGACCGGCAGAGGCTGCTTCTCCCAGCCGATCTTGAAGTTGCCGAGTGAGCGTTGCGCCTGGGCGCCCCAATAGCGATCGGAGGAGACCTCGATCGGGCCAAAAGTGTCGGTTTCAGTACGGTTTTTCATCTGATGTCCTGCCTTTGACAGTTGCTCTGGCTGGCGCCGCGAATTCTTCCTGCATTTAGGTGGCTGCAGGCCGCTTGCAAGCCGATCAATATAATTGGAGCGTCGGTGTCAAGTAATTCTGCGCCGAGTCGGCGGGGGCGTTCTTGACCTGCAGCTGTGTCGTTTTCAGCACGTGTCACGACAAATTGTCTGCCGTTTTCTGGGGGCATACGGGGCGGCACGGTACAGGTTTTGTTAACGTCAATCAAAATTTAACGAATGTTTCCATTTAGTTTGCGTCGAGGCGGTGGCTGCGATCACGGGTCGGGTTAGGCTAGGTTGCCGTTGCCGGGCGGAGGTCTATGTCACCGTTCAACTTTTCAATGAAAAGCCGATGGGCTAGTGATCCGCGCAACATCCGCATGCGCCGCAAGTCCGTCCAGACTTCGACCGGGAAATGGAACAGAGAATGACGAGAAAGACAAAATTCGTAGTCACAGCGCTCCTCGCTGCGACGACTGCCGTCGGGACCTTGCCGGGTGAGGCCACTGCCACGACGCTTCTCGATCTGCTCCGCGGCGGCCCGGGTCGCCAGACCAAGCAGCAGTCTGCTCCCGCCTCGCTGGAGCAACAGGCCCGCGGCGGGCTCGAGATGGGAGATCCCGAGCCGTTGCCGAAGGTGACTGGCCCGCAGTACCACACCTATAAGCCGGAGGCGCAGCGCGCCATCAAGATCAAGCTGCCGGCTGCGGAGCCGGGCGCTGGCACCGCTGAGGCACCTGCGACCCAAGAGGTCCTGGGCGCACGTCGTTTCCTTTCCGAGGTTTCCGTCCGGGCCACGGACGAGGTCGCAAAGACCGTCGAGGCCTATTATGGCAAGTCCAATGCGCCGCTGATCTGGACGGATGGCGAGGTCGTTTCCGATCGCGGCCATGCGATGATCGAGGCGCTCGCTTCGGCCGATGCAGTTGGTCTTTCTCCCGATGACTATGCGGTGACCCTGCCGTCCGAGACAGTCGATGCCGCCGATCCGGAGAAGCGTCAGCGCGAGCTGATGGCGTTCGAGATCGCCCTTTCGGCAAAGGTCCTGACCTATGTGCAAGATACGGGCCGCGGCCGGATCGATCCCAATAAAATCTCCGGGTACTACGACTTCAAGCGCAAGAGTGTGAACCTTGCCCCGGTGCTCGACATGCTGCGGAAGAGCCCCGATGTCGCCGCCTATCTGCGCAATCGCGATCCGAAGAGCCCGCAATTCGTTGCCCTGCGCGACGAGCTGGCCCGCCTGCGGGTCGAGGATGCGCAGGCCTCGACGCAGCGGATCACCATTGCGCCGGGCACGCTGCTGAAGCCCGGGCAGAGCAATCCGGAACTCGCTAATGTGGTGGGTGCCCTGAAGCAGGTGGCGTCCGATGCTATCCTGACCGGCCACGCGGCCACGCTTTCTGCCTACACCAATACACCGGAATACACGCCCGAACTGGTGGCGCTGATCGAAGCGTTCCAGAAGGAAAAGCGGCTGAAGCCGGATGGTGTCGTCGGACCTGCCACCATTCGCGCCATGACCGGACACAGCAATGCCGAGAAGATCGCTAAGCTGCAGGTCGCGATGGAAGCCGTGCGCTGGCTGCCGGCCGATCTCGGATCGCGCTACGTCTTCATCAACGCACCCTCCTTCCGTGCCTCCTACTTCAACGAAGGCAAGGAAGAGGTTTCGATGCGGGTGGTCGTCGGGTCGAGGGCCAACCAGACCTATTTCTTCCAGGACCAGATCCAGACTGTCGAATTCAATCCCTATTGGGGCGTTCCGAAGTCGATCATCGTCAACGAAATGCTGCCCAAGCTCAGGGCCGATCCGTCCTATCTCGACCGTCTGGGCTATGAAGTGTCCTATGGAGGTCGCAAGGTTGCGTCGAGCCAGGTTGACTGGAACGCCACCCATGCCGTCGATGTCCGCCAGCCGCCGGGTGGCGACAATGCGCTGGGCGAGTTGAAGATCCTCTTCCCCAATGAACATGCCATCTACATGCATGACACGCCGTCGAAGAGCTATTTCAGTCGGGATATGCGGGCACTCAGCCATGGCTGCGTTCGTCTGGCCGAGCCGCGCGTGATGGCGGCGGCCGTCATGGGCACGACGGTCGAGGAGATCGGCAAGCAGATCGCATCGGGGCAGAACCGCGCCGTCCAGGTGCCGCAGAAGATCCCGGTCTATGTGTCCTATTTCACGGCCTGGCCGAACGGTGACGGTGTCGTCGAGTATTTCGACGATGTCTACGGCCGTGACGGCTACACTGCCAAGGCCTTCAAGGCGACGACGGATGCACGCGCGCCGCGCGCCTGATTGTACCGGACGAAAGCCGAAAACCTGAAATGGCGGGCCGCTGGTCCGCCATTTCTCGTTTTCGAGGATGGGTTCAGCGGGTCAGCCGCTCGACGAGTTCGACGGTCAGTTCGTTGAAGTGCCCGATCACATGCGAGGCGCCGAGTTCTTCCACCGGCACGTCCGAATAGCCGAAATTCACGGCGATCGAGGGGATGTCGCCATTTCGGGCCGCCAGGATGTCGTTGATGCTGTCGCCGATCATCAGCACCTTGTCGGGCGTGCCGCCAGCCCGCTCGACGGTCGCGAGAATATGCGCCGGGTCCGGCTTGCGAAAGGCGAAAGTGTCGCCGCCCGCGATTGCCGTGAAATAGGAGGTGAGCTCCAGGCGCTCGACCAGGGGAAGCGCCAAGCGTTCCATCTTGTTGGTGCAGACGGCCATCCTGAAGCCTGCGGCGCGCAATCGCTCGAGGGCTTCGACGAGGCCCGGATAGGGGCGGCTCTTGCCCGGCATGCCGGCTTCGTAGTGATCGATGAAGCAATCGAGCAGGGCAGGGATATCTTCGTCCGGCAATGGCGCACCGCGCAAAGCAAATGCGCGCTGGATCATAACGCGTGCGCCCTGGCCAACGAGATGGGTAAGGTCTTCGTAGCCCACCGGCTGCAGGTCACGCGTTGCAATCGTGTGGTTGAGGCTTTCGACAAGATCGGGTGCCGTATCGATCAGGGTTCCGTCGAGGTCGAAGACGATGGTCGTTGCGGTCAAGACGAAGCTCCCTTGCGAACTGATCAGTGCCGCCGGGGGTAGGGGAAATCCTCTGAAAAGGCAACGCCGCATGGCGATGCGGGGCTTTCACTCGGCCAAGGAGGCGTGTAAACAGCATCCAACGAAACGGACGGGAGCTTTCGGCGCATGGACGCCCGTGAAATGAAGATCAAGGCCGCAGCTGCGGCGCTGGAGCATGTCGAAGACGGCATGCGTCTCGGGATCGGAACTGGTTCAACCGCGGAAGAATTCGTTCGGTTGCTGGCGGAAAAGGTTGCCGGGGGCCTGAATGTTGAAGGCGTGCCGACGTCGGAGCGCACCGCGCGTCTCTGCGTCGAACTCGGCGTGCCGCTGAAGTCACTGGACGAATTGCCCGAGCTCGATCTGACCATCGATGGCGCCGATGAGATCGACACCGGTTTCAGGTTGATCAAGGGTGGCGGTGGTGCGCTGCTGCGTGAAAAGATCGTCGCTGCGGCTTCAAAGCGCATGATTGTGATCGCCGACGAGACAAAGCTGGTCGACACGCTCGGCGCCTTCCCTTTGCCGATCGAGATCAACCCGTTCGGGCAGGCCTCCACCCGGCTTGCGATCGAACGGCTGGCCGCGGAGCTCGGTCTCAGCGGGCCGATGATGCTCCGGACCCGTTCCGACGAAAGCCTGTTCATGACCGATGGTGGACACCTCATTCTTGACGCATCTTTTGGCCGCATTCCTGATGCAGACGCTCTTGCAAGCCGGCTCAATCAAATCCCCGGCGTGGTGGAACACGGCCTTTTCATAAACTTGGCATCGCTCGCGATCATCGCC
Organism: Peteryoungia algae; assembly: GCF_030369675.1. Lineage (NCBI taxonomy): Bacteria > Pseudomonadati > Pseudomonadota > Alphaproteobacteria > Hyphomicrobiales > Rhizobiaceae > Peteryoungia > Peteryoungia algae. The sequence goes on along the minus strand of NZ_CP128477.1, from coordinate 1,194,700 downwards.
GGACCGGCGGGGGCAAGGGTGATGGAGCCGAAGAACTAACAGGAGCATTGAATTTCATGATCAGCTTTACGGGTATGGGCCGCCTTGCCTCGATCACCGTCATCGCCGGTAGCCTTGCGCTTGGTGCCGTTTCGGCGAAGGCACAGGACGTGCCGGCCGAGCACCTGCAGTCGGCACGCGAGGCGATCAGCGCGCTCGGCGTCACGAACCGCTTCGACGCGATCCTGCCAAGCATCATGGATCGACTGACGGCCCAGCTCATCCAGGCCTACCCGAACCTGCAGGACGTCATCTCTGTCAAGGTCGAGGAAGAAGCCCTCAAGCTCGCCGCTCGCCGTGCCGACCTGGAACGCGAAGCAGCGCTTGTTTACGCCAAGGCGTTCACGGCTGAAGAACTGAACCAGATCACGGCGTTCTATGGCAGCGAAACCGGCAAGAAGCTTCTGAAGGACGGCCCGATCGCGACGCGTGAACTTCTGAAAGCTGCCGATATCTGGACCGCCGGCATTGCCCGCGATCTCGAGCAGCAGGCGAATGCCGCCCTGCTTGCCCAGGTTCAGGCCGAGCAGCCGGCAGCGGCCGAAGCGCCGAAGCCCTAGTAGAATCCGATTGGATATTCGAGCCCGGGCGTCGTCCCGGGCTTTTCTTTTTGTGGTTCCACTTCCTATATCAGATGCAGTTTCAGCAAGCGCCCGAGCGGGCAAGGAGATCCCATGAGCCAGTACGACTATGACCTCTTCGTCATCGGCGGTGGCTCCGGCGGGGTTCGCAGTGCCCGCGTGGCCGCTTCGCTCGGCAAGAAGGTGGCAATCGCGGAAGAGTACCGTTTCGGTGGAACCTGCGTCATCAGAGGCTGCGTGCCGAAGAAGCTGTTCGTCTATGCTTCGCAGTTCCACGAGCATTTCGAGGATGCGGTCGGCTACGGCTGGACCGTCGGCAAGAGCTCGTTCGACTGGCCGTCGTTGATTGCGGCCAAAGACAAGGAAATCGATCGTCTGGAGGGCCTCTACCGCAAGGGGCTGGATGGTGCCGGTGTGGAGATCCTCGAGACACGTGCCGAGCTCACCGGCCCGAACAGCATTCGTCTGGTCAAGTCCGGCCGGGAGGTGACGGCCGAACGCATCGTGGTTGCCGTTGGTGGCGCCCCCAACCCGCATGCCGCGCTGCCGGGCTATGAGCACTGCATATCCTCCAATGAAGCCTTCCACCTCGCGACATTGCCGCGGTCCATCCTGATCGCTGGGGGTGGTTATATTGCGGTGGAATTCGCCAACATCTTTCACGGGCTCGGCGTCGAGACCACGCTGATCTATCGCGGCGCGGAGATCCTCAGCCGCTTCGATCAGGACATGCGCCGTGGGCTGCACGAGGCGATGGTCGACAAGGGCATCCGCATCCTTTGCCATGACCATGTGCAGAAGGTGTCGAAGTCGGCTGCGGGGAATCTCGAAGTTGAGACGATCAACAATGGTCGTCTCGTGGTCGAACAGGTGATGCTGGCGCTTGGACGCGATCCGAACACGACGGGGCTCGGGCTCGAGGCCGCAGGCGTCGAGACGAACGAACGTGGCGCGATCGTGGTCGATCAGTATTCTCGCACGAACGTGCAGAGCATCTTTGCACTTGGTGACGTGACCGATCGCGTGCAGCTCACGCCTGTCGCGATCCACGAGGCGATGTGCTTCATTGAAACGGAATACAAGAACAATCCGACCTCGCCGGATCACGAGCTGATCGCAACCGCGGTCTTTTCGCAGCCGGAAATCGGCACGGTTGGACTTTCCGAAGAGGCCGCCGCGAAGAAATTCGAGGAGATCGAGGTTTATCGCGCCCAATTCCGCCCGATGAAGGCGACACTTTCCGGTCGGGCCGAAAAGATGATCATGAAGCTGATCGTCAATGCTGCCGACCGCAAGGTGGTCGGCGCCCATATTCTCGGCCACGACGCCGGCGAAATGGCGCAACTTCTCGGGATCACGCTCAAGGCCGGTTGCACCAAGGACGACTTCGATCGCACCATGGCGGTACACCCGACTGCCGCGGAGGAGTTGGTGACCATGTACAATCCGAGCTATCGGGTCCGGAACGGCGAGCGGGTCTGACCCGTCGCCATTTCATCCGAAACGAGTCTGGTCAGGCGGGCCTCGAAAGAGGTCCGCCGGGCGAAATCAGAGTATCGAGATGAGATCCAGACCCAGGACTGGTGCCGATAGCGCGGCAAGGGTCAGCAAAGAAAGCAGTGCTATACGAAGCCTGCGGTTTTTGCGGGTTTGGACGCCGGTCCAATCATACGCCATCACACGATCCTCATGATCACACGGGAAGCTACAAAGTCTTCCCAAACACAACATTACGCCCCCGTGGATCGAGGTAGAGGGCGAGGCTTGCGCGGAGCTAACCTCTGGCAGGTATGGTGCTTTGGCCGTGCGTCTGCTGACATTGCATGCTGTCATGAAGGCCGCGCTTTGCAAGATATTGCTGAAGGACGGCCGGGTTGCGGGCTGTGAATTGTGTGGGTAACCGTGTTGCGCTGCGGTAGTCAGCTCTGCTTGATCCAGTCGATCGCGGGGTCCCACAATGTGTCCCGGAAGGCTGAGCGGAAGAAGCCGAGATGGCCGACCGCCCCGCCGGCCTCAATCGGTGAAATCCAGCGAATCTCGGTCGGTGCCCGGCTGTAGTACTTCAGCAGGGCATGCTGTGCTTTCGGCGTGCCCCAGGGGTCGTCGGTGAGGCCGATTGCGAGAATGGGCGTCTGGACCTCTGCGAAACGGCGCGCCGCATCCATCGTTGGATCGGCGAAGAAATAGTCGGGATGCCGACCCCAACGTGCCCATTCGCGATAGACGCTGCCGGGCAGGGTTTGTCCGAGACCAGCTCGACCGGGCACCTTGCCGAGTAGGACTGCCAAGGGCACGCCGACGAGATTCATCTGGCTGAAGACCCGGAAGCGCGGCTTGGTATTGCCCCAGTAGCCGGTCATTGTCGCGACCATCAGATAGCGGGAAAATCTCTCGGCCCGTCCGCCCAGCGCCAGAACCTGGCCGCCGAAGGACTGGCCGATGCCGACCATGCGGTGCTCCGGTGCTTCAAGTTCCAGCCGATGAAGGGCGGCCGGCATGTCGAAATGGGCCCAGTCGCGCATCAGGAGCGGACGTTTCCAACTGCTCGGCGCCTGGGAGCCGGCGACGCCGCGATAGTCATAGGTCAATGCCGCCCGAAAGCCGTGGCGCAAGACGAGGTGCTCTGCAAATTTGGCATAGAAGCCGCGCGGCACGGCAGCGGCAGAGGAAATCAGGGCGAGGGGGCCATCCCCTGATCCGCGGAAAAGCGTTGCGTGCAACGGAAAGCGGTCCGACGCCTCGAAGGCAATGTCCGATCGTTCCATATGATGCGGTTTCATGTCGAACCTCCCGTTCCGAATGCCGGTTCGCAGATTACGTTTACGTGAAGGTAAATTCAATCTCGGGTTTCCAAGTCACAGGACTGCGCCTGGTTTTGCAGAGCATTCCCAGTCGTCGCAGGTGGCCCATGAGGTTCCGAAGAGCCTAAACAACGCCTTTCCAAGCGGTGATTAACCGTTTATAAGCCCCCATCCCATGCGGCCGGGAGGTTGCCGCAACCAGTATTAGACAGGTGACGACCATGGCGCAGAATTGGACCCCGAGCAGCTGGAGACAGAAGGCGATCAAGCAGGTTCCGTCCTATCCGGACCTCGACGCGTTGAAGGCTGCCGAGCATCAGCTTTCGACCTATCCGCCGCTGGTCTTTGCGGGCGAAGCCCGTCGCTTGAAGAAGTCGCTGGCCCAGGTCGCTGAAGGCGAGGCCTTCCTGCTGCAGGGCGGTGATTGTGCCGAAAGCTTCGCCGAACATGGCGCCGACAACATCCGCGACTTCTTCCGCGCCTTCCTGCAGATGGCCGTCGTCCTGACCTTCGGTGCGCAGTTGCCGGTGGTGAAGGTCGGGCGTATCGCCGGCCAGTTCGCCAAGCCGCGTTCGTCCGACATGGAAAAGATCGGTGATGTCGAGCTGCCGAGCTACCGTGGCGATATCATCAACGGCATCGAATTCACCGAAGACGCACGCATTCCGAATCCGGAACGCCAGTTGATGGCCTATCGCCAGTCGGCGGCCACGCTGAACCTGCTGCGCGCCTTCGCCATGGGTGGTTATGCCAATCTTGAGAACGTGCATCAGTGGATGCTCGGTTTCATCAAGGACTCGCCCCAGGCCGAGCGCTACCGCAAGCTCGCCGACCGCATTTCCGAGACCATGGACTTCATGAAGGCCGTGGGCATCACCTCGGAGAACAATCCGAGCCTGCGCGAGACCGATTTCTTCACCAGCCACGAAGCCCTGCTTCTCGGTTATGAAGAGGCGCTGACGCGCGTCGATTCCACGTCCGGTGACTGGTATGCAACGTCCGGTCACATGATCTGGATCGGCGACCGTACCCGCCAGGCGGACCATGCACATCTGGAATATTGCCGGGGCATCAAGAACCCGATCGGTCTGAAGTGTGGCCCGTCTCTCCAGGCGGACGATCTTCTGAACCTGATCGACATCCTGAACCCGCAGAACGAAGCCGGCCGCCTGACCCTGATCTGCCGCTTCGGTCACGACAAGGTCGCAGAGCACCTGCCGCGTCTCATCCGCGCCGTCGAGCGCGAGGGCCGCAAGGTCGTCTGGTCCTGCGATCCGATGCATGGCAACACGATCACCCTCAACAACTACAAGACGCGCCCGTTCGAGCGGATCTTGTCGGAAGTCGAGAGCTTCTTCCAGATTCACCGTGCGGAAGGCTCGCATCCGGGCGGCATCCATATCGAAATGACTGGCAAGGATGTCACCGAATGCACCGGTGGTGCGCGTGCCGTGACGGGCAATGATCTGGCCGACCGTTACCACACCCATTGCGATCCGCGTCTCAATGCCGACCAGGCGCTTGAACTCGCCTTCCTGCTCGCCGAGCGGATGAAGAGCGGTCGTGACGAGAAGCGCATGATGGTTGCGAACGGCTGACACATAGGTTCAGTAATCCGAGTTTGACGACCGGGCGGGCTTCATCGAAGCTCGCCCGGTTCTCGTTTTGGAGGTGAGCATGACGGACGACAAGACAGGGCGTTGCCTGTGTGGCGCAGTAACGATCACGGTCACGGGTAAACTCGGGCCAGTCAGCTATTGCCATTGTACGCAATGCCGGCGACAGACGGGTCTTTACTATGCAACGACGGATGCCGCCCTGAGCGAGGTCGAGATCAGCGGGCGCGACAGGATCGGAGCGTTCCGGGCGAGCCCCGGCGCCGAGCGCGCCTTCTGCCGGGATTGCGGCTCACCACTCTACTGGAAGGCGGACGGCGAGCAAAGGATGTCGCTGATGGCCGGATTGTTTCCCAATCCGACAGGCCTCGAAGGAGGCTATCACATCTACTGCGCCGACAAGGGCGATTTCTACGAGATCGACGACGGATTACCGCAATACCCGGCGGGCAGCAGCTGAGGCGCGTCAGGCGGCGGCTGCGTTTTCGATCTTGCCCAGTTGCGCCAGAGCGAGATGGTAGGATTGGTCGATGGCCACGAACTTTGCAGACTGCCAGGTGAAATAGTCTTCGATGAAGCGGCTGGTGAGCAGCAGCTCGCCCCGTCGGCGCGGCTGCTCCCATGCGAGCAGGCCGTCGGTTTCGGCCTTCTTGAACATGCGCTTCAAGTTGGTCGTCGAGACCTGATACATCTCGCTCAGTTCCACCAGCGTCACCGGGCCACAGGAGATGGCGGGTGCGGTCCGGTCGACATTGTCGAGGCGCGAGAAGAGGTCGTGAAGGATGATGCCACCGAGGTCGGACCAGAGGAAATGCCCAATCGTGTCAGGGGGTTCCAGCCAGAGGGGATCCGAAACCATGATGTCGGCTCCGATCGGCTGGGCGATCAGGAATATCCTCTCCTCGGCCAGAGAGGTCATTTCACGATTGCCGCCATCGAGCCTGTCAAGGCAGGCGAGGTGGCCGTTGAACCAGCTGCGCATGCCGTTGAGGCTGAGCTCTGTTGGCTCCAGGACGCGCACTCGCTTGTCCGGTACATCCGGCACGTCCCGCAGGAACTTGTAGGCGACCAGCTCGGCGAGGTAGCCGGTGGCGGTGTTGCGGCTGGCAGCACCCAGGCGCATCACGGTCTCAACGAAACGCGTCGCCGTCAGGCCGGACAGCGGGTCATCTTCGCTCCGGCGAAGCGCCAGTGCAAAGACGGATTGTGTCATCAGCCATTTCCGATGGGAAGCCTTGAGGCGGGACATGCGTGGAGTCCGGATGTGGATGCCAATGAGATGTTGTGCGATCTGCTTTTCAATGTCCGGGTAGAGGGGATGTGCTGCAATTTCAGCACGCGTCATTAGCTGCATGGTAACGGCTCGGCTCAAAACTTCGAATTTGATCAAGGGCTTGGGTAAACTGCTTGGCCATGCCAAGAACAGTTTGGGCAAATACTGTCCAGCGGTCGGATTGGGTCAATAAAAAAAAGTCTACGCCAAAAATGGGGGGTGCTGCAATAGCGCCCCCCATCAAATCATGTCTATGGATGTCCGCGACCGGGAGCCGCGCGAGCTCAGCTGCTCGGTGCTGCCTGCTGGCGATTGGTGTGCTCGGGGAAGAAACTCTCCACTCCGTAGCCCTCGCCGAACATGACATCGTGCTGCAGCAGGCGGTAGTCACGGATCAGCGGATCCACCTGACCGGACATCGCCCAGTCGGCCTGAGCCTTGTTGTTGCGGCCTATCAGCTGGTGCCGGTCGATGACCGAATAGCGTTCCGCGACACGACCGAGCATGCCGGTATAGTAGGGGTGACGATAGCCAGCCATGCGGACGATGTAGTAGGGCAGCTGCGACGGGCTCACCGAGCCGATATCCTTCTGTGCGCCGCGCTTGGATGACCAGATGACGAGCGGCGTTTCGTGCTCGCGCTTCATGGTGGCAACCGATGCCTTGCGGGTCGCGACCACGTTCGCCATGTAGCCGCTTTCCGTGTAGACGGCATTCAGCGGCGGCAAGTGGTCGCCGAAGAGCACGATGATTGTCTCGCGACGGCGCTTCTTGGCCCAGTCCATCAAAGCCTTGAGGCTCTGATCGGCTTCCTTCACCCCTTGCGTATAGGTTGCAAGCGAGTTGGTGCTGGCCTCGGAGAGTGTGGGCGCATCGACCGCGATCGTGTTCTTCTTGTAGCGGTTATGCTCGTAGGGGCCGTGGCCCTGAAGGGTGACCGCGAAGAAGAAGAACGGCTGATCCGTATTGTCTGCTTCCTTGATGATGAAGCGCGTCAGGTCTTCGTCAGAGGCGAAGATGCCGCGCTTGCTCATGGCCGGCATGTTGTCTTGCGAGTGGAACTCCTCGAAGCCCAGCGACTGATAGACGTTGGTGCGGTTCCAGAACCAGCCCTGGAAGGGATGGAAGGCTTTGGTCACATAGCCCTTGGACTGGAAAAACGTGGCGAGCGAGGGAACCGGTCGACGAATATACTGCTGATAGGGAATGCTGCCATAGGGCAGGAAGGCATTCGAGAAGCCGGTCAGCGACTCGAACTCGACATTGGCGGTCATGCCGCCGAATTCGGGCGAGAAGACCTGGCCCGATTGAGCCGCGCGGATGGTCGGCATGGGATCGGCGGAGTAGCGCACGCTGCTCATCCTGGTCGGATCCCAGAGGGACTCGCTCATGACGACGATCACATCGGCCTGGCGTCCGGAGAAGAAGGAAGCCGGCAATAGATCGGTCTGCATGTCGGTGATGGCCAGGTTGCTGTAGCCGTCGGGCGCGCTGACGTTTGCCATTGGCACGTTGAAGGCAAACGCCATGAGGAAGCCGTTGTGCCGATAGTTTTCCTTCTGGTCCCACATCATGGGCACGATGTTGAGGCGATCGCGGAAAGCCGAAAACGTCATCGGATCCATCAGGGATGCAAACCCGATGAGAAGCGGGAGGGACAGGGCAAGGCGCGTTCCGCGGCCCGACAGGTTCAGCTTGGGAAAGACCTTGCGGCTCTTCCAGATCAGTGCCGCGAAGGCGACGATGAAAACAACGCATCCGACCGCAAGGCCAACGGCCTTCAAGGGCTCGGCTGCGACCATGGCTGGCAGGAGTTCCAGGATCTGGCGGCCGAAAAGGAGATCGCTCGGGAAGAGCGGGTCCGACAGGAACTGCTGCTTCTGTCCGGAAAAGAAGGCAGGCAGGAGCAGAAGGGGACCGACGAAGAGCGCCGATTGATGGGCCTTGCCGATCATGGCGTCGGCACAGAGGAGAACGAGGAAGACCACGCCTGTGGCGACCAGACCCGGTCGGTTGAACGAGGTCATGTATTCGACGATGTCGGTCACGCTTCCGCGGGCAAGGACCTCGCTGATGAAAACGATCGCGACAGCAATCAGCGCCGTGTTGACCCACTGAATGAGCAACTGCACGATAAAGGACGCGCCGGACTCCCGTTCACGGGTCGCGCCCACGGCGTTGAACATGTTCGCAACAATCGATTTCGGGTTGGTCTGAACCACGTCGAACTCCGGGGCATGGGCGGTGTCATGAAAGCTTCGCATAGGTGTCACACAAACGTCATGAATGCTACATGAACCGTGACGCATGAAGCTTGGTTCCCACAATTCCGGGGGGATTGGTCAGCCGCTGCGGACATGGCAGATGACGACTGCGAGAAGCGACGTTGCGATCCGATCTGCGAGGGGCTAAATCGGTGTCATGAGCGAAGCAAAGAAAATCTCAGACGTCCTGCGTATCGCGGTGGCACAGTGCAATCCTGTTGTCGGCGACGTCGCCGGCAATCTCGCCAAGGCGCGTGCGGCACGCGCCGATGCCGCCGGGCAGGGGGCTGACCTGCTGCTGCTGACGGAGCTCTTCATTTCCGGTTATCCGCCGGAAGATCTCGTCCTGAAGCCCGCCTTTCTCGCCGCCTGTCTGCAGGCCGTGGAAGCGCTCGCCAACGACACGGCTGATGGCGGCCCGGGGGTGATCGTCGGGTTTCCGCGCCAGGGCGAGGCGGGACGGCATAATTCCGTCGCCATTCTCGATGGTGGCCGCATCCTCTCCTTCCGCGACAAGATCGACCTGCCGAATTACGGAGAGTTCGACGAGAAGCGCGTCTTCGTGGAAGGCGAAATGCCGGGTCCCGTCAATTTTCGCGGCGTGCGCATCGGCGTGCCGATCTGCGAAGAGATCTGGAACGATCTCGGGGTCTGCGAGACACTGGCCGAAACGGGTGCCGAAATCCTGCTTGTACCGAATGGTTCGCCCTATTACCGCGGCAAGGTCGACGTGCGCCATCAGGTGGCGCTGCGTCAGGTCATCGAAACCGGGCTGCCGCTCATCTTCGCCAATCAGCTTGGCGGCCAGGACGAACTTGTTTTCGACGGCGCGAGCTTCGCCTTCAACGGTGACAAGTCGCTCGCCTTTCAGATGAGCCAATTCGAGGAGACGCTCTCCGTCACCACCTGGAAACGCTCCGATGACGGCTGGCGCTGCGACCAGGGTCCGATGTCGCGCATACCGGAGAAGGAAGAGGCGGACTACCGAGCCTGCGTGCTGGGTTTCCGAGACTATGTCAACAAGAACGGGTTCAAGAGCGTGGTGCTCGGACTGTCTGGCGGCATCGATTCGGCCATCTGTGCGGCCATTGCCGTGGATGCGCTCGGCGAGGAGCGGGTGCGCACGATCATGCTGCCCTATCGCTATACCTCGCAGGAGAGCTTTGCCGATGCCGAGGCCTGTGCCAAGGCGCTGGGTTGCCACTACGACATCGTGCCCATCCAGGAGCCGGTGGAAGGCTTCCTGTCGTCGCTCTCCGAGATGTTCGAGGGCACCGAGAGCGGTATCACCGAGGAAAACCTGCAGAGCCGTACACGCGGCACGATCCTTATGGCGGTCTCCAACAAGTTCGGCTCGATGGTCGTGACAACGGGCAACAAGTCGGAAATGTCTGTCGGCTATGCCACGCTCTATGGCGACATGAATGGTGGCTTCAATCCGATCAAGGACCTCTACAAGATGCAGGTCTATGCACTCTCGGCCTGGAGGAACCAGAACGTGCCGCCGGGCGCTCTGGGGCCGTCTGGCGAGGTGATCCCGCAGAACATCCTCTCCAAGGCGCCCTCTGCGGAGCTGCGTCCGAACCAGACCGACCAGGACTCGCTTCCGCCCTATCCCGTCCTTGACGACATCCTCGAATGCCTTGTCGAGAAGGAAATGGGCGTCGAGGAGATCGTCGCGCGCGGCCACGACCTTGGGACGGTGCACCGGGTCGAACACCTGCTCTATCTCGCCGAATACAAGCGCCGCCAGTCGGCGCCGGGCGTCAAAATCACCAAGAAGAATTTCGGACGCGATCGTCGCTATCCGATCACGAACCGCTTCCGGGATCGCGCGTGAGCGTCAAATTGCGGGCTTTTGCGGCCCTTTATCAATATTGCCAACGTGTGCTGCGCGGGTAATCGAGTTTATTTGCCGTAGCCACTGAAGCTGGCTTTTCGGCGGACAGGGAGTCCAGGATGCGCAGTTCGGTCGAAATCTACGACATGGCGACACGCGAATGCGAGGTTGTCTGGGAGACGGAAGACCTCGTCGAGGCGCCCAACTGGTCGCGCGACGGTGATTTCCTCGTCATCAATGGCGACGGCCTCATCTATGCACTGCCGCTCGACGAAGATGATCCGGCACCGGAACTGATCGATACCGGTTTTGCCGTCCGGCTCAACAACGACCACGGAATTTCACCTGACGGCGCTTCGATCGTCTTTTCCGACCATACACTCCATGGCAAGTCCTGCATCTATCTGCTCGGCGATGGGGATGACGAGCCACGTCAGGTGACGGCGAATATGCCGTCTTATTGGCATGGCTGGTCGCCGGACGGGAATGTGCTTGCCTATTGCGGTGAACGGAACGGGGCCTTCGACATCTACACGATCCCGACCAAGGGCGGGTCTGAGCAGCGGCTGACTTTTGGCGAGGGACACAATGACGGTCCCGATTATTCGCCCGACGGCCAGTGGATCTATTTCAATTCCAGCCGCACCGGCACCATGCAGATCTGGCGGATGCGCACCGATGGCACGGGACTGGAGCAGCTTACTTCCGATGGCTATGGCGACTGGTTCCCGCATCCTTCGCCAGACGGAAGCAAGGTCCTGTTCCTCTCCTATGACGCCGATGTCTCCGGCCATCCCCGCGACAAGCAGGTCCGGCTTCGGCTGATGGATGCCGATGGCGGAAATGTCGAGACGCTGTTCGAGTTCTTCGGCGGGCAGGGTTCGATCAACGTTCCGAACTGGTCGCCGGACGGGACGGCCTTCGCGTTCGTCCGTTACTTTCCGGTCGAGGATTGACCCTGTCGTTTTTGGCCTGTCGAAGCTTGCCGCTTCGGGATACAAGCGATCAGTCAGGTGCCTGCCGAAGGCAGGAGAATCGGGAAGCCGGCGCAATTCCGGCACGTGCCCAACGCTGTGAGGCGGACATGATGCGCAAGGGGAAACCCGACCACTGGAGCGATCCGGGAAGGTGTGCGTCCTGGATGATGCCCAGTCAGAAGACCGGCCTGGCAAGATAGACCGAGCCTGCGCGGACGGCGGGCGGTTGCGCATTGTGGGGATTACGATGCACGACGATCCGAACGAATTTCTCGTCCGGGCAGCGGGTTTTGTCGAGGAAGACAAGGCCGCTGTCTACCGGGCCATCCATACGCGGCGCGACGTTCGCGACCAGTTTCTGCCCGATCCCTTGCCGGATGACGTGGTGCAAAGGCTGCTCGGGGCGGCCCATGCGGCGCCGTCGGTCGGCTTCATGCAGCCGTGGAATTTCCTGCTGATCAGGAGCCCGGGAACGCGCGATGCGGTGTGGGAAGCATTCGCCCGCGCGAATGCCGAGGCAGAACAAATGTTTCCCGAGGAGCGTCGCAGCGCCTATCGCGCCCTGAAGCTCGAAGGCATCCGCAAGGCGCCGCTCAACATTTGCGTCACCTGCGATCCGGAACGCGCCGGGCCTGTTGTTCTCGGGCGGACCCATGATGCCCGGATGGACGCTTTCTCGACCGTCTGCGCAATCCAGAACCTCTGGCTTGCTGGGCGGGCGGAAGGTGTCGGCCTCGGATGGGTCAGCATTTTCCACGAGGCAGAGCTGAAGGCCATCCTCGGCGTTCCGGACCGGATCCAGATCATCGGCTATCTCTGCCTTGGATATGTCGATGAACTCTATTCGGCGCCCGAACTGGAGGTGAAGGGGTGGCGCCAGCGCCTCGCACTCGAAGACCTCGTCTTCGAGGACCATTGGGGCGAGCGGGCCTCCGCGCCGCTTACTCCTGTAGCGGCTGTGGGCCGGGCGCCGCAGGGTTCCTGAGGTCTATGGTTCCCTTGTCCGGGGGCAGAAACGCCGGTCCGACCCGACGCACGCTCAGGCTCGCCTCGTCCAGATCGCGCTCTGGTGCAGGTGGTATCGCCGCCGGTGCTGGTGCCTTATTCGGGCTGATCTCCATGATGGACGACTGGTAGTCGGGAACCGCCTGGCGTGGGGTCATGCGCTGGTAATAAAGCTGCATGTTGCATCTGCAGGACGGGTCCGTTCCCGTTTGGCGGTTGCGGTAGACAAATGCATTGGGCAGGTCCCGATATGGGCGGCCGGTGACGGCCGAGACCATATCGAGCGTCTCGCTGCGTTCAGGCGCGTGAAAGAAGAGCTCGGTCTCCGTGCCGGGGCACATCTGCTGACACTGGGCCGCGTCCCGGCCAAAATTCATCGGTGATGTCTGGGATGAGATGGGGAAAAAGCCGCCGTCGCAGGTGCGGACGCAAAGCGTGCGGACATTGCCTGCGGGCATCAACGAGATCGGGGGTGGCTCGTTGGAATATGCTGCTTCCGCTTGCCGGTCCGGGCGATAGGGTTCCGGCAAGGTATCCAGATAGGGAATGCGCCCTGCCTCTTCCGGGTAGACTGTTTCGTCGGAGCCGCAGCCATTCGCCTCGAGTGCGGTTACCAGAGCCGCACGCGCATCGGATACGCGGTTCTCGCGAAGATCCGCCAGTCTCGCCGCAAGGATGTCGCGGTTGGATTCCATGCGGGAAATCGCCCGCGCCAGTTCGCTGCAGTCATTGCCACCGTCGGGCCTGATCTGGACGATCGAGGAGGTCAGGCAGCGGAGACGCCGCTGGTCCTGGTGCGCCTTGCGCAATTCTATGTTCTGCTGGGCAATCGCACTTGCATAGCTGTTGATCTCTGGCGAGGTGCCGCCCTCCTGGAGGAGGACTAGCCGATCGCGCAGACGCTCACACAGCGCCGAAGCGTTTGCCGCGTTCGGCAACAGGCTGCCCAGAACGACGATCATCGTGATGGATCTGACTATTCTGATCGGCAAAATTCGTATTTCCGTTGTCGCGTGCAGGGACGAAACGACCCTGATCGCCGGCAGGATAGCGGAGCGGTCCCCAAAGTAAAATGACAGTTGAGTTGGCGGTCGCCGCTTGCCGTGCAGCGACCGCCTTTCGTCGGTCAGGCGGCCTGGGCTGCGGTCAGCGTCATCCGGTGCTCCAACACGCTGCCGTCGATCGCGGCGATGGCCTTCATGCGGTCGAGCAGGTCCTGGGAGACCTCCCAGGAAACCGCGACCGCCTGGACGATGCCGATGCGCTTCGGCTCGCCGATGCGAATGCCCGGGCAGCCCATCCGCTTGAACATGCGCTCCAGGAAAACATCTGTGACGGTCACGATGTGGCTGAGGCCGGAGGTCAGCCCCAATTCGCCGACGCCACACATGAGTTCGGCGGCGGCAATCGTCACCTGGTTGCTGGCGCGATCCTGCGAGATTTCCGGGTCGATGCAGAAGCGGCTGGATTCCCAGATCTCGGCGCTGCGGATCTCAGGACGGTCGCCGAGCAGGACCGGAAACGTATCATCGAGCATGTTCGGCCCCAGTGTCGGCAAAAGGCGCAGCGCGCCACGCAGCCGCCCCTCCTCGCCATAGGAGAGAACATAGAGCGGATTGGCTCGGTCGTAGTCGTCGATCTCCCAGGCGTCACGCACCTGGACGTCCCAGCCCAGGAGGTCATGGAAGACCCGCTTGCGCAGCCTGTGCATGGCGTCGATGTCTTCGGGAAACTGGTTTCGCCGGGTGCCGTTGATGATCCTGATCATGCGGTTCTCCTTCTTGTTGAATGGAGCTGGCAGCATGCGGTTCCGCAAAGGCGTCTGAAACTGGCGGTGGCGTCCAGTTTCAATATTGCAATCTATGATATTGTTTCGGGTTGGGTTCGGTTCACGGCAGCTGGTGCTCCGCAAGACGGGGGATAAGATCTTGCCAGACAGCCTCGGCGACGGCTTGGGCATTGTTGACGACGTCGAGTTTCTGGCGGGCATTGGCCATGAAATGGCGGATTGTGCGCTCGGAAATTCCGAGGATGACGGCGGTCTCCCAGTAGCTTTTTCCGGCCGCGATCCAGGCCAGCGTCTCGCGTTCACGACGGGTGAGTGGATGTTTGCGGACCTTTCCGCCAGGGGCCAGCCGTTTGGACCGGGCCATTCGGCCGTTGAAGATGGCACCCAGGCTCAGGAGGTCGCGATCATGGACGCGACACCAGGCCGAGACGTCCTGTCTTGAAGCGGAGCTTTCCACGAGAAGGCAATTGTGCCGGCCTGGCAGGCTCGGCAGCGGATAGCCCAACATTACCCGGTCGGAGTTCCCGGTGTTCTGCCAGGATACAAGCTGCAACGGCTCGAGCGCCGAAAAGACCCGCAACAGTTGCTCCTGGGCCGGCTTGCGTTGAAGGCTCCGTGCGATCAGCTGGATATCGCGCCGCTGGCTGTGGAGAATGCGCTGCGGCCGTAAGCGGCCGTTGCTGGTGACAGCGTCCAGATAGGTGATCGGCCCTGTGCCATAGGCCGCCTGCAGCCGTGCCAGGAACGCCGGGGGATCCCATGTCTCCCGCCGTTCCAGCCAATCCAAGATGTCGAAATACGCGCCTGCCTGAACCATTCGCCGCCCCTAGATTCCGAGGGGAGGCAGTGTCGGGGTTGCCGCTTTGGCTTGTCCAGATGGCAAATTTCGCGGCAACCGGCATATGGACGCGTAGCTGGAGATGTTCCCGTCAGCCGGCCGGCTGGGATGCCTCGACGACGGCGAGTGCCGCCATGTTGACGACGCCGCGCGACGTGACCGAGGTCGACAGGACATGCACAGGCATGGCTGCGCCGAGCAGGATCGGCCCCACATGCAGGGCATCCATCATGGTCCGCATGATCCCGAGCGAGATATTTGCCGCATCGAGATTCGGGAAGACCAGAAGGTTTGCCTCACCGGTCAGCGTGCTCTCCGGCATGGCGCGCTTGCGCAGCACCTCTGACAGTGCCGAGCCGCCCTGCATTTCGCCGTCCACCTCGAGGTCCGGTGCCTCGGTGCGGATGATCTCCAGAGCCTTGCGCATCTTCGAGGCACTGGGCGAGGGGCGGGAGCCGAAATTGGAATGCGACAGAAGCGCCGCCTTGGGCGCGATGCCGAAGCGGCGGATTTCCTGCGCCGCCAGCATCGTCATCTCGGCGATTTCCTCGGCACATGGATCGTCCGTGACGAAGGTGTCAGTGAAGAAAATGGCGCCGCGCTGGGAAATCAGAAGGCTGAGGCCCGAGATGTCCCGAACGCCCTCCTGTTTTCCGATGATCTGGCGTACGTCGCGCAGATGCCGGTCGAAGCGGCCTTCGACGCCACAGATCAAGGCATCGGCTTCACCGCGCTTGACGGCCAGCGCGCCGATGACAGTGGTGTTGGTACGAACGATGGTGCGAGCGGCTTCCGGGTTGATGCCGGCGCGGCCGACGAGCGCGAAGTAATCGTCGACATAGTCACGGTAGCGCGGATCGTCTTCCGGATTGACCAGCTGGAAGTCGACGCCGGGCCTGATGCGCAGTCCGTAGCGCTGGAGGCGCGTTTCGATGATCTGCGGGCGTCCGATCAGGATCGGCTCGCCGATGCCGTCTTCGAGCAGGACCTGCGCTGCACGCAGCACGCGCTCGTCCTCGCCCTCGGCGAAGATCACGCGCTTGTTCGATGCGGTCTTGGCGGCTGCAAAGATCGGCTTCATGACGAAGCCGGAGCGGAAGACGAAGCGGTTCAGCTGGTCGAGATAGGTGTCGAAATCGGCAATCGGGCGGCGCGCGACGCCGCTGTCGGCGGCGGCCCTGGCAACGGCCGGAGCAATGCGCAGGATCAGACGCGGATCGAAAGGCGAGGGGATCAGGTAATCGGGACCGAAGGTCGGGGTCTCGCCCGTATAGGCTTTTGCAGCGACCTCCGAAACTTCCTCGCGGGCGAGTGCGGCGATGGCGCGCACAGCCGCCATCTTCATCTCTTCGTTGATTGTGGTGGCGCCGCAATCAAGCGCACCCCTGAATATGTAGGGGAAGCACAGGACATTGTTGACCTGGTTCGGGAAGTCGGAACGACCGGTGCAGATCATCGCGTCGGGACGGGCGGCGCGGGCCTCTTCCGGCATGATTTCCGGTTTCGGGTTGGCGAGCGCCATGATCAGCGGCTTTGGCGCCATGCGCGCCAGCAGTTCCGGCTTCAGAACGCCCGCAGCCGACAGGCCGAGGAAGACGTCGGCATCGCCAATGCTCTCGGACAGCGTGCGCTTGTCGGTCTCCTGCGCGTAGACTTCCTTCCAGGGGTCCATCAACTCGTTGCGGCCCTTGTAGACGAGGCCTTCGATGTCGTGCACCCAGATGTTTTCACGCTTGGCGCCGAGGATAACGAGAAGATTGAGACAGGCGAGTGCTGCGGCACCGGCACCCGATGCGATGATCTTCACGTCCGTGATCGACTTGCCGGCCAGTTCCAGGCCGTTCAGGATCGCAGCCGCGACGATGATCGCCGTGCCATGCTGGTCGTCGTGGAATACCGGAATGTTCATCTTGGCGCGGAGCTGGTCTTCCACCTGGAAGCATTCCGGTGCCTTGATGTCCTCGAGGTTGATGCCGCCGAAAGTCGGCTCCAGTGCCGAGATGGTCGAAACCATATCATCGACGCCAGGCGCATCGATTTCGATGTCGAAGACGTCGATGCCGGCGAATTTCTTGAAGAGAACGGCCTTGCCTTCCATGACGGGCTTGGAGGCGAGCGGCCCGATGTTTCCGAGACCCAGAACCGCAGTGCCATTGGAGATGACTGCGACGAGGTTGGAGCGCGCCGTGTAATCGTCGGCGGCGGCCGGGTCGTCCCTGATCGCAAGACAGGGTGCTGCGACGCCGGGCGAGTAGGCGAGGGCCAGATCGCGCTGGTTGCCGAGCGGCTTGGTGGCCTGAATTTCCAATTTCCCGGGACGGGGATAGCGGTGATAGAAAAGCGCCTGTTCGTCGAGATCGGCGGTCGGGTTTGCCACTTGCGGCTTGTTTTTGTCCTGAGAAGTCATCGGTTCACCGGCAATTCCTGTCTTCACACACTCCCTGTCGTCATACACGAATTGGCCACGAGTGGTAGACTTTAGTTCCGCGATCCCCTGCCGGCGCGGATAACACGAGCGAACCACGGTTGGGCCGCAAATCTTGCAATGTCATCTTACTGAAACACGAGTCTGATTAAGCGCTGTCCAGACAGCGAAGAGGACCGTGCCGTGGAAGAAGCCAGCGAAACACGCCATTTCAGGACCCTGTTCATCTCGGATGTGCATCTGGGATCGAAGGCCGCGAAGACGGATTTCCTTCTGGATTTCCTGCGTACGCACGAGGCGGATACCATCATTCTGGTCGGCGACATCGTGGATGGCTGGCGCCTCAAGCGCAGCTGGTACTGGCCCCAGCCATGCAACGACGTTGTTCAGAAGCTTCTGCGCAAGGCACGTAAGGGCACGCGCATCGTCTACATTCCCGGCAACCACGACGAATTCATGCGGGAGTTTCCAGGCGTCCACTTCGGCGGTATCGAGGTCGCCGAGCGCATGGTGTATGAAATGGCGGACGGGAAGAAATATCTCGTTCTGCATGGCGACGAATTTGATGTGGTCGTTCGCAATGCCCGCCTGCTCGCCTATCTCGGTGACTGGGCCTATGACACGGCGATTGCCATCAATGTCGTGCTCGCCGCCGTGCGCCGACGCCTCGGCATGCCCTACTGGTCGTTCTCGGCCTGGGCAAAGCTGCAGGTCAAGCATGCGGTCAATTTCATCGGCGAGTTCCAGCGCGTCGTGGCCGACGAGGCAAGGCGCGCCGAGGTCGATGGTGTCATCTGCGGGCATATCCACCATGCCGTCATGGAAGACATCGACGGCATTCATTACGTCAATACCGGAGACTGGGTGGAGAGCTGTACGGCGATCGCCGAGCATTCCGACGGAAGGCTGGAGCTGATCTCCTGGGGCCACAAGGTCGGTGCGCTTTCGTCGCCGAAGCGTGCCACCCGGCTCGTTCCGGTTTACCTTCCGTCCAGCGTTGCCGATGTGGCCAAGGAAGACGGTGTCCGGGCGGCTTGATCGAGGGCCTGTTGCAAAGCAGCCATCGCTGTCGGCATTCCGGCGGGAAAAGCGCGATTAACTTTCCGTAAAGGATTTCTTCCCGTCGGCGATGGTTATAGTGTGCAGCCATCTGTCACGTGATTTGCGTAACCGGATCTAGCCGGCGCGAATATGGAAGTTGTCGCCACCTTGAATCCGGTTCAGCCTGAAAACGCCCGTATCGAGATCGAGGATCAGCCGGATGGCAATCGTCGACTGGTCCGGCTTGTCGGCACGTGGAAGAACACCAGCCTGAGCGCTCTGATCAAGTCCGCCGGACCACTTGTCGACGATAAGGATCCGAGGTCGGATACGATCGATCTGAGCGCCGTTTCTGGCATTGATACGGCTGGAGCCTGGCTGATCCGCCGCTACGTGACGGAACGGCGCGAGCAGGGCCGGTCTGTCGAAATCGTGGGCGCCCATCCCGAGATGCGGGATCTGATCGAAGCCCTGCCTGAAAAGGTCACGCCGCCAGAGAAGCCGGTCGATCACCGCAGCCGTTTCGAGCGTGTCTTCGAACCTGTCGGGCGTCTGACGGTCAGCCTCTGGGGCGATCTGGTCGCGATGATGTTCGTTCTGGGCTCCGCGGTTCGGGGAGCACAAACCAAGCTTGGCCGTGGCGCAGGCGTGTCGCCTGCCTCGGTCGTCAACCAGCTCGACCATATGGGCGTTCGGGCGGTTCCGATCATCACGCTCATGTCCTTCCTGATCGGAGCGATCATTGCGCAGCAAGGCGCTTTTCAGCTCCGCTACTTCGGCGCCGAGGTCTTCGTCGTCGACCTCGTCAGTATTCTGCAATTGCGCGAGATCGGCGTCCTCTTGACCGCGATCATGATCGCCGGTCGCTCCGGAAGCGCCATTACGGCCGAGATCGGTTCGATGAAGATGCGCGAAGAGATCGATGCCCTGAAGGTCATCGGCCTCAATCCGATCGGCGTTCTGGTCTTCCCGCGGCTCGTGGCGCTGACGATCGCGCTGCCGCTGCTGACCATCGTGGCGAATTTTGCCGCGCTTTATGGCGCAGCTGTCGTCGCCTGGGGATATTCCGGCATCACCTTCGATGTTTTCATCACCCGTCTGCACGATGCGGTCGATTACTCCACGCTTGCGACCGGCATGATCAAGGCGCCGTTCATGGCGCTGATCATCGGGATTATCGCAGCTGTCGAGGGCATGAAGGTCGGAGGGAGTGCCGAGTCTCTTGGCCGCCACGTCACAGCCTCTGTGGTCAAGTCGATCTTTGTCGTGATCCTCGTGGATGGCCTCTTCGCGATCTTCTACGCAGCCATTGATTTTTGAGGAGGGGCAGATGAACCAGAGACCCTCTGACGAGCGCGAGACCATTCTTTCGGTGAAGGACCTGACGGTTGGCTTCGGCGAGAAGATCGTTCTCGACAAGCTCAATCTCGATATCTATCGCGGTGAAATTCTCGGCTTCGTCGGCGCTTCCGGTGCCGGCAAGTCGGTGCTCATGCGCACGGTGTTGCGCCTTTTGCCGCGGCGGGCCGGGTCGATCGAGATCCTCGGTTCGGACTACGATACTGTGGATGACGCACAACGCATCTCCCTCGATACCCGCCTGGGGGTTCTATTTCAGCACGGCGCGCTATTCTCTTCATTGACCGTGAAGGAGAATATCCAGCTGCCGATGCGTGAATACCTGGACCTGCCGCAATGGCTCATGGACGAGCTCGCCTATTTGAAGATCGAGCTGGTCGGTCTCAGTCCGGATGCGGCGGACAAGTATCCTTCCGAACTCTCGGGCGGCATGATCAAGCGGGCGGCGCTCGCCCGCGCTCTGGCGCTCGATCCGGATCTCGTCTTTCTCGACGAACCGACCTCGGGTCTCGATCCGATCGGTGCTGCCGAATTCGATGATCTGATCGCACAGTTGCGCGATACGCTGGGATTGACGGTCTATATGGTGACCCACGACCTCGACAGCCTGTTCTCTGTCTGTGACCGCATCGCGGTGCTCGGGCAGAAACGTGTTCTGGTCGAAGGGACACTGGACGACATGCTCGCCTTCGACGATGCGTGGGTACAATCCTACTTCAGGGGCAAACGTGCCCGTTCCATTCCCCGGTCGGAGCTTTCCGCCGGACATCCGGTAGAGTGAACCATGGAAACCAAAGCCAATTACGCCATAGTCGGTTTTTTTACGATGCTGGTCATCGCGGCCGCCTTTGGATTTGTCTATTGGATGGCTGAATATGGCCGCGGCGGCCCGATGGCGCCGCTCGCCATCCGCATTCCGGGTTCAGCGAACGGGCTGAGCATCGGCTCGCCGGTTCGCTTCAACGGCATCTCGGTCGGTTCGGTTCGCAATCTCTATATCGACAACGAGGACCCGAATTTCTCCGTGGCCTTCACGGAAGTTCGTGCCGATGCGCCAGTGACGTCCGGGACAAAGGCAATTCTTGAGATTCAGGGGCTGACGGGTGCCGCCTATATCGAACTCTCGGGCGGTGGTCCGGGGTCGGGTGAGCCGATCCTGGCGCGGGCGATCGATACCGGCGAACCGGCCATCCTGACGGCCGAACAATCCAGCGTGACCAATCTGCTTTCCACCGCCGATCGGATCCTGCAGCGCGCCGACGGTGCCGTTGCCGAGCTCCAGGGCTTCATTGCCGATGCGCGCGCGCCGCTGACGAATACCGTCCGCAATGCCGAAACATTCTCCAAGTCTCTCGCCGACAATGCAAAGGGCATCGACGAATTTCTGAAAAGTGTGAGCTCCCTGTCTGACTCCGTCTCCGGTCTCTCCGGCAGACTGGATACGACCTTGTCGGCTGCCGAGGATCTGTTCAAAGCGCTCAACTCCGAGAAGATCGACCAGATCCTGACCAATACAGAGCGCGCGACTGCAAGCTTCGCCCAGGCTTCGGACAGCATCGGTCCGGCGATCGACAGTTTCCGCGAGACCGCAGAAACCTTCCAGCGCTTCGGGTCCAATGCCGACCAGACCTTGCAGAAGGTCTCGAAGCTGATCGACGCTGTGGACAGCCAGAAGGTGGGACAGGTCGTCGACAATGCGTCCGTTGCCAGCGCCGACGCCCGGCAGGCCATCGCCGGGTTCCGTGAACTCACCGACAGCATCACCGGTCGCCGAGACGATATCGACAAGGCTATCGATGACTTCACCCAACTGGCAAATCGCCTGAACAATGCCTCCACCCAGGTGGATGGCATTCTGCAAAAGGTCGACAGCTTCCTCGGTTCCGGCGACGTCAATTCGCTCAGCGTCGAGGCCCGCCGGACGCTGGAATCAATCCGGCTGGCGGCGGAGAACGTCAACGCCCGGATCGGGCCGATTGCCGAAAATTTCCAGCGCTTCTCGGCAACCGGGTTGCGAGACATCCAGACACTCGTCAACGACACGCGCCAGACGGTGCGCGGCCTGAACGACGCGATCAGCAACTTCGACCAGGATCCGCAGCGCCTACTTTTCGGCGGCGATACGGTCAAGGAATTCGACGGACGGACACGCCGATGACGGGTACCAGCGGAAAGGACGACAGAATGCAAAAGACCAGCGTCAACGGGTCCGCAGACATGGGCAAGCTTCGGCGGCTGCTTCTGACCTCGGTGATCGTTCCGAGCCTCGGCCTCAGCCTTGTGGCCTGCGGGTCCAAGGCCGCCAATGATACATTCGACCTCACGGCGTCGGCGAGCGACGTCACGACAACTGCCAGTGCCCGCAACCGACAGCTCCTCGTTGCCGATCCCTCGGCGCTGAAGGCACTGGACAGCGAGCAGATCCTCGTGCGCGTCTCCGGTGCCGAGATCCGATATCTGTCGCAATCGCAGTGGAGCGACCGCCTGACGCGTGTGGTGCAGTCCAAGCTCGTCGAGGCTTTCGAGAACACCGGACGGCTCGGCGGCGTCGGCCGGCCGGGGCAGGGGCTGGCGATCGACTTCCAGCTGATCACCGACGTGCGCGCCTTCGAGGTGTCGGCCGAGGGGACCGATCGAGGCGTCGTCGAGATTTCCGCCAAGCTACTCAATGATCGCAACGGCACCGTCAAGGCACAGCGGGTCTTCCGTGCGGAAGTGCCTTCGTCCGGTTCGGACAATGCGGCCTATGTGGCAGCGCTGGACCGGGCCTTTGCCCGCGTGACCGGCGATATCGTCGCCTGGACGCTGCAGTCGATCTGACGAGGTCGAGGCCCCTCCCAGTCCAGACATAAGAAAACCCCGGATGCGTCACCGCAATCCGGGGTTTTTCGTTGGTCTGCATCTGAGCCGGGTGACCGGCTCAGATCAAATCATCAGCTGAAACGGCCGGCCGCATGCGCGAGCATGGTGTAGACCTTGCCCGTGTCGGAGGTCAGGTAGGACTGGGTGATCGACTTGTCGCGATCGGTGCGTGCGACGTCTGCCAGAAGTTTTTCGAAATCGGCGATGTAGCGATCGACAGCCACACGGAATTCCGGCTCGCGGTCGTACTTGCGCTTGATCTCGTCGAAGGTCTGCTGGCCCTTCAGCGTGTAGAGCCGGCGGGTGAAGACGTCGCGTTCGCCACGCTGGTAGCGGCGCCACAGATCGACAGAAGCGTCGTGATCGATCGCGCGGGCAATATCGACCGAGAGCGAGTTCAGCGATTCGACCATGTGGCGCGGATTGCGGGTGTCACCCTGGCGTGCCGGCTGGCTTTCCGCGACCGGTCGCTGCGGAGCTGGCGCCGGGCGAGCGGGGCCTGCTTCCTGGGGTTCTTCGCGCGAGGCGCCGCGCAGAAGGTCGCTGATCCAGCCACCGCCTTCAGCGCGGGTGGTCGCAGCCGTCGACTGGGCGTAGGGCTCGGTCGCGCCGAGGCTTCCGCGCAGGGCCAGGCCTTCGGCCTGACGGATCTGGGGTTGCGGCTGCGGTGCGGCCGGCTGGCGGCGTGCAGGTTCCGGCTGGGCCTCCGCCAGGCGCCGGGCGACAGGCTCGGAGATTTCGAGCGTCTGGCTCGTGCGGCCGACGAGCTGCGAGATGTCCTGTAGCGCCTTGATCTGCTCGGATACGGCACGGCGCATCTGGGCTGCGCTTTCCTTGGCCTCCTCAGGCAGGTCGAAGGCCCCGCGCTTCAGCTCATTGCGGGTCAGATCGAGTTCCTTGCGAATGTCGACGGCCGAGCGACGGATCTCATCGGTCGCGCCCGCAAACCTTGCAACTGCCTCGGTCACGGCCTGCTGCATGGCTTCGCGAAGGGCAACTGCAGCACCTTCCGACTTGCGTCCGGCTTCGCCGAGCAGGTGGTCGATGTCGTTCAGCGAGACGGCGAGGCCGCCGCGCAGACGGTTTGCAAGTTCGCCTGAACGCTTCTCGGCTTCAGTCAGTGTCTTGTCGATCGAGACCTGTGCCTCCTGTTCGGCGGAGAGCAGGGCATTGCGCATGTTAGCTGCGGTGAGCTGTGCCTTCTTTTCGGTTTCCCCGAGCACCTGTCCAATGTCGGCGAAGGAGGCCTGAACGCTTTCGCGCATGTTGGCAGCCGTCGACTGGGCGCGCTTTTCCGTTTCGCCGAGGATCAGACCGATATCGGTGAAGGATGCCTGGACGTTCTGGCGGAGGTTGCCGGCCATCTGGCCGGAGCGCTGTTCGGCGCGGTCGAAGGCGGTCTCGACCATCTTGCCGAGCCCCTGCATGGTGGTCTCGATTTCCTCCGACCGCTTGACGAGGCCAATGGAGAGGTCGCGCAGGGCCTGCTGGCGCTCTTCGAGCGTGCCGACCAGGTTGGACTGGGCAGCCGACAACAGTTCGGAAGCCTTGCCGAGAACCTGGGTGTGGTCGCCGAAGCGGCTGACGATGGAGGAGACCTGCTGCAGTGTTTCGCCGGAGACGGCGGTGAGGCGGCCGAGCTTGTCGTCGAGCAGGCGATTGGATGTCGACAGCATGTCGGTCGCCTGGCTCGCCGTCTCGTTGAAGCGATTGGCCGTGGAGCCGAGGCGGCTGTCGAGCGAGCCGATGCTCTCGACGGCCTGGTCGATCATCGAAGAAAGGCCGGCATTGCTGTCGCCCAGTCGTTCGATGAGCTGCGAGGCGCTGGCGACGAGGCTCTGTTCGGCCGCGCCCAGGGTTGCAACCGCACGATCCGTGCGCTGGCTGATCGCGTTGACCAGGGCCGCATTTTCGGCGCGAAGGCGCTCGGCACTCTGCTCCGCAGCCGCGGCGATCTGTTCTGCGGCGACACGTCCGGTCTCGGCATAGGAAGCGACGACGGGCGCCGCCTTCTCGTCGATCAGACGCGACAGTTCGGCCGAACGCGTGGAGAGCATCGAGTTCAGCTCACGGGTGCGATCGTCGAGCACCGAGCGGATCGAATTGCCGCGCGCTTCCAGCGCCTTCTCCACCGCATTCATGGTGGTTGCGAGTTCCTGCGTGTTGCCGGAAATCGCGTCGCGGATGGAGTTGCCGCGAACCTCGAGTGCCTTCTCTGCCGCGTTCATGGCATCGGCGAGTTCCTGCGTGTTGCCGGAGATCGCGTCACGGATTGCGGCGGCGCGCTGTTCCAGCGTGGTGCTCACTTCGCCAAGGGTGCCCGAAAGGTTGGCCACCTGGGCGCTGACAAGCGCTTCTGCCTGGTTCACCTTGTTGCTGATGACATCGCCGGCCTGCGAGAAGGTCTCGGCGATCGTCGCGGCCTGTCCGGCGAGGCGGTTCTGGGTGTCGGTGATGCGCCGCGCGAGGTCCTCCGAGCGTTCCTCGACCGTGCGGTTGAGTTCGGCGCTGCGTTCGCCGATCTGCTCGGCAAACTGCGAGGTGGTGGCCGCCAGGCGATCGACCGAGCGCTGAGCCTCGCTGTCGAGGTCACGGGCAGCGTCGGTCACGGCGCTGCGCAGGGCAGTCGCCAGGCCTGCGGCCTTGCCTTCGATGGTGCGGTTGACGTTTTCAAGCCCGATGTTCAGGGCGCGGTCCATGGTCGCCAGACGCTCTTCGATCACCGGTGTACGAGTGTCGAAGGTTTCGGAGACGCGGCCGATGCCCTCGTCGAGGACCTGTGCCACGCGCATCGAGGCTTCGTCGCCAACGCGCTCAATATTGGAGACCTTTTCGTCGAGGCGGGCGGCAAACTTCTCGCCGGCATCGTTGACGCGGGCGTCGACGCCGTCGAGACCGTTTCGCAGACGATCTTCCAGTGTGCCGAGGCTCTGTTCGATGCGGGTGCTGGTTTCGTCCAGGCGGGTGGTCATGCCCGAGACGGACTGTTCGACGGTGCCCGAGAAGCCGTGGGCCGAACGCGTGATGTCGTCGGCCGCTTCACGGATCTGATCGGTGAGGGCACCGGCGGTGCCGCGCAGGCGCTCGTCGAGTGCCCGGCTGCTGTCGTCGATGACCTTGCGCAGGCTTTCCTCGTGGTCCTCCAGGCTCATTTCGAGCATGCCGGTGCTGGCGGCAACAGAGGCGCCGATCGAGGTTGCATGTTCGCCGAGCGTGGTTTCCAGCGCGTCGCGGGCCTCACCGATGGAAGCAGTAATGGCCTGGGTGCGGTCCTCGAGGGTCGCGCGGATCCGCTCATGCGTGCCGACCAGGCGATCATCGATCGCAGCGACGCCGGTATCTATCGTCTGCGAGATGCGGTCCGTGTTTTCGCCAAGGGTCGTCGCCAGCGCATTGGTCGCCGATTCGAGGCTGCTCCTCAGCGTGGTGTTGGTCTCGGCAATCCTGCCATCGATGTCGTCCACGCCGGATCTCAGCGTGTTCGCGATGCGGGCCGCATTGTCTTCGAGCGTGCTGGAAATGGTGCTGGAGGCCGCGGTGAGCAGGCTGTCGAGGCGCTGCTCGCTGCCGCCAAGCTTGTCTCCCAGTTCGGCTATGCCGGCAGTAACGGTTTCGGCGATGCGGCTCGAGGACTGGCCGAGGCTGCGCTCGATCTCGCCGGTCGCATCTTCGAGCGTCGATGCGAGATAGGAGGTGTGGCTTGCCAGGGATAGCTCCAGGCGCTGCTGGTTGCCTCCGAGTTTCTCGTCGATGTCGGCAAGACCGGTCGCGACCGTCTCGGCGATCCGGCCGGAGCTCTGGCCGAGGCTGCGTTCGATGTCGCCGGTCGCATCTTCGAGCGTCGAGGTGAGATAGGACGTATGGCTTGCAAGTGAAAGTTCCAGACGTTCCTGGTTTTCACCATAGGCGTTGCGAATGGTTTCGGCCTTTTCCGCAAAAGCTGCGTCGATGCGGCGATCGGCATCGGCAACCGTCTCGATGATGGACGAGGCGCGCTGGTTCAGCGTCTCGTCAATGCGGCGCTGGCTGTCGTTCAGGGTCTCTGACAAGTCCTGAGTGCGTGCGGTCAGGGTGAGATCAAGCTCGAGGCTCTTGGTGTTGAGGGCGTCGATGAGCTGTTCGCTCTGGCCCTCGACAAGATTTGCGATGCCGCGCGCCTTGACGTCGAGGGTTTCGGCGAATCGATCCTGGTTGGCTTCGAGCGCATTGACGATGTGCTCCGCACGGCTCGACAGCGTCTGTTCAAAGCGCTGCTGGTTGTCGCTGAGTGCGTTGTAGAGCGAGCCGCTGCGCTCTTCCATGACCTGATCGATGCGTGTCTGTGCGCTTTCGAGGCTTTCCGTCAGTGCGGCAGCTCGGGCGGACATTGCATCCGCGATTTCCTGCGCACGATC
Organism: Peteryoungia algae; assembly: GCF_030369675.1. NCBI lineage: Bacteria > Pseudomonadati > Pseudomonadota > Alphaproteobacteria > Hyphomicrobiales > Rhizobiaceae > Peteryoungia > Peteryoungia algae. The sequence goes on along the minus strand of NZ_CP128477.1, from coordinate 1,167,596 downwards.
CGACATGGAACTGTCGAGCATTTCCTGGCTGGTGCTGAGCGTCATCGCGAGCGCCAGCGACTGGTCGGTGAGTGTCGAGCCGAGGCGTTCGATGCTGGAGTTCAGGATGCCGTTGATGGAGTCGGTTCCGCCGTTCACCGTCTCGTTGATCCGGGCAAGGCTTTCCATCAGCTTCGAATCGAGTGAGCCGGCGCGCTGGTCGAAGGCGCTGGCAAATTCCGCGACGCGCTGGTCGAAGGTCGCGTTGATCTGGCCGATCGTCGTCTGGAACCGGTCCTCGAAGAGGCCCGAACGCAGGTCGAGATCGACGATCGCATCGTCGGCGCTCGATTGCAGGCTCTGGCGGAAGCCGCGGCCGTGCTCATCCAGAGACAGGTTGAGGCGCGAGAGAACGTCGTCGAGCGACGAGGTGATCGAGGTCTCGCTGCCCTTCAGGGTTTCCGCGATGTCGCGGGTGCGCTCGACCAGGGTCTCGTTGAGCTGGCGCGCCCGTTCATTCAGTGCCGCGTTCAGCTTTTCGGTATTGGCGTCGAGCGAGGAGGCGCGGGTTTCGAACTCGCCGAGCAGTTCGCGACCGCGCTGGCTCAGGGTCGAGGTGAGCGACTGGAGCTGGGTGTCGAATTCGTTGGAGAGCGACATGCCCGACGCGGCGAGCGTCTGGACCATGTTTTCGGTCTTGTGCGCGAGTAGCGATCCGAGAGCGTTGACCGCCGCATCGGACTTTTCCATGATCGTTGCGGCGCGGGTGTCGATCATCGACGCGAAAGCTTCACCCGATGTCTGCAGGCGAACCGAAATCTCTTCGGTGGCAAGCGACAGTTCTTCCTTCAGCTGTTCATGGGCGCCAACGATGGAGGAGCGGATGCGCTCTGCGTGGTTGACGATGGCATCCCGTTCGGCGCCCAGTTCGTGGACGAGGCCGCGGACGCGCAGTTCGTTGTCGGTGTAGCTGCGCTCGAGCGCGGTCACTTCGGAATGGACGAGGGTTTCCAGTTCCGTGGCACGGGCGATGGTGCGCTCGATGCCTTCGTTCATCGCGGAGACTTCGCGGCGCACCGCCTGGCCGACCGTCATGATGCGTTCGGATGCGATGGTTTCGGGTTCGGCGAGGCGAAGGGCGACCTCGGCCATGGACCGGGCCGCGTTGCGCAGATCGTGCGCGCGCGCCATCATGATCGCGAAGGCGAAGAAGAGCATGATCGGCAGGAAGGTGCCGATGAAGATGGCGACGACGCCCGGCATGGCGACGATCTCGGCGATCGAGGGGACCTGCCAGAGAGCACTGCCGTAAAGAAGCTGGGTCAGGCCCAGAGCGCCGAGGACCCACAGCCCGGAGACGACGGCGGCATTGCGCAAGGCCGAGGTTAACGAGGCTCCGTCCAGCGTTTTCAGGATCGCCGTCGGCGTGCGGCGCGAGCCGTCATTGGCGGGAGAGAAGGCCGGAGCCTTCGGTGCCGGTTCGGGGTTGAGCTCACCGGCGCGCGCGGAGCGGCGCTCAATCGTCTTCTTCGAGGCGGAACGCGAGGTACTGTCTGACAAGGCTGCCTCCGGGGCGTGAGGTTTGGACCGTGCCGGGCCTGGAGCGGCGTCGTCCTCACCATCGAAATCGATACTCAGGGCCGCCTCGAGCGCGTGGAACGCGTTCTCATCAATCGAGTCGGTCTTCTTGTTCGCCATAGGGTTACGCCTCGTTACCGCTTACTCTCGGTGGGTCAGACGCCAAACCGCGATGCCGCTCATCGCTTCGGTTCCGTCCGGCTCCCGCCGTACACTTGAAATCCCGCCCGCCGCCACGCCGGACAAAACCTCTGACTTATAGCAGTTCGGTCGCTGCAGTGCCGGCGCTATCGCCGGAATCACGCGCACCGACTGGCTCGCGGGCAAAGGTCACGCACGATTGCCCAATCAACCGTATCGTACTGACACATTTGGCCATCCGATACAATTAATGCGCCCCTGGCGTTCCCGCACCCCTTGCTCTTGTTAACAGTATTTCAATCAAGGTTTCGGCTGAAAAGCCAGTCCGCGCCTAGGTTTAATTCCCGTTAACCATAGTGCCAGCTTTTTCCGTCGCTCCCCGGTTTTCTTAACGGCGCGCCCATTGTGAGGCCTCAGACTGGCAACACCAAAAACAAGAAACCAAGGATCCCGGTCATGGCCGCCGCAGTCAATATCGCATTCGAATCGCCCGACAACCTGAATGGTCTGACGCCCTCCCTGCAGCGCCCCATCGACCTCGTACACCTGGCCACCCAGAGCAAGGGCGACAAGGCTGTGGAGGTCGAGATCCTGCAGATTTTCGCGCGCCAGGCCCGTGGCTGCCTCCTCGCCATGTCTGCCGGGCGTGGCAAGGTGGAAGTGAAGTCCGCTGCCAACCGTCTGCGCAATGCGGCCATGGCCGTCGGTGCGCTTCGCGTCGTGGCTGCCGCCGATCTGGTCGAAGCCAAGGGGGCGACCGCCGATTCCATGGCTACGGTCTCGTCCGCCGTGCTGGAAGCCGAGCACTTCATCCTGAAGCTCGCCCGCTGATCGCCAGAGGCGTGTTCTCACTCGCCCTGATCGCTTTCCCGTGAGTTGACTGACTTTCCGAATTGGGAGATGACTTCGCCGATTTTTCACAAGGCGAAGTCTGGACAGGCAAACATGGCAAACATCAGCATCATCGCATTCGACGGCACACGTTTCGACATCGCGGCAGCCGACGGCTCCACCGTGATGGAAAATGCGGTGCGCAATTCGGTCCCGGGGATCGATGCCGAATGCGGCGGCGCCTGCGCCTGTGCCACCTGTCATGTCTATGTCGATGATGCCTGGTCCGAAAAGGTTGGCCAGCCGTCACCGATGGAAGAAGACATGCTGGACTTTGCCGTCGACGTACGCCCGACTTCGCGTCTCTCCTGTCAGATCAAGGTGTCAGCATCCCTCGAAGGGCTCGTGGTTCACGTTCCGGAACGGCAGGGCTGAGACCTTTCGGTCATCGCTATCCCACAAAAAAAGCCCCGCTTTCGCGACGCGAAAGCGGGGCAAGGGGGCGCATCGCCAAACAGGCGAGGGAGGAAGCACCTGTGGCACCAGGACGCGCCGGGAGAACTGGAAATCGGGAACGCTTAATCAACGTATTCGATGACACTTATATTTCAGATTTGTATCAAGGGCCACGCCGAGAAATTGCCGGTTATTCACAGGCGTAGGCGTAAGGCCTGCGCAAGCTGCAGCATCGAGGCAACACTTGCCCTTGGATTTCAGGGGTGATTTCTAGCGGTTTTCCCGGGTTTCCTGGCGATGCCTCAGAATCCGCGCCATGCGATCCTCGAAGTTCTTCGCCTCGACTCGGTCGAACCTCATCTGCGCCTCGTCATGCGCCACCGTCACTTCGTCGGTAGTCTCGCTGACGCGATCCTGCAGGGTTTCGCAGTCCCGTGTCGGGCGCAACTTCAAAAGGCGCTGTTCCAGCAGCTTGGCATGCTGGCGCGCGATTTCGGCGTGCCGCTCTTCGTGCCGCTTGATGTCGGACGAGAGCGCATCCCACAAGGTGGCCATGTCCTGGCTCGCGTGTTTGCGGTTTTTCCAGCGAGGCAGAATGAGCTTGGTCGCCACTGTGACGCGGACATCCTCGATCGCGCAGCGGTCGCCGCGTCGGGTATAGGTCAGGTCGCCACCGAAGCGGATCTGGGTCGCGCCCGGATGGCGGTTGCCACTCGCCTGGGTGAAGGGGCCCTTGCGCGAGAGTTCTGCGTCGAGATCGGCCGGAGTCCGGCCGCCGATCTGGAAGAAGGTGATGGACTTCTGGACGACGACGTCGGCGCTCGCCGAAAGCGGCAGGGATATGCCGATCAGAGCTGCCCAGATGCTGGCGGCCCGAAGACGGCGGGAGTTCTTCATTCTTTTTTCCGCAATGTTGTATTCGCCGCGCCCTTGGGGCATAGCCAAACCCGATTTGTACTATCGCAGCTTCGCGGATTTCCGTCGAGAGGATACAAGGTCGCGTGGCCATGGGTGAGCGCACAATTTGGCGTGTTGGATACGGCCGCAGCCTCGACCTGAGCGAGCGCGGCGTGATCATGGCCATTGTCAATGTCACGCCGGACTCCTTTTCCGATGGCGGTCTGCACGACAATACCGAGGCCGCTGTCGCTCATGCCCTGGCCTGTGTCGAGGAGGGGGCCACCATTCTCGACATTGGCGGTGAATCGACACGACCGGGTGCGGCGGAGGTCAGTGCAGAGGATGAGATGGCGCGTGTCTTGCCAGTGATCTCGGCCCTGCGTCAGAGAACGGATGCGCTGATCTCGATCGACACCTATCGGGCGGTCACCGCCCGGGCGGCCGTTGCGGCAGGCGCCCATATCGTCAACGACGTGCATGGACTGCAACGGGAGCCGGACATCGCGGCCGTCGCTGCGGAAACCGGATCTGGGCTGTGCATCATGCATACCGGGCGTGGACGCGCCAAGCTCGCCGATCCGATCGCCGACCAGCTGGAGTTTCTTGGCCTTTCCCTCGACATTGCCGCACGTGCCGGCGTCGCGCGCGAAACAATCGTCCTCGACCCGGGTTTCGGTTTCGCGAAGGAAAGCCTGGAGGAGAATATGGAGCTGATGACCCGCTTCGGCGAACTGCGTGCCTTTGGCCTGCCGCTGCTCGTGGGTACCTCACGCAAACGATTCCTCGGGGCGCTGACCGGGCGCGATGCCCCGGACCGCGATGCAGCAACCGCTGCAACCACGGTGGCGCTCCGGCTGAAAGGGGCCTCCGTTTTCCGCGTCCATAATGTCGCGATCAACCGGGACGCCGTCCTGATCGCCGATGCTATGCTCGAAACCGAGCGGCGGACCGCTGCGGCGAAGGGATCTTCCACATGAGCGGCGTTTTCACCATTACCCTGAAAAACTGCGCCTTCTTTGCCCATCACGGCGTGTTTCCCGAGGAGGGTGTGCTCGGACAGCGCTTTTTCATCGACGCCGAGTTCGACGTCGATGCACTTCAAGCCGCCGAGACCGATACGCTGGATGGGACCGTGCATTACGGGATCGCCTTCGAGGTGATCCAGGAGATCGTCACCGGCTGCAGGCGGCAGTTGATCGAGGCGCTGGCGCTGACGATCGCGCGAGGACTGCTCGACCGGTTCCCCGAAATGCTTCGGTGCCGGATCACCGTTCGCAAGCCGAGCGCCCCGATCGCCGGTATCCTCGATTATGTGCAGGTGAGCGTTGAACAGTTCAGACGGTAAGCGCTGGTCGACGGCAATACTCGGTCTCGGTGGCAATGTCGGGGATCCGGCTGCGGCCATGGCCGAGTCACTTGGCCGGCTCGACCAGCGTTCGGATTGCCGCGTGACGTCGGTCTCCCGGCTCTATCGGACGCCCCCCTGGGGAAAGACCGATCAGGCGGATTTTTACAATGCCTGTGCCGCTGTGGAAACACTGCTCGAACCGCAGGAGCTTCTGGCCGCCTGCCTTGAGATCGAACGGACAATGAAGCGGGTCCGGGTGGAGCGGTGGGGGCCGCGAACGATCGACATCGACATTCTCACTTTTGCGGACCGGATCATCGATGCCGAGCATCTGAAAGTGCCGCATCCGCGCATGACGGAACGGGCCTTCGTCCTGATGCCGCTCGCGGATATCGATCCGCAGCTTTCAGTCAAGGGACGGAGCGTCGGCGACTGGCTGGATAGCGTCGATCGGACCGGAATTGTCGTTGCAAACGAAAACCGCGCCTGGTGGCGCGGTTGAATTCAATCGCTCTTGCAAGGTGGATCTTCAGTCGCTCTCGGCCATGGCAGTCGCCTGGCGGTTGAGCTTCAGGCCGATCACCGGAATCATGCGGTCTTCCACTTTCACCGAAATGGTGATGTTCATCGCGTCGTTTTCCTCGATGCGGGCGACCATGGCACCGTTCAGCTTGGCGCGATTGATGCCCATCACGGCGCGGTTGCCCGTGACAGTGCCCGAGACGATGTCGAGACCCTTGCCATCGGCGCCATCGAGGAACTGGCCCTTGTAGCTGCCGCCAGACTGCGAGATCACCGCCGACATCGGCTGGCTGAAGACGCCGACCCGGCATGTGCCGTCGAGCTTCAGGCCGGTTTCATTGCCCTCTGCCGGCAGGCCGGTCAGGTTGCAGGTGAACTTCGTGCCCTTGTACTTGCCGGCAACGATTTCACCCGGACCCTTCCATACCCCGGCGACGGACTGGAAGAAGCGCTTGTCGCGCGATGCAGCATCAGCGACCGTGGCCGGCATGAGCGCGGCAACGGCAAGCACGGCGGCGCAACGGCCGATTGTCGAGGAGCGAGAGAACATCGATTTGCCTTGGTACGAGAAACCAGAAACCCCGCAGACACCCTAGCGGAAAAATGGTTAATGCATCCTTGCCATTAACCTCAAATGGCGGCCCGGACAACTGACAAAAGTCACAGGCAAGGCAAGTGTGGCCAGTCTGCCTCACCCGGCGCGATCGCGGTCCTTGCCGGTCATCGAGGGGGTGAGATCGCCGATGAAGTCGCCGATGCCGGGGCGCTTGGCGGCCCGGAAGGGCAGTGGGCGGCAGAGATCCATCGCGGCAATCCCGATGCGCGCCGTCATCAGGCCGTTGATCACGCCCTCGCCGAGGCGGGTGGACAGGCGTGCGGCAAGACCATGTCCGAGAACCTGCTGGGCAAGGCCGTCACCGATTGCGATGGAGCCCGTGACGGCGAGGTGGGCGAAGACGTCTCTCAGCAGCCGCAGCATGCCGAACGAGCCAGGTCTGCCGCCATAGAGATTGGCCATGCTTCGCACGAGGCGCACCACTTCGAAGAGCACATAGGCGAGATCGACCACAGCACGCGGGCTGACGGCGGTGACGACCGAAACGCGCTTGGCGGCATTCAGGATGAGGGCCCTTGCCTGATTGTCCAGCGGCGCCAGCAGCTCGCGTTCCGCGAGTTCGATCAGTTGCGGCGCGTCGATGATATCATCCTCGATCGTCGCCAGGTTCTTCTGACCGCGGGCGGTTTCCGGGCGATGGGCAACCAGGCCGATGAGTTTCTTGACGACGGATGCGGCCTGCTTGCGCTTGCCGCTTTCGGCAGCGGCTTGCGCCTCCGCCTTCAGGTTTTGAACCGTCTCGAGACGCCAGAGGCCGATCAATTCGCGCCCAACGGCAATGGCAAGGGCCAGGAGGCCGATGGCGAGAGCACCAAGCGCCGTGTAACCCAGCCAGTCGGCTCTGGTAAAAAGATCTGCAATCAGGCGATCGACCCAAAGGCCGAAAGCGAGGGACAGAAGCAGGCTGAAAGCACCGGCGGCGAGCCTTGCGAAGGAAAACCGGCGGCGCTGCGGTTCGGCCACGGGGGCGGGCGGCAGATCGTCTGCGGCCGAGATGAAGGGATCTTCGTCATCCGGCACGATCGCAACTTCGCCGGCGAAACTACGTGGTGGGCGGCGCAGGTTCTCGGCGCCCGACATGTGCGGCGCTTCCGGCTCGATGGTGAAGGCGGCGGGGCGTCGCTGCGGGTCAGGGATCTTCGTGGCCGGATTTCCGGGTAGCGATACGGTCGGCTTCTTCATGCGAGTCGATCTCCCAGCAGGAATTGCAGCGCCCGGTCGAGGCGGATATGCGGCACCGACAGCGTGATGCCCTGCCGCTCGTCGAGTTGCGGCGGGCGGAAGCGGACGATGCTCAAATCGGGGAGGGCAGCCGAGGCGTCGCCTTCGTCGACGGAGCGGAAATACGCTTCAGGGTCCCGTGGCAGGTCGCCCGGGAAGACTGCCGTCTTGCGGCTGCCGTCGAATAATTCATCCCCTATGCGTTCGCCGGCCATGGGCGTGCCAACGATGACGGGCAGGTCATGGCCGTCCTGCTTCACATTGGCCTCACGCGTTGCGCGGACGGAGGCAAGCGCCATGACCTCGATGCCGGCACCACTCATGCCGATCGTGCGGATCGCGCGATTGACGAGACGCCGGGTGAGGATTTCCAGTCGATCATGGCTCTCATGGTGCAGGTGATCCGCCTTGGTCGCAGCCACCAGAACCCGGTCGATGCGCCGACGCACGAGCGACGTCAGGATATTGTTGGAGCCGGCGCGAAAACAGGTGAGCACGTCGCCGAGCGCGCGTTCGAGATCCTGTACGGCTTCAGGGCCGCGATTGATCGCCTGGAGCGCGTCGACCAGCACGATCTGGCGATCGAGCCTGGCGAAATGTTCGCGGAAAAAGGGTTTGACCACGACGGACTTGTAGGCCTCGAAGCGTCGCTCCATCATTGCGCGCAGCGAGCCCTTGGGGGCACGGCCTTCGGGCAAGACCGGCAGGGGGGCGAAGGTCAGTGCCGGTGAACCATCGAGATCGCCCGGCATGAGAAAACGGCCCGGCGGCAAGGTGGAAAGGGACCGCTCGTCCGACTTGCAGAGCCTGAGATAGGTGGTGAAGGCCTCGGCGAGGCGACGGGCGGTCATTTCGTCGGCCGGAGCGTCCGGATCGATGCTGGCCGCCAGCGAAAGCCATTCGGCGGCGAGTTCGCCACGCACACCCGACGCCGCAAGCCTGGCGGTGTTCTCCGAGAAGGTCCGGTAATCCTGGCCAAGCAGCGGCAGATCGAGCAGCCATTCTCCGGGATAGTCGACGATGTCGATCGACAATCTGCCAGCGGAGAACATGCGGTTCCAGGAGCTGGCACTCTTGTAATCGATGGTGAGGCGCAATTCGGAGATGGCGCGTGTCGAGTCCGGCCAGACCCTTTCGTCGACCAGCGCCCGGATATGGTCTTCGTACTGGAAGCGCGGCACGGCATCGTCGGGCTGCTCCTGGAGTTCCGCGCCCGTGATGCGACCGGAGCGCAAGGGCTCGAAAAGTGGCAGGCGGCCGCCATGCAGGAGATTGTGCACCAGGGACGAGATGAACACGGTCTTGCCCGCACGCGACAGGCCCGTCACGCCGAGCCGGATCGTCGGATTGACCAGATTGGCGGCACGATCCGCCAGATTGTCGAGGGCGATCGCGGCTTCATCGGTCAGGCTGGTCAGGGAAGGGGGCAAGGAGGTGTCCTGTCGGGTCTGTCATGGTCGCGCACTAGTCTCGAGGCGAGACGCGTCTCGAACTCCCATATAGGCAGCGGTTGCGGCGCAATAAAGAGGCACTCACATTCGGTGAACCCGCGTTCAGCCGATCAGGAAATCCCGCAGCACATAGGCATCGTCGCCCAGGGCGTCGATCACCGCGAGGCCGGATGTCGGGTAGCCCTCGGGCACTGTGCGGCCCATCACCTCGTTGCCGCAAAGGCGCGCGAAGACTTCCTCGATTGCTGGATTGTGGCCGACCAGCATCAGGGCATCGACGCCGCGGGTGGACTGGGCAATTTCCAGGTAGACTTCGGCGGGTGCGTTGTAGAGCGCATCTTCATAACGGAATTCGACCAGGCCGGAAAAGACCCGATTGATCGCGTCCGCGGTCTGGCGGCAGCGTTTTGCGGTCGAGCAGATGGCGAGATCGGGGCGGTAGCCCTTGTCTGCAGCCGTCTCCGCGAGCAGTTCGGCTTCTGCAAAGCCAGCGTCCGCGAGGCTGCGGTCGAAATCTCGACCACCGGGCTCGGCCCAGCCGGATTTCGCATGGCGTAGCAGATAGATCCGCTTTGGAGGCTGAATGGAGGGCGTCATCCGTTGGGGTATCCGCGTGCGATGGAGCTCGTCATTGACGTACCGGTTCTTGGGCCTCGCCGTCAACCAGGCGAAGGAGCGGCCGGCATCACCCAGTGGGAAGTATCGGAGCTCGGTGTCGAAACAAATTATGCTTAAAAAATAGAAATTTAGATCAAAAATGTAACGGATTTAAAAATGGCTTTGAAACAGTCAGAAGGCTTGAACCGGTTGCCTTGAAAGGTTATACACCCGCCCATTGAGATGTTCTTCAGGAGAATCGCGTTGAGTGAGAAGATCAATCTTAGCAATTATGTACTCTCGGAAGACGATGAGTTCATGAATGCGAACCAGCGGGCGTACTTCAGGGCCAAGCTTGTCGCATGGAAGAACGACATCCTCCGCGAAGCGCGAGAGACGCTCGGTCACCTCGCAGAAGAAAGCGCCAACCACCCTGATCTCGCTGATCGGGCTTCCTCGGAAACCGATAGAGCCATCGAACTCAGAGCCCGCGATCGCCAGCGCAAGCTGATTTCGAAGATCGACGCCGCGCTGCAGCGTATCGATGATGGCACCTACGGCTATTGCGAGGAAACCGGGGAGCCAATCGGTCTCAAGCGTCTCGACGCTCGTCCGATCGCAACTCTTTCGATCGAAGCCCAGGAGCGGCACGAGCGCCGTGAAAAGGTCTATCGCGACGAGTGACGCTTCGGCATTCCCGGCAATCGCAACAAAAATCTCAGACCCGCCATTGGCGGGTCTTTTTTTATGGCGCCAGTCCGCTTTTCGTCAGGGGTTTCGGCTGGCCGACATCTCGCCGAAGATGCGGGCGATTTCGTTTTGCAGATTGGGCTCTTCGCCCGGCTTGGCCGGGTTCTGCCCCGGCGCTGGCCGGTTGCCTTCGGGCAAGACTGCTGACACCGGCGGGCGGGGCCGATCGGCACGCGTTTCCGGGAGGATGGGCGAAATCGTCGGGGCGGGCCGGGCGGCCGGAACGGGATCTTCCGCCAGATGCAAGGCCATTTCCTCTTCCAGGACACGCTCGAAGTCGCTCATGTCACGTTTGGGCGCTTCGCTTGCGTCGACAGAGGGCGTGATGTCGGTCGTCGGTTCTGCTCGATGCGGCTGCTGACTGACGACCGGCGTGGGCGGAGGCTGCGGCGCAAGCACCCGCTGGCGTGCCGCTTCGAGCAGTTCCTCTGCCGCCGGTGGATCAATGACGGGCGGTGGAATGCGTGCAGGCTCTGCCGGGACAAAGTTTCGGTTTTCATCTGGGGCCGCGGGTCGGACCTCGTTTGCCATTACGGGTTCGACACGGTTCATTCGGACCGTCTCGATTGACGGCGTACCGACCGTCATACCTGGCTCGATGACCGTCGTTGTCCGGAACGCCTCCGGTTCGGCACGGATCCGCTCGAAATCGCCCGTTGCGGGTGCCCTATCGGCCTCGACGGACATGACCGGTTCGAGTTGCGCGGTGTGCTGCACTGCAGGGGCTTCGGCTGCCCTTGGCCGATCGGCCGAGGGCGCGGGGCGCGACACGGGTTGGATCGTCGCGGCTTCTGCGGCAACTGTTGGTGCTGGCTCGACAGGTTTGCCTGTTGTCGGCGGGGGTGGGGCATGCATCACGGTGGTTGCGGCGGCAGCCATGGGCAAAGCAGTCGCAGCAACCGGCTTTTCCATCGGGGGTTCTGGCCGGCGCGCCGGGATCGTTGGTGCAGGTTTGCTCTCGGCGGCATCCCCGGCTTTGGCGGCTGGCCTGGCTGGCAGCGGTGAGGGGTCCGTCTTTGGCGGTCCGGCAATTGGTTGGCGGCGTGCGAGCGGCTCGGCGGGCGGTGCCGCCACGGCTGCTGCCGGCGCAGTGATCATCGGTGCCGGCGGCTCTGCTGGCGCCAGGTTCGCCTGCGCGGCGGAATTTGGCAATGTGGACTGGTCTTCTTCGCCCTGCTGCGTCAAAGGGCGGGCGTTCAGATAGGGCCTGTCGTCGCCAATGCCGCTCTCGATGACGATATCCGTGGGGCCGCCGATCATCACGAGATGCTCGATATTGTCGCGGCGGATCAGCACGATGCGGCGGCGCGTGTCGACGGCGGCGGCATCCAGCACCTGAAGGCGGGGCTGGCGATTGCGGCCACCACGCACGAAGGGCGAGGGTGCCCGGTTGCGCAAAATCCAGAGCACGACAAAAAGGCAGAGCAGGGCGAGGCTGACGCCCAGTGCCGCCACGAGAAATCGATTGCCATAGGCCGCGATCAGGTCATCCAGCATGTGCGTGCTCCTTTTGTCAGGCTTTCTGGCAGAAGACGCTCCCTTCCGCAATCTTGAGCGAAGGCGAGATATGGGGTCCACAACGCGGCAACGGCCTGAATGCTCCGTCAGGATTGCGGCATTCCTGTGGGAGAGCGGCTTTGCAGGGCATTCTGGCCCTTTCTTTCCTTTTTGCGGTTACGGCAAGTTGATAAACAGGAGAAAGCGCCGATTCTCGCTTGGTCGATCCATCCGGGCGCTTTTTGCAAGAGGCATCAATGACACGACAGCAGTTCGATCGAGATGGAGACGGCCCCCTGGTCGATCGCCGCAGTGGCGCCGGTATGGTGTTTCGTATCCTGCTGCTTGCTCTTGTGCTCATCGCAACCTCGGCGGCCTTCATCTTCTTCCGCGACCAGCTCGACAATCAGATGGTGCTGGGAGTGCTCGGCATCCTCGCGATGATGGGCATTTTCTTCATCGTCTCCGCCGTCATCGGTTTCGTCGAGGTCATGCCGCAGTCGCAAGGCGATACGCTCGCCCGCCGTTTCCTTTCCAGCCAGCCCGACGGCACGCTGATCACGGATGTCGAGGGGCGGATCGTGTTTGCCAACCAGGCCTATGGCGCGATGACCGGCGCGCGCAAGGCCACGGAAGTCCAGACGCTGGAGGCGTTGCTGTCGCGCTACCGCGAATCAAGCGAGGCTTTGTACCGGCTGACAAACGGCCTGCGCGAGGGGCGCAACGGCCACGAGGAGTTCCGGCTCCTCAAGCCGCTGGGAAGCCAGACGGTGAACGGGTCCGGCGCCCATTGGTATCGCCTGAAAGCGCGGCTTCTGCCCGGAGAAGGGCGGGGCAAGCCCCAGCATGTCTGGCAGATTTCAGACATCACAGCAGAGCGCGACGATCAGGAGCGGTTCTTCAAGGAGCTTCAGCACGCGATCGATTATCTCGACCACGCACCGGCGGGTTTCTTCTCCGCCGGTCGCAAGGGAGAGATCTATTATCTGAATGCGACGCTCGCCGAATGGCTGGGGGTCGACCTCACCCAGTTCAATCCCGGCTCCATGACGATCACGGACCTTGTCGCCGGTGAGGGCATGGCGCTGATCAACTCGGTGCAGGCCGAGCCCGGACAGGCCCGCACCGAAACGCTCGACCTTGATCTGCGCCGCGTCAACGGACAGAGCCTGCCGGTGCGACTCGTGCATCGCGTGCGCGCTGCCCGCGACGGAGCGCCGGGGGAAAGCCGCTCGATCGTGCTGTCCCGCGCCCAGGGCGAGGGCGGCGACCAGTCGGATTCCGTCGCTTCGATGCGGTTTACCCGCTTCTTCAACAATACGCCGATGGCGATCGCCTCCGTCGATGGAGAGGGTCGCATACTGCGCACCAATGCTCCGTTCATGAAGCTCTTCGCCGACGTCATTTCACGCGACGAGATCGATCAGCACGGGCTGATCGAGGTGGTGCTGCACGAGGGCGATCGCGACGACTTCCGGGAGGCGCTGGCCGCCGCCATGGACCGGCAGGTCGACATATCGCCGATCGACAGCCGCCATCCGACCAATGACACCCGGCACTTCCGCTTCTACGTCAACGCCGTGATCGATCAGAGCGACGAAGCGCCGGAAGAGGCGGCCATCGTCTATGCTGTCGATGTGACCGACCAGAAGGCGCTCGAGGCGCAGATGGCGCAGACGCAGAAGATGAACGCTGTCGGCACGCTGGCCGGCGGCATCGCGCATGACTTCAACAATGTGCTCACTGCCATCCTCCTGTCTTCCGACCATCTGCTCTTGCAGGCCCGCCCCTCGGATGCGAGTTTCGCCGATCTCATGGAGATCAAGCGCAATGCCAACCGCGCGGCCGTTCTGGTGCGCCAGTTGCTCGCCTTCTCGCGCAAGCAGACGATGCGGCCGAGCGTGCTCAACCTGACGGATGTGATCGGCGATCTCAGAATGCTGGTCGATCGGCTCATTTCCGGCAGCAATGTCAAGCTCAGGGTCGAATATGGCCGGGATCTCTGGCCGGTGAAGACGGACCTGTCGCAGTTCGAGCAGGTGCTGATCAATCTGTGCGTCAACGCGCGCGACGCCATGCCGGACGGAGGGGCCATCACCGTCTCCACGCGCAATATTGACGCTGAGGAAGCCGGCGCCTTCGGTTATCGTGGACTGCCGTCGGAAGACATGGTGCTGGTCGAAGTGGCCGATACAGGCACGGGCATCGCGCCCGAAATCATGGACAAGATCTTCGAGCCCTTCTTCACCACCAAGGAAGTGGGCAAGGGCACGGGTCTCGGCCTTGCCATGGTCTATGGCATCGTCAAGCAGTCGGGCGGCTACATCTATCCCGAATCGGAAGTGGGCAAGGGAACGACGTTCCGCATCTTCCTGCCCCGGCATGTGCCCGAGGTGCAGCCGGTCATCGAGGGACAGGTCTCGACCGCACTCAACGGGGATGCGATCACGGTTGCCAAGTCCGGCGGCAATGCCGAACCGCAGGATGCGCCGGATCTGACGGGCAAGTCGGCCGTGGTCCTGCTCGTTGAAGACGAGGAGGCGGTGCGGCGCGGCGGCAAGCGCATGCTGGAGACGCGTGGCTACACCGTGCATGAGGCTGGTTCCGGCGTCGAGGCACTCGACATCATGGACGAACTCAACGGGGCGGTGGACATCGTCGTCTCCGACGTCGTGATGCCCGAGATGGACGGCCCCACCCTGCTCACCGAACTGCGCAAGACATATCCGGACCTGAAGTTCATTTTCGTGTCGGGCTACGCCGAGGACGCGTTTGCCCGCAATCTGCCGGCGGATGCCAAGTTCGGCTTCCTGCCCAAGCCATTCTCGTTGAAGCAGCTCGCCGTCGCCGTGCGCGAAATGCTGGATGGCGAAGGCTGAGGACTTCCACAGCCTATGGACTATCGCGGAATGAAAGAACCCGCCGGATCGCTCCGGCGGGTTCTTCTTTTTCTCGGGTGATCTCGACTGTCAGCCGTTCATGGCGACGGCGATCTCGGCGGCGAGGCGCGCATTGTTTTCGACGAGTGCGATATTGGTCTTGAGCGAACGTCCACCTGTCAGGTGGAAGATGTTGTCGAGCAGATAGGGGGTGACCTGCTTGCCGGCGATCTCGTCGCGCTCGGCATTTGCAAGTGCGCGGCTGATGTAGATCTCCATCTCTTCGCGTGGGATCTCGTCGGATTCCGGAACCGGATTGGCGATGAGCATACCGCCGTCGATGCCGAGCTGATCCCGCATCTTCTGGAAATTCGCGATGGCTGCCGGGCTCTGCAGGTTGAGCACGCTCTTGAGGCCGGAGCTGCGCGACCAGAAGGCCGGGAAGTCCTCGCTGTCGAACGTGACAACGGGAACGCCGCGTGTTTCGAGCACTTCCAGCGTCTTCGGAATGTCGAGAATGGCCTTCGGGCCGGCCGAGACGACGATGACCGCGGTGCGGGCGAGCTCTTCCAGGTCGGCTGAAATGTCGAAGGTCTCTTCCGCGCCGCGATGCACGCCGCCGATGCCACCGGTGGCGAAAACATGGATGCCGGCGCGATAGGCGGCGATCATGGTCGCAGCGACGGTCGTCGCTCCGTTGCGGCGCTCGGCGATCGCGAAGGCCAGATCGGCGCGCGAGAGCTTCATGACATGCTCCATCTGCGCCAGCGCTTCCAGCTCTGCCGGCTCGAGGCCGATATGCAGCACGCCCTTGATGACGGCGATGGTCGCGGGAACCGCGCCCTGCTGGCGGACGATGTCCTCGACGCTGCGGGCCATTTGCAGATTGCCGGGATAGGGCATGCCATGGGTGATGATGGTCGATTCGAGTGCCACGATCGGGGCGCCGCGCTGCTTTGCGGCGCTGACTTCACTCGAATAGGTGATCGGCAGGAGAGGAGAGATGGAACGGGTCATGGGGGGCTTCCGCTTGAAATTCAGGTTCTCATGACAGGAAACGGGCGGCTGGGACAAGTGCCAACTGGCTTGCCAGCCGCTCCTGCGACAGGTTTTCGTCGGTTGCGTTCAATGATGCGAGGGTGATCGCGGCACTGGCGGTGCCGTGTCGCAAGGCTTCAGCGAGAGATGCGCCGGTCAGGCGCGCATCGAGGAAGCCGGCTGCAAAGGCATCGCCTGCACCGGTCACATCGGCGATTTTTTCCAGCGGCAAGGGTTCGATCAGCGCCATGCCGTCGGGATCGAAGGCGATCGTGGGACCGCTGCCGCTGGTCACAGTCCCGCCTCGGAGGCCCCTGGCGCGCAGCAGAGCCGGCCAGTCTTCCGGTCCTTCGGGCCGCTCGCCGGCAATCGCCTCGGCCTCGGCTCCGTTCATGAAGAGATGGCTGAGATGGGGCAGGGCTGCCCGGAACTTGATGACCTTCGCCGGTGAAATGGCGATGGCGGATATGCCCTTTCCGGCCGCATGGCAGGACGCCGCGAGCGTGGTCAGGGTGTCTGCCGGCAGGTTCGCATCGGTGAGGACGTGGCCCGCGAGCGCCAGGCTGTCGCGCAGCGATCGCGCCTTCAGCCGCCGTGCCGTGAAAGCGTCATACAAGGCCATGTCGGCCAGCGCGATGACCAGATTGCCGTCGCGCTCCAGAATGGCTGTGTAGCTCGGGGTCGCCCGATCCAGGAACATCACCGGCTGGTCTTCAAGGCCGGCGCGGCTGGCCGCGTCAGCCACCATCTGGCCGGCCGCATCGCCCCCCCGGGGAGCAATCAGGCGGACGGCACGACCGAGACGCGAGAGATTGCAGGCTGCATTGAAAACCCCGCCGCCGGCTTCCTCGAACCATGCGCCGGGATTGCTGGCGCCGGGCTTTGTATCCCCCAGGATGCGTGCGCGGCGGTCGATATGCGCGCCACCGATTGCCAGGATATCGACGGTCATGTGCACCTCTCCGCGGCCCGGATTTCACGAATCGAAATCGGCAGGCCCGCTCTGTCGACGGTCCCGACAGGGCATTGTCGCGACGTCGATGCCCCGCGCGGAACATATTTCGAACATGAGTTCAAAAACGATGTTATATCAATTGCTTCGCGGAGACTTGCAAAACAAGAACAAAAAGGGTACATGTTGCTCATCGGCGGCTTCATTGCCTATGCGGCCTCAATAACCTAAAGGTGGATCGAATGGCACAGAATTCTTTGCGGCTTGTAGAGGACAAATTGGTGGATAAAAGCAAGGCATTGGAGGCGGCGCTCTCGCAGATCGAACGGTCGTTCGGCAAGGGCTCGATCATGAAGCTCGGCGCGAACGAGAGCGTGGTCGAAGTCGAGACGGTCTCGACGGGGTCGCTCAGCCTCGACATCGCGCTCGGCATTGGCGGCCTGCCGAAGGGCCGCATCGTTGAAATTTACGGGCCGGAAAGCTCGGGCAAGACGACGCTGGCGCTGCAGACAATTGCCGAAGCCCAGAAGAAGGGCGGCATCTGCGCCTTCGTCGACGCCGAGCATGCGCTCGATCCGGTCTATGCCCGAAAGCTGGGTGTCGACCTGCAGAACCTGCTGATCTCGCAGCCGGATACCGGTGAACAGGCGCTTGAAATCACTGACACGCTTGTCCGTTCCGGTGCGATCGACGTGCTGGTCGTCGATTCGGTCGCAGCGCTGACCCCGCGCGCCGAAATCGAGGGCGAAATGGGCGATAGCCTGCCTGGCATGCAGGCCCGCCTGATGAGCCAGGCGCTGCGCAAGCTCACCGCTTCGATCTCCAAGTCGAAGACGATGGTGATCTTCATCAACCAGATCCGCATGAAGATCGGCGTCATGTTCGGTTCGCCGGAAACCACGACCGGCGGTAACGCACTGAAGTTCTATGCCTCGGTTCGTCTCGATATCCGCCGCATCGGTGCGGTCAAGGATCGCGAAGAGGTTGTCGGCAACCAGACCCGCGTCAAGGTCGTCAAGAACAAGATGGCACCTCCCTTCAAGCAGGTCGAATTCGACATCATGTATGGCGAAGGCGTCTC
Organism: Peteryoungia algae; assembly: GCF_030369675.1. Classification (NCBI taxonomy): domain Bacteria; kingdom Pseudomonadati; phylum Pseudomonadota; class Alphaproteobacteria; order Hyphomicrobiales; family Rhizobiaceae; genus Peteryoungia; species Peteryoungia algae. The sequence continues at coordinate 1,149,759 of NZ_CP128477.1, read as the reverse complement.
CAAGACCGGCGAACTCGTTGATCTCGGGGTCAAGGCTGGTATCGTCGAGAAGGCGGGCGCCTGGTTCTCCTACAATAGCCAGCGTCTCGGTCAGGGGCGTGAAAATGCCAAGCTGTTCCTGCGTGACAACCCGGCAATGGCCCAGGAGATCGAGATGGCGCTGCGCCAGAATGCCGGTCTGATCGCGGAAAAATTCCTGCAGAACGGTGGGCCTGACGCCAATGACGGCGATGGTGCCGACGACGCGTAAGCCAGTCGTCCACCTTTGTGATATTTGTCGGCCGCGTTTCCCTGGAGACGCGGCCGGTTTTCGTTGCGGCTGCTGGACAGGGAGGAAGCCGGGCGATAAAAGCCATTGATTTTGCAAATTGGCCGGCTTCCCGGCCTGAATGAAGGGCGTGACATGAGCGGTGTAAACGACATCCGGTCGACTTTTCTCGACTACTTCAAGACGAACGGTCACGAGGTCGTTTCCTCCAGTCCGCTGGTGCCGCGCAACGATCCGACGCTGATGTTCACCAATGCCGGCATGGTGCAGTTCAAGAACGTCTTTACCGGACTGGAGCAGCGTCCCTACACGACGGCCGCGACCGCGCAGAAATGCGTGCGCGCCGGCGGCAAGCACAACGACCTCGACAATGTCGGATACACCGCGCGCCACCATACCTTCTTCGAAATGCTCGGCAATTTCTCGTTCGGCGACTATTTCAAAGAACGCGCGATCGAGCTCGCCTGGAACCTGATCACCAAGGAATTCGGCATCGACCGCAACCGCCTGCTGGTCACCGTCTACCATACGGATGACGAGGCGCATGGCCTGTGGAAGAAGATCGCCGGTCTTTCGGACGACAAGATTATCCGCATCAAGACCAGTGACAATTTCTGGGCCATGGGTGACACCGGCCCCTGTGGCCCGTGTTCGGAAATCTTCTACGATCATGGCGACCATATCTGGGGTGGCCCTCCGGGCTCGCCCGAAGAAGACGGTGATCGCTTCATCGAGATCTGGAACCTCGTCTTCATGCAATACGAGCAGATCACCAAGGACGAGCGGGTCGATCTGCCGCGCCCGTCGATCGACACCGGCATGGGCCTCGAGCGTGTCGCAGCGCTTCTGCAGGGGCGCCACGACAATTACGACATCGACCTCTTCCGCGCGCTGATCGATGCTTCGGTCGACCTGACCGGCGTCAAGGCCGAGGGCGAGCGCCGCGCCAGCCACCGGGTCATCGCCGACCACCTGCGCTCGTCGGCCTTCCTGATCGCCGACGGCGTGCTGCCGTCGAACGAGGGCCGTGGCTACGTGCTTCGCCGCATCATGCGCCGCGCCATGCGCCATGCGCAGCTTCTCGGCGCGAAGGATCCGATCATCTACAAGCTCCTGCCTGTTCTCGTGCAGCAGATGGGCCGCGCCTATCCGGAACTGGTCCGTGCCGAATCGCTGATCTCCGAGACGCTGAAGCTCGAGGAGAGCCGCTTCCGCAAGACGCTGGAACGCGGATTGACGCTTCTGTCGGATGCGACGGCAACCCTCGACAATGGTGACAGCCTCGACGGCGAAACCGCCTTCAAGCTCTACGACACCTATGGCTTCCCGCTCGACCTGACGCAGGATGCGTTGCGCGGTCGTGGTATCGGCGTCGACCTCACCGGCTTCAATGACGCCATGCAGCGCCAGAAGGCGGAAGCGCGCGCCAGCTGGTCGGGCTCCGGCGACAAGGCGACCGAGACCGTCTGGTTCGAGCTCAAGGAGAAGTTCGGCGCGACCGAATTCCTGGGTTACAGTTCCGAGACGGCCGAAGGCCAGGTTCTCGCCGTCGTCAAGGATGGCAAGGTCGTCGAGCACGCAAGCGCCGGCGAACAGGTACAGATCGTCGTCAACCAGACGCCGTTCTACGGCGAATCGGGTGGCCAGACAGGGGATACGGGCGAGATCGTCGGCGAGGGATACTCGCTTGATGTCACCGATACCCAGAAGAAGGGCGAAGGCGTCTTTGTGCATGTCGCGACCGTGCAGAACGGCGTCGTCAAGGCTGGCGGGGCCGTCACGCTGAACGTCGACCACGCGCGCCGCTCGCGCCTGCGTTCCAACCATTCGGCAACCCACCTCCTGCATGAGGCTCTGCGCGAAGTGCTCGGGACCCATGTGGCCCAGAAGGGCTCGCTGGTTGCCCCTGAGCGCCTGCGTTTCGACATCTCGCATCCGAAGCCGATTTCGGCGGAGGAACTGAAGGTTGTCGAGGAGATGGCCAACGAGATCATTCTGCAGAACTCGCCGGTCACGACCCGCCTGATGGCGGTCGACGACGCGATCGCAGAAGGCGCCATGGCGCTGTTCGGCGAGAAATACGGCGATGAAGTCCGCGTCGTGTCGATGGGCACGGCGCTGCGCGGCGACAAGGCTGGCAAGGCCTATTCGATCGAACTCTGCGGTGGAACACATGTGTCGGCAACGGGCGATATCGGCCTTGTGCGCCTGGTCGGCGAAAGCACAGTGGGTGCTGGCGTGCGCCGTCTCGAGGCGCTGACCGGAGAGGCGGCTCGTGCCTATCTTTCCGAGCAGGACGAGCGGGTAAAGACGCTCGCATCGACGCTGAAGGTGCAGCCGACGGATGTCGTCACGCGCGTCGAGGCGCTCGTCGAGGAACGCCGCAAGCTCGAAAAGGAGCTGGCGGATGCCAAGCGCAAACTCGCCATGGGTGGCGGTGCCGCCGGTGGTGCCGATGCGCCGAAGCAGATCAATGGCGTCAATTTCATCGGTCGCACGCTTGCCGGCATCGATGCGAAGGACCTCAAGGGCATGGCGGACGAGGCCAAGGCGGGGCTTGCAACCGCCGTTGTCCTGCTGATTGCTGTTGCCGAAGACGGCAAGGCGAGCGCCGTCGTGTCGGTGACACCTGACCTGACCGATCGTTTCAGCGCCGTCGATCTCGTGCGTATCGCTTCTGCCGCACTCGGCGGCAAGGGTGGCGGCGGACGGCCGGACATGGCCCAGGCCGGCGGCCCGGATGGTGCTGAGGCCGATGCGGCGATTGCCGCGGTCGAGGCAGCGCTCAACTGAAGAAACGGAAACGGGGCCGGCGGTGTCGCTGGCCCCTGTCCGCTTGCCTGGGCACTGGCTGGCTGGGGCACTGGCTGGCTGGCGCTCCAGAACATGCTGCGAGAGGGCGCAATGATCGCCCAGCACATCCGTCTATGACGGATCCTTAGATCCCCCGCGTTCTGCGATCTGCCGGCGGGCTTCATCGAAGGAAGGGACGAAGTGCACCCCATGTTCCGGTACCTCGTGATGCAGCAGCATCTGCTGCATCTCCGGGCGATCCGAAATCACATAGACCTGCACATCTTGCCGGACGGCCTTGCGAATGACGCCGGCAAGCAGATTGACGCCCGAGGTGTCGATGAAACGGATCCCGTGGCAGTCTAGGACGAGATTGCGGTGATCATCGGCAATCCTGTCGAGAACGGCGCTCGCGGCCGCCACGGCGCCAAAGAAGAAGGCCCCGTCCAGTCGATAGGTCACTGTTTCCGCGTCCATTTCCTCCAGCGGGCTCTCGACCTTTTCCGGTGTGATGCGGACATTTCTCGACATGTGATGGATGAACTGCAGGGCCGCCAGCGAGAAGCCCACGACAATGCCTTCCGTCAGGTCGCGGAAGACGACGAGCAGGAAGGTGACGGCGAGTATCAGCGTTTCGCCGCGCGAGGAGCGGACCAGAGCCGCGATCGCCGATTTCTCCACCATGTTCCAGGAGACGACCGCCAGCACGCCGGCAAGGGCTGCGAGCGGAATGTAGGCGGCAAGCGGCGCTGCGACCAGCATGAAGACGAGCAGGAAGACAGCATGCAGCATGCCGGAAACCGGGCTGGTGCCACCGGCGCGTACATTGGTCGCCGTTCGGGCGATCGTCCCGGTCACGCAGATGCCGCCGAACAGGGCAGAGGCAATATTGGCCACACCCTGGCCCACCAGTTCGGTGTTGGATCGGTGCCGGCGGCCTGTCATGCCGTCGGCGACGACGGCCGATAGCAGGGACTCGATGGCGCCGAGCAAGGCAAAGGCGATGGCATCGGGAAGCACGGCGATTGCGAGATCAAGCGAAAGATGCGGCAGCGCCGGCATCGGCAAGCCGGAGGGGATGCCGCCGAATTTGGATCCGATGGTCGAGACGGGAAGGTCGAGAGCGGCGGACGCAGCCGAGGCTACGACAACCGCGATCAACAGGCCGGGCCAGGACGGGCGGTAGCGGCGCAACAGCAGAATGACGCCGACCGTAAGCCCGGCCATGGCGGCTGCGGCCGGCGAAAAACCGGGCAGGGCAGCCGCGATGGCAGATAGCTTCTCGGCCAGCGGGCCGGGTTCTCCACCGGGAAAGCGCAAGCCGAGCAATTCGCTGATCTGACTGGCAAAGATGATCACCGCGATGCCCGCCGTGAAGCCGACGGTCACGGGATAGGGGATGAACTTGATGTAAATTCCGATCCGCAGGAGCCCGCAGGCGATCAGCATCATGCCGGCCATCGCGGTGGCCAGAATGAGGCCGTCGATGCCGTGGCTTGCAACGGTGGCACTGACGAGCACGATGAAGGCACCGGCCGGACCGCCGATCTGGTGGCGGCTGCCGCCAAGCAGGGATACGAGGAAGCCGCCGATGATTGCGGTGTATAGGCCGCGGTCCGGGGTGACGCCCGAGGCGATGGCGATCGCCATGGACAGAGGCAGCGCGACGATGGCCACGGTGAGGCCGGCCAGGGCATCGGCCTTGAACCCGGCTGGACCATATCCTTCTTTGAAAACGCTGACGGTTTTCGGCAGGATGGCTTCGGTCATGATTTTTTCGGTGGCATGTGTCCTGTCACGGCATCCCCCGTTGCCTTTTGGCAGTATTGGAGCCTGAGTCCCGCTGTTTGACAACAGGGCTAAAGGATTAGGCCGGTGTGACAGGCCTCGTCCCGGCTATTCGCCGGGGATGATTTTCCCTATGGAGGTCAATGATGAAAACAGAGACAAGCTACCCGACCCTGATCGTCTATCCCCGCCGCGGCTTCGGGGTTCTCTGGGCCGCCATGGCCGCCATTCTCTTGTCAGTTTCCATTGGCGGGCTGATGGCCAGTCTTCTGGGCGGCGATTGGGCGAGCCTGATGGTTCTCGTCTATCTGGCGCTGATCGCCTTTGCCGTCTTCGGGCTTCGCAAAGGCTGGCGAGATCTGGTCCTCGCCACGCGGCCGGTGATCGAACTCAACAATGAGGAACTGATCGATCTGAGGACCGAGAGACGGATCCCCTGGGCCTCGATGGTCGAGTTGGCCCAGCGCCGTGTCGATGGCCGCTGGCTGGTTGACATCGATTACCTGGACGAGGACGACCCCGATCGTCTCGAGAGTTACGATCTGCCGCTGTCCGGCTACCATATTTCGGCCCGGCGCCTCGGGACCGAGATCCGCAAGCGCTTTGAAGACGTCGATGCCGGGGACGACATTGCCGAGACAGAAAACCCGGCCACGTTGCCGTGACCGGGTTCTGAAGTTTCAAGCCTTGGGCGCCAATCAGGCGGCCATGGCCTTCTTGAGGTTTTCATCGACCTTGTCTAGGAAGGCGGTGGTCGAGAGCCACGGCTGATCGGGACCGATGAGCAGCGCCAGATCCTTGGTCATGAAGCCCGACTCGACGGTGTCGATGCAGACCTTTTCGAGCGTCGCGGCAAAATTTGCCAGTGCCGTATTGTCGTCGAGCTTGGCGCGGTGGGCGAGGCCACGGGTCCAGGCGAAGATCGAGGCGATCGAGTTGGTCGAGGTTTCCTGACCCTTCTGGTGCTGGCGATAATGGCGTGTGACCGTGCCGTGTGCAGCTTCGGCTTCGACCGTGCGGCCATCGGGCGACAGCAGGACCGAGGTCATCAGGCCGAGCGAGCCAAACCCCTGGGCAACCGTGTCGGACTGCACGTCACCGTCGTAGTTCTTGCAGGCCCAGACGTAGCCGCCGGACCACTTGAGCGCGGATGCGACCATGTCGTCGATCAGGCGGTGTTCGTAGACAATGCCGGCTTCCTCGAACTTCGCCTTGAATTCGGCCTGGTAGACTTCCTCGAAGATATCCTTGAAGCGGCCGTCATAGGCCTTCAGAATGGTATTCTTCGTGGACAGGTAGACCGGCCATTTGCGCATCAGGCCATACATCATGGATGCGCGGGCGAATTCGCGGATCGATTCGTCGAGGTTGTACATCGCCATGGCAACGCCGGCGCCAGGAGCGTTGTAAACTTCCTTTTCGATCACTTCGCCGTCTTCGCCAACGAACTTGATCGTCAGCTTGCCCTTGCCGGGGAACTTGAAGTCGGTTGCCTTGTACTGGTCGCCGAAGGCGTGACGGCCAACGACGATCGGCTTGGTCCAGCCGGGAACGAGGCGGGGTACGTTCTTGCAGATGATCGGTTCGCGGAAGATGACGCCGCCGAGGATGTTGCGGATCGTGCCGTTCGGGCTCTTCCACATTTCCTTGAGGTTGAACTCCTTCACGCGCTGTTCGTCCGGGGTGATCGTCGCGCACTTGATGCCGACGCCGTGCTTCTTGATGGCGTGGGCCGCATCGACCGTCACCTGGTCGTTGGTGGCGTCGCGGTTCTCGACCGAAAGGTCGTAATACTCGATGTCGAGATCCAGGTAGGGCAGGATCAGCTTGTCCTTGATGAACTGCCAGATAATGCGGGTCATCTCGTCGCCGTCGAGATCGACGACCGGGTTGGCTACCTTGATCTTGCTCATGAATATCCTCGCGGGGTTGGTGCCTATGGGACGAGCGCGGGGAGGGCGCCGTGCCGATGGCCTGCCTATAACATTCTCTCGGTACAAGGCAAACAGGAGAGGGGGTGTTCAAGGAAATTCTCAGGTCAGACTTTCGGCCTGCATTTGTCCCCAAACTTGGTTGTCTAGGGCTGGCGATTTGCGGCTAAAAGCAGTGTATCGGCAAGAACCCTTCGGAGTGTTCCATGCAACCCCTGTCCGCAGCATTTGTCCTTGGCTTGTTTTTCGCTTCGGTCGCATCGGGTTCCGCCTCAGCCGACGTGACGGAACCGGTTCGAGAGATCGTCGAGGCTGCGGCTCGCAGCTGGGATGATACAATCGACGGGCCGAGCGAAGACGTGTTCAGCGAGGATCGTCTTGCCCGCCTGTTCAGCCGGGATTTTGCCCGGGCCTTCGAGGCGGCATCGAAGAACCCGCCATTCGATCCGCCTGAGGGCGAGACCACCGGCTATCCCTTCGACTATGACCCGATTGCCCAGGGACAGGATGGATGCCCCTTCGAGAACATCAGGATCGAGGATGACGGGGAGGGGCAGGTGACGGCGCTCTTCAACAATCGCCGTTGCTTCGGTGAAGGCGCAGAATACGATGTCGATACGGTCCTGATCTTTCACGTCGTTGACGAAGGGGAGCGGTCTGTGATCGACGACATCTATCCAGTTGTCGATGGACAGAGTGGTACCTCCATCAAGCAGGACCTGAAGGTGCAAGGCGGGATCTGAGCCTTGGCCGCTGTTCGTTTGGCCGAAATTCGAACGCCCCTACGACGTTTCAGCGGCTGCGTTGCCGCCCCAACCCCTTTGCGCCCGCGTGATTTTATGCCAATGGGAGCCCCACAATCATACAAGGGCAGATCATGGCAGGGACGAACAGCGAGCGCATCATGCTGGCCGAAGGGCCGGCAATCATTCTGGTGGAGCCGCAACTCGGCGAGAACATCGGCATGGTGGCGCGGGCCATGGCCAATTTCGGCCTGGCGGAACTGCGTCTCGTCAGTCCACGAGACGGCTGGCCGTCCGACAAGGCGCGCGCGGCAGCCTCGAAGGCGGATCACGTGATCGACGGCACAGTGGTCTTCGATACGCTGGAAGAGGCGGTTGCCGATCTCAACTTCGTCTATGCGACCACAGCGCGCTTCAGGGACGGCTTCAAGCCGGTGCGCTCGCCGGTAACGGCTGCCGAGACGCTTCGCCAGCGGTTCCGCTCGGGCGAGAAGACCGGTATCCTGTTCGGACGTGAAAAGTCGGGCCTCTCGACCGAAGATGTGGCGCTGGCCGATGAAATCGTCACCTTCCCTGTCAATCCGGCCTTCGCCTCGCTGAATATTGCCCAGGCGGTGCTTCTCATGTCCTATGAATGGATGAAGTCCGACATCGAGGATCCTCATGCGGTGCCGTTCGATGCGCCGGAACAGCCACAGGCGACGAAGGATGAGGTGATCGGCATGTTCGAGCATCTGGAGCAGGCGCTCGACGTCAGGGGGTATTTCCATCCCGCCAACAAGAAGCCGAGGATGATCGACAATCTGCGCGCTGTCTTCACCCGGCGAGCATTCACGACGCCCGAGATCCACGTGATCCGCGGCGTGATCAACTCGCTCGACCGTTTTTCGCGGCCGGGCCAGATCAACGCGTCGGTAAAGTCTGTGATGGCGAAAGATGGCCCTGATGACGAAGGTTCCGGCAAATAACGGCGATGCGGTCGGCTCGAAGCCGATCCTGATTTTCGATTCCGGCATAGGTGGACTGACCGTCCTGCGTGAGGCGCGTCTGCTGATGCCCGAGCGCGGCTTCATCTATGTGGCCGACGATGCCGGTTTTCCCTATGGCGGTTGGGACGAAGAGCCCTTGAAGGCGCGGATCGTGCGCCTCTTCGAAGATCTGCTCGGGCGGTATGATCCCGAGGCGGTGATCGTTGCCTGCAATACCGCCTTTACGCTTGCGGGTTCGGATCTCAGGCAGCGATTTCCCGAGATGCGTTTCATCGGAACGGTCCCGGCGATCAAGCCAGCGGCCGAGCGGACACGGTCCGGCCTGGTCTCGGTGCTGGCAACGCCGGGGACCGTGAAACGTGCATACACGCGCGACCTCATTCAGTCCTTCGCTTCACAATGCCATGTCCGCCTCGTCGGTTCGGAAAACCTCGCCCGCATGGCGGAGGCCTATATCCGGGGCGAGGCGCTGGACGATGCGGCGGTGCTTGCAGAGATTACGCCCTGCTTCGTCGAGAAGGACGGAAGGCGGTCCGATATCGTCGTGCTCGCCTGCACGCATTATCCGTTCCTCGCCAACGTCTTTCGCCGGCTCGCGCCCTGGCCCGTCGACTGGCTCGATCCGGCGGAAGCCATCGCCCGGCAGGCGCGCCGTCTTGTTCCGCTCGTGGAGGGGGCCGAACATCCCGACAATTTTGACTTTGCCGTCTTCACCTCCGGCAGTCAGGATTTTTCCACCCGGCGCCTGATGCAGGGCATGGGCCTGTCCCTGCCGCCAGCGTCCGAAACGGTGTGGCGGTAAACAGCAGGACGGCTCCTAATCGGCCCTGCGACAATTTGTTGCAGATCGGCAACGGTCTTTGGCAAGATTTGCAATCTCGAATTGTGATCTTGCCCGAGTCGATTTTGCATGGCATGTTTCGATCATCCGCAACACAAACTACAGGAGGCGACAGATGACTCATTTTACCATGCGTATGCGCCTCTCTGGCGGATCGGTGTCTTCGATGTGCGTGGGATCATCCACCACTGTTCGATGCACCCGATGACTGTCTGAACAGTCATATTTCCTGCCTTTTTCGGCGTTTTCAACCATACTGACGTGACTTGCCGCCAGCGCGTGTGAACGCGTTCGTTCGCTTGTGTCACGTCGCATTTTCATCAGCGAAAGGACCTGGGCGCGTCGGCGTTCCGGGACGGACAAGTCATGCACGAAAATCAATCTATAGTTGCCGATCCGCTCGCCAAGCGGATGGATGAACTGCTGCAACACTTTGGCTCCTGGCGACTGCTGGCCGCCTTGATCGGTGCCAGCTGGAGGCGGGGACAGCTTCGCAATCTGACGGCGCATCTTTCTCCCCAACTGCGGCGGGATATCGGCCTCCCCGAGGATCGGCCGGTCTTTCCGCGCCGTCTGTCGCTCTGGGACATCAGACCTTGAGCGCTGACTGGTCCTCGTATCGCGAGCCGTCCGGGTCAGATTTTTGTCGGCGAGCAGACCACTCGATGCGGTGGTCTGCTTCCCAAAACAGCGGGGCTGGCCGAGTATCTTGGGGATCTGATTCCCTCCCTCCCCAGCACCCGGTCCGTCAATGCCGCCGCAATTCCTCATCATGACCGCGTTTTTCCTGCAGCCGATCGCCTTCGGCAGCTGGCTGCCGCAGATAGCCAGGGTGCAGGAGCGGCTGGCGCTTGGCCCTGCCGAACTTGCGATCGCGCTGCTTGGCCTGCCGGCAGGCATTCTGCTGATGCTGCCCTTCGCCGGTCAGCTGGTCGGTCGGATTGGCAGCCGCAACACACTGATCTTTGGTTTTCCGGTCTTTCTCGCATTGGTGCCGCTGCCAGTCGCAGCCCCGGATATGCTGTCGCTCTTCCTGCTGCTCGCGCTGCTCGGGATCGGCCTTTCGACGATCGAGCTCGGTCTCAATGTCGAGGCTGACATTGTCGAGAAGCGCGGCACGGCCTCGATCATGAACCGCTGTCACGGCTTCTGGAGCCTCGGCATCATGTCGGGTAGCCTGATCGGGGCTGGTTTTCTGGCGCTGGAGACAGCGCCCGTGATTGCGATTGCTGTGCTGTCGCTGCTTCTGATGCCGGTTGCCTGTTTTGTCTGCCGTGCCTTGCCGCTGCACGAAGTGACGGCTGCGACCAATGCGCCGCGGTCGTCCTGGCGGCTGCCAAGTCCCGATATCCTCGGCATCAGTCTCTTCGTCTTCGGGATCACGATGACGGAAGGGGCGGTTGCCGACTGGTCGGCCGTCTATCTCAAGCATGTCTTCGCGACGTCGGGGATGGCGACGGGCATGGGCTATGTCGTCTTCGCCATGATGGTCTCGGTCGGCCGCTTCCTCGGCGATGGGGCCAAGCAACGTCTGGGCGCTGTGGTTCTGGCGCGGATCTGCCTTCTTTTCTCGCTTGGCGGTCTGCTGCTCGTCGTCGTTGCGCCTGCCACGGCGCTTGTCTATCTTGGTCTCGCCTGTGTCGGCCTTGGCGTTTCCGTCGGTTTTCCGCTCGCCGTCACGGCCTCTGCCGATCTGGGTGACCGGCCGGCGGCTGAAAATGTCGCGATCCTGAGCTTCATCGCGCTTTTCGGTTTCCTGGTCGGTCCGCCGATGATCGGTTTCGTGGCAGAACTCTCCGGGTTGCGTAGCGGGCTTGCCACGCTTCTGCCTGCGCTGGTACTCAGCATCTTGCTTGCAGGTCTGCTGCGTCGCCGAAAGGCCGCCTGACGTCAGCACTTCCCTGTGGGTTTCGCGGATGCGGCCCATACGCGGGCTTTCAAGTCTGTTAGTGACAACAGATCAACACATGATTTGAGGATGCCGTCATTGAAGGTCGGAATCGATATGGGAACGGTGCAGGGGGGACAGCCTGCCAAGCTCGATATCGAGGAGCTTCTTGCGACCCGACTCCTGGTGCAGGGCAATTCGGGTTCGGGCAAGTCGCATCTTCTGCGTCGCCTGCTGGAGCAATCGGCTCAGTGGGTCCAGCAGGTCATCATCGACCCCGAAGGTGACTTCGTCACGCTTTCCGACAAATATGGCCATGTCGTCGTCGATGGTGAGCGCACCGAAGCGGAACTTGCGGGCATTGCGGATCGTATCCGCCGGCACCGCGTCTCCTGCGTGCTCACGCTGGAAGGCCTGGATGTCGAGCAGCAGATGCGCGCGGCGGGCGCTTTCCTCAACGGTCTTTTCGATGCCGATCGCGAATTCTGGTATCCGGTCCTCGTCGTGGTCGACGAAGCACAGATGTTTGCACCCGCCGTCAGTGGCGATGTCTCTGAAGATGCCCGCAAGATGTCGCTGGGCGCCATGACCAATCTGATGTGTCGTGGCCGAAAGCGCGGTCTGGCCGGCGTGATCGCCACCCAGCGCCTCGCAAAGCTTGCCAAGAACGTCGCGGCGGAGGCTTCCAACTTCCTCATGGGTCGAACCTTTCTCGATATCGACATGGCGCGCGCAGCCGACCTGCTCGGCATGGACCGCCGGCAGGCGGAGATGTTTCGCGATTTGCAACGCGGCAATTTCGTTGCATTGGGCCCGGCCATGTCGCGCCGGCCGCTGCCGATCGTCATCGGTGCCGTCGAGACGTCGGCCCGCTCGTCCTCGCCCATGCTGATGCCGCTACCCGATGCGCCTCAGGACGTCGAGGATCTGATCTTCACGCCCGACCCGGAAGAATTCACCCGGCCGATCGTGCGCCGGGCATCGCCGGCGCCACGGCCGACGACGGACATTCTGGCCGAGCTCTCCCGCTCTTCCCCCGCTTCCATGACCCCGGTCGCAAGCGATTCTCCGACGCGTGTCGCAGAAATGTCGGCCGAAGAGCGTGAGGATCGACTCGCGGCCGTGCTTTCCGAAATCCTCGGTGATCCGCAGGCCGCCTACCGGACCGATAGTGTGCTCTATCAGGAGTTTCTGGTCCGGGCCCGGATGCGTCGCGTGAGCGGCCCGCCAATGCCCATGGGTGAATTCCGCCGTCGGGTGGCGGTTGCGCGCGCTGGTGTGGATGAGGAAACTGCGGCGAGCGAGGGATGGCAGACAGCTCTTTCGCTCTCGGTCCGGGTCTCCGACGATCTGCAGGGCGTCTTTCTGCTGCTCGCCAAGGCGGCGCTCCGCAACGAGGAATGCCCGTCGGACCATCGCATCGCCAGGGCCTATGGCACGCATTCTGCCCGCCGTGCCCGACGACTGCTCGGTTACTTTGAGGAACAGGGGCTGGTCGTCGTGCATACCGACTTTTCCGGCAAGCGCATCGTTGCCTTCCCGGATCTGGAAGCCGAGACGCAGCCGGGGGACCCCAATCTCGTGGATGCGGACGAGCAGACGGCGTCCGCCGCCGAATAACCCGGTAGACTTGAGAGCGTGCCGGACGGCTCAGGCCGCCCGCTCTTCCCACACCTTCACCAGCGCAATAATCGTCTCGACGGTCTTTTCCATATCCTGAACGCTCACCCATTCGAGTGGCGAGTGATAGGCATGGCCGCCGGTATAGATATTGGGGCAGGGCAGGCCCATGAAGGAGAGACGCGAGCCGTCTGTGCCACCACGGATGCTGTGACGCACGGGCTCAAGGCCGACGCGACGCACTGCCACTTCGAGGTTTTCCATGATCTCCGGATGGCGATCGAGGACTTCCCGCATGTTGCGATACTGCTGCTTGATCTTGAGGCGATAGGTCGAGCCCGGATAGGTCGCCATGACGTCTGCGGTGATCGCCTCCAGCAGGTCTTCCTTTTCCTTGAGCCCTGCTTCGGTGAAGTCGCGGATAATCAGTTGAAGCTTGGCGCTTTCCATGCTGCCAGAGATGTCGACCGGGTGGATGAAGCCCTGACGGCCGTCCGTGGTCTCCGGCGCGATGTCGCGGGGCAGGCGGGCAACGATGTCGCTTGCAGCCTTGATGGCATTCTCCATCTTGCCCTTGGCATATCCGGGATGCATGGCGACGCCGGCTATCTCGATCGTCACGCCATCGGCTGAAAAGGTCTCGTTCTCGATTTCGCCCACGGTCGAGCCGTCAAGCGTATAGGCGAAGCGGGCGCCGAGCTTGGCCAGGTCCACCTTGTCGGCGCCACGTCCAATCTCTTCGTCTGTCGTGAAGAGGATCTTGATCGTGCCATGGGGGATGTCAGGATTCGCCACGAGATGGGCCGCTGCCGTCATGATCTCTGCCAGGCCGGCCTTGTCGTCAGCGCCAAGCAGTGTCGTGCCATCTGTCGTGACGATATCGTTGCCGATCTGCTTGTTCAGCTGCGGATGAGACGCGACCCGGATCACCTGGCTGGTGTCGCCCGTCAGGGTGATGTCACCGCCTTGGTAGTTGCGCAGCAGCTGCGGCTTGACGTTCGTGCCGGTGAAGTCCGGCGCGGTATCCATATGCGAGCAGAAGCAGATGACCGGCACGTCCCTGTCCGTATTGGACGGGATTGTCGCGTAGACATTGCCATGCTCGTCGAGATGGGCGTCATTGAGCCCGAGCGCCAGCATTTCGGCGACGAGGACCCGGCCGAGATCCTTCTGCTTTTCCGTCGAGGGCTGGGCCTCGGAGGCAGGGTCGGACTGTGTGTCGATGACGACATAGCGGAGGAAGCGGTCGAGGACGGTGTCGGTCATGGCTATGCCTTTCCTGGTCTTCCTGCTGTCACTGGCTGGCTTTGGTTCCGAAATGACGGTCGAACAGCGTGATCATTTCCTGCGTACGGGCATTGGCGCTGTCTGCACCCAGAACCACGCCGATCAGACGACGATTACCCTGGCTCGCAGATGTCACGATGTTGTAGCCCGATGCGTTGGTGAAGCCGGTCTTGATCCCTTCGGCGCCTGGATACTGCACGAGGAAGGCATTGTGACCGCGAAACTTCATGCTGCGGAATGTCATGCCGCGCGAGGCGAACAGTTTGTACTCCTCGGGGAAGTCCCGGAGCAGCGCCAGACCCAAGCGCGCCATGTCGGTTGCGGTCGTCACCTGACGCGGATCGGGCAGGCCGGACGGATTGGTGAAGACGGTCTGCGCCATTCCGAGTTCCCGGGCCTTGGATGTCATCATCTGGCCGAAGGCTTCCTCGGAACCGGCAAGGGTTTCGGCGACCGCAGTTGCTGCGTCATTGGTCGAAAGCACCACCATGCCCATGACCGCCTCGCGCACGCTGATCGTATTGCCGGCGCCGACTGCAAACTTGTAGGGTTCCTTGTCGTTTGCGTTCTGCGAGATGACCAGTCGCTGATCCCAGTCGAAGCGGCCGGACTGCAGCGCCTCGAATGTCAGATAGAGCGTCATCATCTTGGTGAGTGACGCGGGGTAAAGCACCCGATCGGCATTGTCCGCCTCCAGGATCGCACCGGTCTCCGCATCGACCAGGATATGCGCATGGCCGGGCTTCTGGATCTCCGCTGCCGCAGGCATAATGGCCAGGAAGAGGCTGGCGAGGGCAAGCAAAGGCAGGCGAAACAGATGTCTGATCATCAAGGATGTGTCTTCTGTTAATGAGGATGCCCCGGGGATAGCGGAGTTCTTGCGTTCTGTCAGCCTTTGCAGGCTGTTTTGCGATCTTTTCCGCTCTAGACCGTCCATGAGCGCGTCTATTTGCAGATCCGGCGCCATGCAGTGCGGATGCCGTGTTGACAAATGTGTACTTCGCCACTAATCACCCCACCAACGCCGGGCCGAAACGCCCGGTGTTTGTTTTGACATGTCCCGTGGTTTTCTCCGTTCGCTGACGTGAGAAGCCTGTCAGAATCTCCCGGAAGGAGGTTCAGAGGAGGGCGTGTTTCCTTAAGCGATTTGGCAACAAACCGCTGTAACCTGTTGAGAAGGAAATACGGATGAGCAAGCGCGCATCTTCCAAGTACAAAATTGACCGCCGTATGGGCGAAAACATCTGGGGCCGTCCGAAGTCCCCGGTGAACCGCCGCGAATACGGCCCGGGCCAGCATGGCCAGCGCCGCAAGGGCAAGCTTTCCGACTTCGGCGTGCAGCTGCGCGCCAAGCAGAAGCTGAAGGGCTACTACGGCGACATCCGCGAGAAGCAGTTCCGCGCCACCTACGACGAAGCCAACCGTCGCAAGGGTGACACGGGTGAAAACCTGATCGGCCTGCTCGAGTCGCGTCTGGACGCCATCGTCTACCGCGCCAAGTTCGTACCGACGGTCTTCGCTGCCCGCCAGTTCGTCAACCATGGCCACGTCACCGTGAACGGCGTTCGCGTCAACATCGGTTCGTACCGCTGCAAGGCTGGCGACGTCATCGAGGTTCGCCAGAAGTCGAAGCAGATGGTCACGGTTCTGGAATCGGTATCGCTCGCAGAGCGTGACGTTCCCGACTACCTCGAAGTCGACCACAACAAGATGGTCGCCACCTATGTTCGCGTTCCCGGCCTGTCGGATGTTCCGTATCCGGTCATCATGGAACCGAACCTGGTCGTCGAATTCTACTCGCGCTAATTGATCGCGAGACGGATTTGTGGAAAGCCGCCCCTCGGGGCGGCTTTTTTTGTTTGCAGTGCAGCGCTCGCCGGGGAAGATGACGCGGTACGGACGCGGGTAAGGGGTAAGAGATGGATCTGCAGCTGATCGCCGACGAGATTGTCAGCGTGCTTGAGCCGCGCCTCGGCGAAGGCAAGGTGGCCGACTACATTCCGGAACTCGCCCGCGTCGACCCGAAACAGTTCGGCATCGCGATCACCACCGTGGATGGGAAGACCTATAAGGCGGGTCATGCCGACACGGCGTTTTCGATCCAGAGCATTTCCAAGGTCTTCATGCTGACGCTTGCGCTCGGCAAGGCGGGCGAATCGGTCTGGAAACGGGTGGGGCGCGAGCCTTCGGGCTCCTCCTTCAACTCCATCGTCCAGCTTGAACGCGAGCATGGCATCCCGCGCAATCCCTTCATCAATGCCGGTGCGATTGTCGTCACGGACATGGTGCTGGCAGGTCATGCGCCGCGCGAGGCGATCGGCGAATATCTGCGCTTCATGCGCTACCTCGCCGATGACGAGACATTGTCGATTGACGAGAAGGTGGCCCAGTCAGAGCAGAGAACCGGCTTCCGCAATTTTGCACTGGCCAATTTCATGCGTGGCTTCGGCAATCTCGAACATCCGGTCGAACATACGCTCGGCGTCTACTTCCACCAGTGCGCACTGGCACTCTCCTGTGTCCAACTCTCGCATGCCGGCCTGTTTCTCGCCAATCGCGGCACCAATCCGCTGACCGGCTTCTCGGTCGTCTCGCCGAAGCGCGCGCGGCGCATCAACGCATTGATGCTGATGTGCGGCCACTATGACGGTTCGGGCGATTTCGCCTATCATGTCGGCCTGCCGGGCAAGTCCGGCGTCGGCGGCGGCATCCTCGCGGTTGCGCCCGGCAAGGCGTCGATTGCCGTCTGGTCGCCAGGTCTCAACGAGGTGGGCAATTCGGCGCTCGGCTCGACTGCGCTTGAGATGCTCGCAACCCGCACGGGCTGGTCGGTCTTCGGGGCTTGATCTTCACGGCTGCAACGGGCATTGCATGGCCACCATTGCTGCCGGGCCGGAGCCGAAGATGAACCTCGTCAACATGATCGACAGTCAGGATGCCTCAGCATTCGACGGCGAGGATGCGCTCGACCTCTCGACGGTCCATCCGGTCTTTGCCAATGCGCCACGCTCCGTGTCCTTCAACAAGCTGCGCAAGCGGCTCATCCGCCAGGTGCGCCAGGCCATTGCCGATTTCGACATGCTGAAGGGCCAGACGCGCTGGCTGGTCGGTCTCTCCGGCGGCAAGGACAGCTACGGCCTGCTCGCCATCCTGCTTGATCTGCAATGGCGTGGCCTGTTGCCGGTCGAACTCGTCGCCTGCAATCTCGACCAGGGCCAGCCGAATTTCCCGAAACACGTGCTTCCGGAGTATCTCGCTTCGATCGGGGTCAAGCACCGCATCGAGTATCGCGACACGTATTCGATCGTGAAGGAAAAGGTGCCAAGCGGCGGCACCTATTGCTCGCTCTGTTCGCGCCTGCGTCGCGGCAATCTCTACCGGATTGCGCGGGAGGAGGGGTGTGACGCCCTCGTGCTCGGCCACCACCGCGAGGATATCCTCGAGACCTTCTTCATGAATTTCTTCCATGGCGGCCGACTTTCAGCCATGCCGGCAAAGCTCTTGAACGACGAGAAGGATCTCTTCGTGATGCGGCCGCTCGCCTATGTCGCCGAAGAGGACATGGCGCGCTTTGCCCAGGCCATGCAGTTCCCGATCATCCCCTGCGATCTCTGCGGCTCCCAGGACGGTCTGCAGCGCAATGCAATGAAGGAGATGCTGGCGGGGATCGAATCGAAGATGCCGGGCCGCAAAGATGCGATGCTCAGGGCTCTCGCCCATGTCGATCCTTCGCATCTGCTGGATCCGAAGCTCTTCGATTTTGCCGGACTGATGGCAACGAAGCCGGATTGAGCCCAGCACTGCCCCGGTCGGCGCCATCTCACTTGTAAAGACACAAGAAAAATCCTCCCGTCGCATGTTGATCGGGTTCCGAGGCTGGACTGCGCAGGGGGCTTCTTGCACATTGCATCCGGACAGGGACTGCGAGCACTGCTTCGCGGCTCCGGGAATTCGTGGGAGTAGGAATGTCTGAGGTCACTCAGCCTTCGGTGTCGAGGCGTGCCGTGTTTCTCGTCGGAGGGTATGAACGCAACGACGCAGCCGGTTTTTTCCGGCGCATCGGGCGCGAGATGGATCGCTTCTGCAAGTGCTGGTCGGTCGAAGCGACGCTGGAAAAGCCGGTGGAGCATGCGCAGGTCTCGGTCACGACCGCAGCCGTCGATTATCGCGGTCCGGATGGCGCCTGCCGCTCCGAGATCAGCTTTCTGAGCTTCGACGATATTGTGAAGCATGACGGTGCGCGGCCCTTCGTCGTCAGGCTGCTCGCCTATCTCGTTGCCTTCTTCGATTATGTGCTGAGCGGCACGATGTTCCGCTTCTTTGCGACCAACTGGCGATTCGCACTGTATTTTCTCTACCCCTTCGTGATGCTGCTCGTCTTCGCCTGGCTCGCAACAGCCGCCTATCGGCTGGCCGGTTTCTTGGCCCTTCCCGGTGGGCCGGTTTTGCCGGCGATCGTCGGTGCTGCTTTTGCTTATGCCGTCGGTCGTTTCATCGGGCGGCGCTACTTTGTCTTTCACCTCATGGATCTCTGGTCCTTCAGTCGCGAGCATCTGCATTGCCGCCGTCCCGTGATGGATGCGCGCATCCACGGCTGGGCCGGGCTGATTGCAGAGCGGATCGCGGCTGCGGACTATGATGAGATACTGCTTGTCGGGCATTCGACCGGTGGCGCCCTCATCCTCGATGTCGCTCACCAGCTTGCGGAGCGACTGGTGGTGGAGGGCAGGCCTGTCGACTTCAAGCTGGTCACCGTCGGATCCACCTCGCTCAAGGTGGCCCTGCATCCGGCGGCAAAACGGGCCCGGATGCGGCTCGAAGCCTTGGCATCTCATCCCGGGGTCGTCTGGACGGAGTTCCAGGCGCTCACCGACATCATCAACTTCTACAAATGCGACCCCTATGCACGCGCTGGGCTCTCGCATCGGCGCGGCGACGCGTTTCCGCGACAGATGCAGGTGCGTGTCCGCGACATGCTCGAGCGGGACACCTATCGACGCGTGAAGAAGAACTTCTTTCGGGTTCACTATCAGTTCATTTCGGCGAACAGCCGGCGCTATTTCTATGATTTCTTCATGATCTGCTGTGGCACCCGGCCAATCGAGGCCGTAAGAGGCGATGCGCTGCCGATCTCGGCAGAGGCAGGCAAAACGGCAGAGGCAGTATCATGACGCGCATTTCCTTCATCCTCTGGGCCCTGATGCTGGTGACATGGTGCGCGATGCGTTATCCGGCCATGCGTCGGGCACGCCGCCAGAAGACACAGGTCGACCGCCGCTCGACGCTCGATATCTCGCTTCTGGCCTTCTGCACTTTTGCCCTCGTGGTCATGCCGATCGCATGGCGGCTGGATGTCTTCGATGGTTTTGCCGATCGCGGGCAGGGGATCGTGCAGGTTCTTCTGGGCACCATAACGGGCATTGCCTTTCTCTGGCTGTTCCGCCGCAGCCACAAGGATCTGGGCAAGAACTGGTCCGTGACGCTCGAAGTGCGCGAAGGGCATCAGCTGGTCACCCAGGGCGTCTACGCCCATGTCCGGCATCCGATGTATGCCTCTTTCCTGCTCTGGGGTCTCACGCAGGCCCTGCTGATCCCGAACTGGATCGCCGGTCTTGTCGGCCTATGCGCCGTGGTCGCGCTCTATGCGGTGCGCCAGTCTCGTGAGGAGGCCATGATGCGGGAGAGTTTCGGTGCCGAATACGACGCCTATTGCGCCCGCACCAAGCGGCTTGTCCCCGGGATATTCTGAAACCTGTCAGCGCCTGCGAAGGGCCTGGGTGATCTCCTTGATCGCCCGATGGTGAAGCTCCGGGTTCTTGTCGATGTTGAAGTGGCCGATGCCCTTGATGGCCGCCTCGCCCTGGCGCAGGTTGATATTGGCCAGTTCGCCCTTGAATCCGGGCGCCGGCAAGACCGGGGACCACAGGTTTTCGCCACCGGTGTAGAAGTTCAGCGTCTTCCTTACGTTGCGGGGGACGGGACCCTTGCCCGTCGGATCAAAACTCAGGATCAACGCCACCGGGATCTTCATCGGTTGCAGCGCGCTTGCCACCGAGAAGGTCATGTCCGCGCCCAGGGAGTGGCCTATGAGCACGATCGGGCGGGCATCCTTCGACGCGCGGTATCGCTCAGCGATCCTTCGGGCGAAGGCCTGGGCATTGGGCAGCGACAGGACCTCCGCCTGGATGCCATCCTTGGCGAGCCTCTTTCCGAGGGTATCGAGCCCCGTCGAAAAGATATTTGCAAAGCCGCGAAAGAGATAGACTTGGCCGGTGGCGAGCTTCGGCTTGCGAGGTTTTGCGGCCTCGGCTGGCAGAACAGAGGCGGCGAGGATCAGCGATGCATGGGAGAGAAGGGCGCGCCTGGAAAACATGTCGTGTGGTGGTCCTGAAAATGTAGCTGTTTCGAAATCATGCATGAATCAGGCCGGGTGACAATCAGCTTGGCGCGGCTTTCTGCCTATACTTCACCATTGTCGACGGGCTAGAACGGGGGCGACCGGATGGCGCGACACATCGTGCCTTGCCTCAAGCATCAGGAGACGCCTCATGACTGCCGCCATCGACATCGCCGCCCTAGCCAATCTCTTGCAGGAGGCTGCCGTCGAGGAGATTCTGCCGCGCTTTCGCAACCTCGGCGATGGCGATATCCGGATGAAGACGGAGGCCATCGACCTCGTTACCGAAGCCGACGAGGCTGCCGAGCGATTGATCCGAAAGGGAATCGAATCCCTTATGCCGGACGCGCTGTTCGTCGGCGAAGAATCGGTCGCCGCAGACCCGGCCCTTCTCGAGCGCCTCAAGGATGCCGATCTCGCCGTCGTCGTCGATCCCATTGATGGAACGTTCAACTTTGCCTCCGGGCTGAGCTTGTTCGGCGTCATGCTTGCGGTTGTCTCCAAGGGCGAGACAGTCGCCGGTATCATCTATGATCCGATCGGCAATGACTGGGCGCTTTGCGAAAAGGGATCGGGTGCCTGGCTCTATCGTACTGATGGCTCTCAGGAGCAGATGTTCATGCGGCCGAGCGGTGCGCTCGAACAGATGATCGGCATTGCCAATACCGGTTTCTTCGATATCGACATGCGCCGCAAGATCCTCTCCAACCTCGCAGAGGTCCGCCTCTTCACCAGCTACCGCTGCGCGGCGCATGAATATCGCCTGCTCGGCCAGGGGCATATGGATTTCGCCATGTACAACAAGCTGATGCCCTGGGATCATCTCGGCGGGGCCCTGATGATGCAGGAGGCGGGCGCGCATGTGGCGCGGTTCGACGGTTCGCCCTACCTGCCGCACCACACGTCGGGTGGCCTCCTGATCGCGGCTGATGCGGACGCATGGCAGGAATTGCGGGAGCGGATTTTCACCGTCGACTGAAAAAAAGGCCCGGCATCGACCGGGCCTTTCACGTTTCAAAGAGGGCGTTTCGACTAAACCGGTTTGTTCTGAGCCTGGAACAGACGGCCCTTCTCCCCGATCAGGACAAAAACGAGGCCGATAACCGAGACCATGAAGAAGCCGGCGACCATTGGCAACGCCGTGCCGTCGAAGGCCTGGCCGATGGTCGCGCCGATGATCGATCCACCGATCGTACCCATGAAGCCGAGCACTGCGGATGCCGTGCCGGCCACATGACCGAGCGGCTCCATGGCGAGCGAGTTGAAATTCGAGCCGATCCAGCCGAACTGGAACATCGCCAGCGCAAAGAGGGTGATGAAGAGTGCAAAGGGCATTGGCGCCGGACCGACGAGCTGCACCACCAGCCAGATGAAGTTGATGGTGATGAAGCCGATCAGAGAGCCGTGCGACAGCTTTCGCATGCCGAACCGCCCGACGAGCTTGGCGTTGACGAAGGATGCAAGCGCCATGAACAGGGCGACACCGGCAAAGGCGACGGGGAACCAGACGCCAAGGCCATAAATGCCGACATAGATCTGCTGGGCCGAGTTGATGAAGCCGAACAGGGCGCCGAAAATGAAGGTGCTGGCGATCGTGTAGCAGAGGGCGACACGGTTGGTCAGCACGATCCGGAAGCCGTCGAAGATCACCTTGACCGTAAATGGACGCACGTCTTCCGGCGCGAGTGTTTCAGGCAGGCGGACATACATCCAGACGCCGACCATCACGGCGATCAGCGCCATGAAAACGAAGATCCAGTGCCAGTCGCCGAAGAGCATGATGACCTGGCCCGTGCCCGGGGCGACCACCGGGATGACCATGAAGACCATCATGATCAGCGACATGACTTCCGCCATCTGACGTCCGCCGAAGACGTCACGGACGATCGACACGGTGATGACGCGGGTGGCCGCCGAGCCGATGCCCTGGATGAAACGCAGGACGAGCAGTGACTCGAAGGACGGGACCATGACGACGGCGAGCGACGAGACCACATAGATCGCAAGGCCGATGATCATCGGCATCCGTCGGCCGAAGCGATCGGCGATCGGACCATAGAAGAGCTGGGCGATGCCGAAGCCGAGCAGATAGGCCGACACGACATACTGGCGATGGTTCTCGTTCTCGACGTTGAGTGCGGCGCCGATTTCCTGCAGGCCCGGCAGCATGATGTCGATGGCCAGCGCGTTGAGCGCCATGAGGAAAGCCATCAGCGCAATGAATTCGACGCGCCCCATGCCCCCAAGGACCTTGGGGGTGGGCTGTAATGAATCTGACATAAATTTTGACCTTGGAACGGCATGAAGGCGTTGCTGGGAACAACGCCTTCATGACCTGGAGATTGTCTAGAGGCCTTGCGGCCGGTAGGTTTAGGCGGCGCCGCGGACGGCGATGCCCTGGTCTTCGAAATGTTTCTGAAGTTCGCCGGCCTGGAACATCTCGCGGACAATGTCACAGCCGCCGACGAACTCGCCCTTGATGTAAAGCTGCGGAATGGTCGGCCAGCTGGAGAATTCCTTGATCCCTTCGCGGATTTCCATGTCGGCCAGCACGTTCACACCCTTGTAGTCCACGCCGAGATAATCAAGAATCTGGACGACTTGGCCAGAGAAACCGCACTGCGGGAACTGCGGGCTGCCCTTCATGAACAGGACAACGTCGTTGGTCTTGACTTCGTTTTCGATGAATTCGTGGGCGCTCATGTTATCTGTCCTTTCACATGCCGTTCAAGGCGGCAGCTTCGATTTGCCGTAGAAATAGCAATACGGATCGGCTTTTGCCAGTGGCGAGTTTGCGGCAATGCCGGAATTAACGGCTGCGCTTGGCGGTGGTGCGGCGGCGGCTCACCTGCTTGCGGGCCGGGGCCTTCACGCGCTTCGTCGTCTTGCGCACGAAACGTCCCGTTGTCGCGGAGCGGCTCTGGCGCTTGCGGCGGCGAGTCGTGCCGCTGCGGTTCGATTTTTTCAGGATCTCCTTCAGCACGCCCTCGACGACGTCCTTGACAATGTTTCCCAGCAGATCCCCCATATTAGTCCCCTTGCGCCCGCGGTCTTGAATGGTTTTGTTCCATGCGCTCTTTTAATCAGCGTAATTCTCGTCTAGCAAGCGCCCCATGCGGCCGCCTGCCGTCGATCGAGTGACCGTCTAGATGATCCATAGCCGCATTGTCCTGCATTTTCCGGGTTTCGAACCACTGGACGCCGAAGCCCATCGTCGGCGCTATCAGCGCTCGGCCGCACAGACCAGTTCGGTCTGGCAGGCGCGCTTCGACGTCGGGGCGCTGTCCGTCGATGGCGCGGGTGCGCACTTTCCGGTTGATGCAGAAGTTGCCGGCTGGACGACGCGTTCCGGTATTCATGTCTTCGACCACAATGCGCTGATCACCGCAATGCGGTCCGAACCGGTCTGGATGCAGGTCGCAAAGGGTTTCAAGGCCGGATTTGATGTCGTGCGTCAGGGCGGCGCTTGGGGCTATTTTCGCCATGCCTGGCGTTTCGGCCTGTTCTTCCTCTTTCCTTTCCTGTTCCTGTCTGCCGGTATGGCGCTCGGGGTCAATATCGCGGCGATCCCATCGGTCCTTGATCTCTCGCCCTGGTGGTTTCTCCTGACAGTGCCTGCGGGCGTACTCGTGTTCCGCTACGGCGTCATTCCGTTTTCCAACCGCTACCACGTGCTGCATCTGCTGGCCGACTGGCGGCTCGCGGTCGCCATCGCGGAAGACCGGCCGGAGGTCTCATCCCTGATCGAGCGGGCGGTAGACCAGGCGGTCGAGGCCTTGAGGCAGCCGTCGGACGAGATCCTTGTGACGTCCCACAGCATGGGTGCGAATTTTGCCATCTCGGTGATTGCTCGACTTCTCGAGAAGGCGCCCGACATTCTCATGGGGCGACGGATCGTCTTCGTCGCATTGGGGGGCGCCGCCCTGCAATGCAGCCTTTTGTCAGAGGCGGCCTTGCTGCGCAGTCGTATCGGCGCCCTCGCGCGCCAGCCGGATGTGGACTGGTTCGACATTCAGTGCCTGACCGATCCTATCCATCTTTACAAATGCAATACCGTGGCACTCTCGGGCCATGCGGACGCGCCACAGCCGAAGCTCGTCTTCATCCGCTTCAAACATGCGATGTCGATCGAGCGCTATGAAAAGAACCGCTGCGATTTTCTGCGTATGCACCGGCAATATGTGCTCGGCCCCGATCAGCCGAGCGGCTTCGACTTTACCCTCATGACAGCGGGGCCACTGCCGGCGAAGAGCTTCGAAGCGCTGCAATCGACACGCGCTCCGGTCATTGACCCCAGGTCATGAATAAGGCCTGCCGATGAACGGCAGGCCTTGGATATCCCCTCAAGAACGGCAGTCCCTTCAGTCGGGAATGCTGGTCTGCAGCGCCAGCGCATGCAGGACGCCGCCCATATTGCCCTTCAGCGCATCATAGACCATCTGGTGCTGCTGGACGCGGCTCTTGCCGCGAAAAGCTTCGGCGACGACCTCGGCAGCGTAGTGATCACCGTCTCCGGCGAGATCGCGGATGACGACCTTCGCCCCCGGAATGCCGGCCTTGATCATGTCTTCGATGTCGCCTGGTTTCATCGGCATAAAACGGATCCCTCATGCAAATCAGCAATGCGAGAACTATCGTGCATTCGCCGAAGTCTTTCAATGGGGTAGGTGGCACCTACCCCATGCTCCACAGGCATGTGATCGAAGGCCTTAGGCGAGTTCGCCTTCCATGAGGGCCGGGAACCAGCCTTCATGCGCCTTCTTCAATTCCTCGACGGCGATGGCACGTGCATCGCCGAGCACGACGTTCGAACCGCCCGTGCGGCCGATCCACGGGCAGAAGATGCCAGCGGCTTCAGCGCGGACCTGGACCGTGTCGACGTCTGCTTCCTTGACCGTCAGCACGTAGCGACCCTGGTCTTCGCCATAGAAGACAGCCACCGGGTTGGCGTCGTTCAAGGCATTGACATGGGCGCCGATGCCGGAGGCCATGGCCATTTCTGCAACGGCGAGCGCGAGGCCACCCGACGAGCAGTCGTGCACGGCGGTCGCGAGACCATCCTGGATCAGGCCGCGCACGAAGTCA
Organism: Peteryoungia algae; assembly: GCF_030369675.1. Taxonomy (NCBI): domain Bacteria; kingdom Pseudomonadati; phylum Pseudomonadota; class Alphaproteobacteria; order Hyphomicrobiales; family Rhizobiaceae; genus Peteryoungia; species Peteryoungia algae. The sequence goes on along the minus strand of NZ_CP128477.1, from coordinate 1,124,129 downwards.
CCGACCTTCTTCTCATGGGCGAGATCGACATGAGGCGCCGGACCGTCGGTGCGGCCATGAATGTCGCGCAGATAGACCGACTGGCCGAGATGGGTGCCCCAGGAAGACGGAGCCCCGGCGAGCAGGATCGCCTCGCCCTGTGCGGCAAAGCGGATGCGGGCCATCTTCGACCAATCCTTCATCAGGCCGACGCCGGCGATGGTCGGGGTCGGCAGGATGCCCTGGCCGTTGGTCTCGTTGTAGAGCGAGACATTGCCGGACACGATCGGGAAGTCGAGCGCCAGGCAAGCCTCGCCAATGCCCTTGATGGCAAAGACGAGCTGGCCCATGATCTCGGGCCGCTCGGGGTTGCCGAAGTTCAGGTTGTCGGTGGCGGCGAGCGGAAGTGCACCGGTCGCCGTAATGTTGCGCCAGCATTCGGCGACAGCCTGCTTGCCGCCTTCGAACGGGTCGGCCTCGACGTAACGCGGGGTGACGTCAGAGGAGAAGGCGAGCGCCTTGGTGGCGTGACCCTCGACGCGGACGACGCCAGCATCGCCGCCTGGAAGCTGCAGGGAGTTGCCCTGGATCAGGGTGTCATACTGCTCGTAGACCCAGCGGCGCGAGGAGTTGTTGGCCGAGCCGACGAGCTTCAGAAGTGCGTCGGTCACGTCGCCTGCCGGAATGTCGTTCTCGGCCAGCGGGGCCGGGGTCTTCGGCTCGATCCACGGACGGTCATATTCCGGGGCTTCGTCGCCCAGTTCCTTGATCGGCAGGTTCGCGACTTCCTCGCCCTGGTGAATGACGCGGAAGCGCAGGTCGTCGGTGGTGTAGCCGACGATGGCGAAGTCGAGCCCCCATTTGACGAAGATCGCCTTGGCGACCTCTTCCTTGGAGGGCTCAAGCACCATGAGCATGCGCTCCTGGCTCTCCGAGAGCATCATTTCATAGGCCGTCATGCGCTCCTCGCGCACCGGCACCTTGTCCAGCATGAGTTCAATGCCGAGGTCGCCCTTTGCGCCCATTTCGACCGCCGAGCAGGTGAGGCCGGCAGCCCCCATGTCCTGAATGGCGATGACGGCGCCGGTCTGCATCAACTCGAGGCAGGCTTCCAGCAGGCACTTTTCGGTGAAGGGGTCTCCGACCTGCACGGTCGGGCGCTTCTCTTCGATCGATTCGTCGAATTCGGCCGATGCCATTGTGGCGCCGCCGACGCCGTCACGGCCGGTCTTGGCGCCGAGATAGACGACGGGAAGGCCGACTCCCTTGGCTTCCGACAGGAAGATGCCGTCCGCCTTGGCAAGGCCGGCGGCAAATGCATTGACGAGAATATTGCCGTTGTAGCGGGCGTCGAATTCGACTTCACCGCCGACTGTCGGCACGCCGAAGGAATTGCCATAGCCGCCGACACCGGCGACGACACCTGCCACCAGATGCTTGGTCTTCGGATGATCAGGCGCGCCGAAGCGCAAGGCGTTCATGGCGGCCACCGGACGGGCACCCATGGTGAAGACGTCGCGAAGGATACCGCCGACGCCGGTTGCCGCTCCCTGATAGGGTTCGATGTAGGACGGGTGGTTATGGCTCTCCATCTTGAAGACGACGACATCGCCATCGTCGATGTCGACGACACCGGCATTTTCGCCCGGTCCCTGGATAACCCGCGGACCCTTGGTCGGCAGCGTCTTCAACCACTTCTTCGAGGACTTGTAGGAGCAGTGCTCGTTCCACATGGCCGAGAAGATGCCAAGCTCGGTGAAGGTCGGCTCGCGTCCGATCAGGTTCAGGATGCGATCGTATTCATCCGGCTTCAGGCCGTGGCTTGCGATCAATTCTGCGGTGATGGGACGGGAGTTGGAAACGGTCATCTGGCTCTCAGGGCAATGGGAGATCGGTGGGAGATCGGTTTCGAGGCAGGCTATAACCCAAGCCTGCGCCCGGCGCACTTGAAAAATGCGCGCAATCCGGCCTTTCCTGCCGCTTTCGTGGCGATGGCGGATGGAGAGGATCGCTGTCAGACGATGGCGCTGGTGCCCAGCGGGGACTGGTCGAGGACGCGCCGAACCGTCTTCAGCCCTTCCACCGAAATCGCACGATCGCGTCCCTCGCTGAAACCGACCCGGACATGGTGGAAGACGCGCGCCGAGCGGGCTGGCTTGAACTCGTCTTCATCATCAATCAGGACATCGGCATCCAGAACGGCCTGCTTGAAGGTTCCGGACATCCAGGGTTCCGGCAGCTTCAGCCAGAAGAAGGGCAGGCGCGGGTGCGAGCGAAAATCCTTTCCGGCAAAGCACTGGCGGACGATTTCTTCCCGCGCGCCGATTTCTGCGAGCACCTTGCCGCGAATATCGCCAGCCGCGCCGGACAAGACAAGTCTTGCGGACAATTCGGCAAGGAGGAAGGGCAGGCCGCCGCTCACCATCTTCTGGGTGACGCGAACGCGCTGGCTCATATGCGGCGGGCAGGCGACCCAGCCGCCGCGTACGCCGGCGGCGACGCATTTCGACAATCCGTTGAGCAGAAAGGTGCGGTCCGGCGCCAGTTCGGCCAGAAGCGGGATCTCGTCTGCGATCATGCCGCCATAGAGATAGTCCTCGATCAGCCAGACATTGTATTTGCGGGCGATCTCGACAATGTCCTTGCGCCTGGAGAGCGGAAGGCTCGCCAGCGTCGGGTTCTGGCCCGACGACATGATGAAGGCAGCCTTCGGATGTTCGCGGGCGCAGACACGCTCGAAATCCTCCGGCAGAATGCCGTCGGCGTCGGAATCGACCAGTGCGATCTGTCGTCCCATCAGGTTCGCGCTGCGCGAGACTTGCGAATAGGTGAGGTGCTCGCACACGATCCGGTCACCGGCGCCACTCACAGCAGCGATAACGGCGTTGATGCCGGCATGCACGCCCAGTTGGGGGAGTATCTGTTCGGGGTCCGGCGTCCAGTTGCCCGAAGACAGCCATTGCCGCCCTGCCTCGAGCCAATCTGGGGAGAGGGTGCGGGTGTAGCTTGAAATCTCACCCGGATGCGCGGAGGCGATCTCGGCCATGATGCGTCCGACAATATCGGCCTGTCCAACGTCGATGGCAGCCGTGGTGTCGAAGCGCAGCTTGCCCGGCGGCGGAATGATGGCGCGGGTGCCGCCGTAGTGGATCGACACCGGGTCACGCGGCGTGGCCGATCCCTGGTCGTCCGTGCCCTGCACATAAGTGCCGCGCCCGACCTCGCCATTGACCAGGCCGCGCTCACGCAACAAGGCATAGGCTCGGGATATTGTCCCTATTGTCACCCCAACATCATAGGCGAGATCGCGCTGCGGGGGCAATTTGGCGCCGAGAGGCAATGCGCCTGATTTGATGGCGTTTTCCGCATCATCGGCGATGCGCACATACAGCGGACCGGTGCCGGCTTCAAGAGAGGGGAGCCAATTTGTCATGATGACAATTCTATAGATTGTCACGGCATGGGAGTCAATTCATACGGTCATGCCGACGGACTAGCCCTTAGGAGTTTCCATCATGGTGACAATAGATACAATCACATCAAATTCGCACAATGATCCCGTTCGTCCGGCGCGGCTGGCATGGCTGATGGCCATTGCCCGGGCCGTCGGAGCGGCTTCGACACTGAGGCGGCGGCAGCGGCGAACGCGCATTCATCTCGCGCAGTTGACCGAGGAGCAATTGCGAGATGTGGGCCTTTCGCCCGACATGGCCGAGCGCGAAATCAGAAAGTCGCGTCTGTTGCTGGTCGAACGCCTTTATCAGCCGCCGGTCTGATCAGCAGTCCTTGGCGCCGTTTGCCCAGCGCACGACATCCTTCTGGATGCGTGGCGCAAGCGTTTCGTTCATCAGTGGGCCGAAGGCATCGAGACGCGCCGGGCGGCCTTCCGCCTGTACGACAAGGAGCGGACGGATGTCTGGTGAGCCCTTGCGCACCAGCAGGATGCGGGGGCGGCCGGAGAAGGACGTGAGTTCCGGGGCGAGCGAATAGGCCTTGAACGCCGGGTCGCCGGATTTGAACCAGCAGCGGTTTGCGCCGACGGCCACCTTTTCCATGATGTCGAGCGCTGACTGTCCACCTGTAGGTGGTCGCGGTGCCTCCGGCTTGCAGGCCGCAAGGCCGGCTGCTGCAAGGAGGATGACGAAAAAGGCGAAGCGGCGCATGGGCGTTCTTTCGGCTGGCTGCCGTCTTCCCTTAAAGGGCGGTGGTTAAGCGAGGCTTACCTCAGGCCGCGATCACGTCCAGTGCCGAGGCGAAAATACCGCGACCGTCATTGCCGCCATGGGCCGCTTCGATCAGGTTTTCCGGATGCGGCATCATGCCAAGGACATTGCCCTTCGCGTTGATCACGCCGGCAATGTCGTTCATCGATCCGTTCGGATTTGTCGCATCGGCATAGCGGAACACGACCTGGCCATTGCCTTCGATCGCCTTCAGCGTCTCGGCATCGGCAAAGTAGTTGCCGTCGTGGTGCGCGACCGGGCAGCGGATTATCTGACCCTTGGCATAGGCACGGGTGAAGTCGGTATCGGCGTTGACGACCTCGAGCTTGATTTCCTTGCAGACGAACTTCAGCGAGGTGTTGCGCATCAGGGCGCCTGGCAGCATGCCGGCTTCGACGAGGATCTGGAAGCCGTTGCAGACGCCGATGACCTTGACGCCCTTTTCGGCCTTGTCCTTGATTGCCTGCATGACCGGCATGCGGGCGGCAATGGCCCCACAACGCAGATAGTCGCCGTAGGAGAAGCCGCCGGGGATGACGATCAGGTCGACATCCGGGATCTCGGTCTCGGTCTGCCAGATCGTCACCGGCGCATGGCCGGAGATCTTGGTGAGAGCCGCGATCATGTCGCGGTCACGGTTGAGGCCTGGGAGCTGGACGACGGCTGATTTCATGGCTGTGGCTCAAACCTTATCTGGGCTTCCTGGAACTCGCGTAGTTCCAGACGATTGTCGATGCGGTCAAATCGGCTTTCAAAGTGTCCGACGGTTGCGCGCAGGTTGTTCACGTCACCCTGCAGTGCATGCAATTGCGCGCGCATTGTCTGATTGTCCGCGCGCAACTCGCTGATGGCAAAGTCCACCTTGTCAAATCGCTGATTGAGCTTCTTCAGAGGCTCGAACATCAATTCGCTGGCGACTTCGGCCATCATGCATCTCCCTCAACCCTCAGGCGATGGAGATAGTATAATTCTCGATAACCGTGTTGGCGAGGAGCTTTTCGCACATGGCCTTCAGCTCGGTCTCTGCCTTGGCCTTGTCGTCGCCGGCGAGTTCGAGATCGAATACCTTGCCCTGACGGACCTGGCCGACGCCGTCGAAACCGAGGGCGCCGAGCGCCCCCTCGATGGCCTTGCCCTGCGGGTCCAGAACGCCGTTCTTCAGGGTGACTGTGACACGTGCCTTGATCACTGATCTCTTCTCCAAAGCTTACTTGACGAGAACCGGGCCCGTGCCACGGATCGGTTCGTTTTCATTCATGATGCCGAGGCGGCGCGCCACTTCCTGATAGGCTTCGAGAAGCCCGCCCAGATCCTGGCGGAAGCGGTCCTTGTCGAGCTTCTCGCGCGTCTCGATGTCCCAAAGGCGGCAGCTGTCCGGCGAGATCTCGTCGGCCAGGATGATGCGCATCATGTCGCCTTCGTAGAGGCGCCCGCATTCGATCTTGAAGTCGACGAGCTGGATGCCGATGCCGAGGAAGAGGCCGGACAGGAAGTCGTTGACGCGGATGGCGAGTGCCATGATGTCGTCGAGTTCGGCAGGATTGGCCCAGCCGAAGGCGGTGATGTGCTCTTCAGAGACCATGGGGTCGCCGAGTGCGTCCGACTTGTAGTAGAATTCGATGATCGAGCGCGGCAGAACGATGCCTTCCTCGATGCCAAGGCGGGTCGAGAGCGAGCCGGCGGCGACATTGCGCACGACGATCTCAAGCGGGATGATCTCGACTTCCTTGATCAACTGCTCGCGCATGTTCATGCGGCGGATGAAGTGGGTCGGAATGCCGATCTTGTTCAGATGCGTGAAGACGTATTCGGAGATGCGGTTGTTCAGAACGCCCTTTCCGTCGATGACTTCGTGCTTCTTCTTGTTGAAAGCCGTTGCATCATCCTTGAAGAACTGGATCAGCGTGCCGGGCTCGGGACCCTCATAGAGGATCTTTGCCTTGCCCTCGTAAACGCGGCGGCGACGGTTCATGGGTGATTTTCTCTGTTGTTGGCATCCCGGCGCGGTTGGCGCGGATGCTGTGGATCGGTCTTTGAAGCGGTCCCTTAACGGAAAACCCGGCTTTTCACAATGCGGAGTTCGTCCCTTCCTGCCAAAACGTCGCGTTGCGGGCGGCTCGCCCAGAATCGCGGAAGTTTGCATTGCACTTTGTACTCCCTTTTGATTAATGGGGAAACCAAACCGCACAATGACGGCACAAAACGGGAGATCGATATGAGCGGCATGAGTGATCGCGAAAAGGCTTTCGAAAACAAGTTCGCCCATGATCAGGAGCTGCGCTTCAAGGCCGAAGCGCGTCGCAACAAGCTCGTCGGTCTCTGGGCGGCAGGTCTGCTCGGCAAGGCTGACCCGGACGCCTATGCGAAGGAAGTCATCGCGGCCGATTTCGAGGAAGCCGGCGACGAGGATGTCATCCGCAAGGTCATGGGTGACCTGGTCGCCGGTGGCGTGTCCATCACCGACGAGGAGCTGCGCGCCAAGATGGTCGAGTTCCTCGGACAGGCTATCGAGCAGATTCAGAACACCTGAGTCTCGGACTTAATGTTTGAAGCCGCCGCCCCCGATCAGGTGGCGGCGGCTTTTTTGCGTGCGCGGAGCAGCTCGGCGATCGCCGTGGCGTCAAGTGGCCGGGCAAGGCCGTAACCCTGCAACACGTCGCAGCCCAGTCGCTTCAGGATACGGGCGTGCTCCTCGGTCTCGACGCCCTCGGCGGTCACCTTGATCTTGAGAGAGCGCGCGATCTGAATGATGGACATGACCAGGATGCGTTGCTCCTGGCTCTTCGGGATGTTCTCGATCAACTGGCGGTCGATCTTGAGCGTGCTCGGTTTCAGGTTCAGCAGCCCGACGATCGAGGCGTGGCCCGTGCCGAAATCATCGATCTCGATGTCGATCGAAAGCCTGCGCAAGGTTTCCAGATTGGTCATCACGGCAGCATCCTGCCGGTCGAGAAAGACGCTTTCCAGCAGTTCGAAGGAGACCTGGCCCGGCTTGATATCGAGGGCGGCGAGGCCGCTTGCGAGATTGGGATCCATCAGGCGCCTCGCCGAGACGTTGACGGAGATCTTCGGCAGGTCGAGGCCCTCTTCGCGCCACGCGGCAACATCGGCGAGGGACTTTTCAAGAATGATTTGGTCGATCTGGGCCAGGACGCCGCATTCCTCGGCCGCCGCGAGAAAGCGCTCCGGTCCGAGAATGCCGTGAGTCGGGTGGCGCCAGCGGGCCAGACATTCCGCACCCGAGATTTGCCGTGTCCGGGCCTCGAATTGCAGCTGATAGAAGGGGATGATCTCGTCGTTTTCGAGCGCGCGCAGGAGTTCGCTCGACAGCCGTCGCGCATCCGCCAGCAGCCTGCCGCTCGACTGGGTATAGAATTCGTGGCGATTACGCCCCTGGTTCTTCGCATTGTAGAGGGCGATGTCGGCGTTCTGCAGCAATGCGCGGGGGTCGGAGCTGCGGTCCACGGAACAGGCGATGCCGATGCTTGCGCCGAAGCGGCATTCCTGGCCATTGTGCCAGACAGGCTGGCGCATTTCGGCGATGATGCGCTCTGCAATCGCCGAAAGCACTCCGTTCTCGCCGTCATAGTCCAGAAGAACGACAAATTCGTCGCCGCCGATTCGGGCGGCGAAATCCGTCGGGCGAATGTTGTCGCGCAGAATGCGGGCCGCATGTTTCAGCATCGCGTCGCCGGCACCATGGCCGAGCGTGTCGTTGATCTGCTTGAACCGGTCGAGATCGATGTGCAGCACCGCGATGCCGCGGCTGTGCGCACTGGCCGACTGCCGGAGTTCGTCGAGGCGTGCTTCGAGATAGCGGCGGTTCGGCAGCGCGGTGAGGTAGTCGTGGAGGGCGGAGTATTCGGCGTCGATCCGGATCTGGTCCAGTTCTGCGTTGCGCGTTTCCGCCAGAGCCTTCTGACGTTCCAGTTCCTGCCGCAGGCGCTGGTCCTCGGTCACGTCCCAGTTGACGCCGATCATCTTCAGGTGCCTGTCATTATCGACGTAAGGCAGGTTGTTGGCGCGGATGTACCGGGTGCTGCCATCGCTGGCGATGATGCGGTAGTCGTCAGTGAAGGGCTTAAGCTCGGCCATCTTGGCCTCGACATAGGCGAGCGTCCGCTCGCGGTCATCGGGATGCAACTTGCGCTCCCAGAAATCGCCGACACGCACGTCCTCGTCGAGGGGAGCCTCGAAGATCTCCCGCATGCGGTGGTCCCATTCGCTGACCCCGATGTCGTAATCGGTTTCGTAGATGCCGATGCGCGATATGTCGACCGCCAGTTTCAGGCGCCGCGACAGGCCTTCGAGCCATGCCTCCTGCGCCTTTCGGGCTGTCACATCCGTATCCGTGCCGACGATGCGCGCCGGCTGTCCGTCTTCATCCCGCTCCACGCAGGCGCCGCGGCATTCGATCCAGATATAGTGCCCGTCCTTGTGCATTTCGCGGTATTGGAACGTGGTGTAGTCCGGATCGCCCTCGTTCTGGCGTTCAATCGAATGGCGCACGCGCTCGCGGTCCTGCGGATGGATGAGCTTGAGCCAGTCCTCCATGTTCTGCGCGATGGGGTCGTCTGGTCCCAGCCCACGGATCGACCGCCAGACGTCCGAGTAATACATGTCGCCGTTGTTGCGCTGGTCCCAGACACCTGATGCCGAACCGACCAGGGCGTGGTTCCAGCGGCTCTCACGCTCGGCAAGGGCATCGAAGCTCTGCCGCAAGCGGGTGATCTCGATCAGTTGCAGCAGGATTGCGCAGGTCGGGTCGTTATGCTGTGGCTGCGCCAGCGAGGCAATGAAGGCGGATTGCCGCTCGCCGCTGCCCCTGACCTCGACGGATGCCGAGGGGTTCCCCAATGTCAGTCGCTTCAATGCAAGATCGAAGGCGCCGACATCTTCGGAGCGTAAACCGTCCGAGAACGGACGGCCTGTTTCAATGTCGAGACAGTCGCGCATCGCCGGGTTCAGCGCCAGGACGAATCCATCCGGGCTAACCCAGGCTGCGGGCGAGGGAAGGGTGTCGATGTCGAAGCCGCCACCCCTAGGCGAGGCAGCAAGTGCGGCAACGTCTGGACGCAATGTGAGGCTCCGGACTGAGTAAGGCTGGCTCAGTCTATGAGAGCCGATTTAAAAAGACTTTAAGAATGCACGCCGTGCAGGGCCGGGCTCTCAGATGGGAGCAGTGTGCCCGGCATGATCCAGATGCGGTGGCCTCGCTTCTCAGAGACGGCTGAGGAACTGGGCAAAGACCATCGTGCCCTCGGGCCAGGGTCCGTGCCCGGATTCGGCATTGATGTGCCCGGATTCGCCGGCATCGATCAGATGCGAACCCCAGGCGTTTGCAATGTCTTCCGCATGCGCATATTCGCCGAACGGATCATTGCGGCTGGCGATCATGATCGACGGGAAGGGAAGTGGCATTCGCGGGTAGGGTCCGAACGTCATGAGGTGCTTCGGGCGGATCTCGGGGTTGGCCACATCCGGCGGCGCGACGAAGAAAGCGCCGGCGACCCGCTGCTTCATCTCGGGGATGGCGTGCACGATTGCGGGAACGCCAAGCGAATGCCCGACGAGGACAACAGGCTTGGTCGACGCATTCACTTCTTGGGCAACGCGCGCGATCCAGTCCTCACGAACCGGCTTCGACCACTCGGCCTGTTCGACGCGCCTTGCCGTCGACAGCTTCTGCTCCCAGCGGGTCTGCCAGTGCGCGGGTCCGGAATTGGTATAGCCCGGGACGATCAATATTTCAGCTTCAGAGACTTTCATGGCCCCTATCTGCTGTTCCGCCGGGGCGACGTCAAGATTTCGTGCATGGGCAATCGTGAGAAAAATCAGACGTGACACCTGCCGGGTGGACCGGCGGCACGTTGACAAGTCCTCCGGTCCTGTCACGGCTTTGTGCGCTCGTTTTGCGCGACAGGTCAGATATTAGCTGATAAACTAATTGCTTATGCAAATGTCTGGCGCGTCGATCCTGTCGCGTTGCCCCGGACAATACAGACGGCGCGTGGCCGCGGTCCGTTGTGGCCTCGATGCCGTTTCGCATTTCACTTTGCAGCCTGCAGACCCTTTATGCCCGAGGAGGAAGTGAGAATGTCGATGTTTCATGTCATGACCAGTGCGACCGGCAATGTTGTGCGACCCGAGATACGGCGCATTGCCGTGTCCGACGTGTTTTCTGCGCTGCGTGAAGGCTATCAGGATTTTCGCGAGAAACCTTCGCACTATGCCTTCGTGGCGCTGATCTATCCCATTGCGGGGGCCCTGATGATCGGCTGGAGTGCCGGTGTCGAACTCCTGCCGATGGTCTATCCGTTGCTGACCGGTTTTGCCCTGCTCGGACCACTTCTCGCGCTCGGGCTGATGGAGATCAGCCGTCGCCGCGAAGTGGGCCAGCCGGCAAACTGGTCGAACGTGCTCGACCTGCTCAAGTCTCCGTCCCTGCCGTCACTCCTGATGATGAGCGCCTATCTGGTGACGCTCTTCATGATCTGGCTGGTCGTTTCGCGCGGGCTCTATCTCTCCATGATCGGGGACTACCCGGCGCCGGGTGTCTTTGCCTTTGCCCGCGGCGTCTTCGATCACCCGAACGCCTGGAGCTTCCTGTTGTGGAGCAATGGAATCGGCTTCCTGCTGGCGCTGGTTGCGCTCGTCATCAGTCTCGTGGCCTTTCCCATGCTGCTCGATCGTGATTGCGGTGCCGCCTCTGCCGTTGGCACCTCGGTGCGTGCAAGCCTCATCAATCCGGTGCCGGTTGCCGTCTGGGGACTGATGGTTGCGGCGCTGCTTGCCATCGGCATGGCGACACTGCTCGTCGGGCTGATCGTGATCGTGCCGATCCTCGGTCACGCGACCTGGCATTTCTATCGCCGGCTGGTGGTCTAGCGTTTGGCACGAGGCTCATGACCGGCCGGTGACGTAGAGGCGCCTGCCATTTCAGAGAGCGGGAGAGGCGTCATCTGCGCGCCTCTCATCGAGCCTGACGCGGCGACGAATGCCCGGCCGACACGTCCGCCCCCCAAGAAAAGCATCGCGAATATCTCGCGACTGCTACCGGCTTCTATCGCTGCATCAGGGAGTGTTGGACCGGGATCGGACACTCAGTCGTCCTTTTACCCTGCGTTGAAATGCAGAACGGGCGCGGAAGTGACCGCGCCCGTCTGTCTATGCGTCGCGTTGCCGTGCCGTCAGCCAAAGACGCGGGCGAAGATCGTATCGACGTGTTTCGTGTGATAGCCGAGGTCGAATTTTTCGCGAATGTCTTCTTCGGAGAGGGCGGCGCGCACCTCTTCGTCGCCAAGCAGCTCTTCCAGGAAGTCGGCGCCCTTCTCCCAGACCTTCATCGCGTTGCGCTGGACGAGGCGATAGCTGTCCTCGCGCGAAACGCCGGCTTGCGTGAGCGCCAGAAGCACGCGCTGGCTCATCACCAGGCCTTTGAACTTGTTCATGTTCTTCAACATGTTTTCGGGGTAGATGACGAGCTTCTCGATGACGCCTGCCAGGCGGTTCAGCGCAAAATCCAGGGTGATCGTCGTGTCGGGGCCGATGGCGCGTTCGACGCTTGAATGGCTGATGTCACGCTCGTGCCAGAGGGCAACGTTTTCCATGGCGGGAACGACCGACATGCGGACGAGACGGGCGAGACCGGTCAGGTTCTCGGTCAGAACAGGGTTGCGCTTGTGCGGCATGGCCGACGAGCCTTTCTGGCCCGGGGAGAAGAACTCTTCGGCTTCCAGAACTTCGGTGCGCTGCATGTGGCGGATTTCGATCGCGACGTTCTCGATCGACGAGGCGATGACGCCGAGCGTCGCGAAGAACATCGCATGACGATCGCGCGGGATGACCTGGGTCGAGATCGGTTCCGGCACGAGACCGAGCTTTGCGCATACATGCTCCTCGACGCGTGGGTCGATATTGGCAAAGGTACCGACGGCACCGGAAATCGCGCCGGTCGCAACTTCCGCACGGGCATTGACCAGGCGGTCGCGGTTGCGGGCCATCTCGGCATAGAAGCGGGCGAAGGTCAGGCCCATGGTCGTCGGCTCGGCATGGATGCCGTGGCTGCGGCCGATGCGCACCGTGTCCTTGTGTTCGAAGGCACGGGCCTTCAGCGCGGCCAGCACGCGGTCCATGTCGGCGATCAGGATGTCGGCGGCGCGCACCAGCTGGATGTTGAGCGTGGTGTCCAGCACGTCGGACGAGGTCATGCCCTGGTGGACGAAGCGGCTATCCGGGCCGATGAATTCGGCGAGATGGGTCAGGAAGGCGATGACGTCATGTTTGGTGACGGCTTCGATTTCGTCGATGCGGGCGACGTCGAATTCGGCCGGGCCACCCTTTTCCCAGATCGTGCGGGCGGATTCCTTCGGGATCACGCCGAGATCGGCGAGCGCGTCGCAGGCGTGTGCCTCGATCTCGAACCAGATGCGAAACTTGGTTTCGGGGGACCAGATGGCGACCATTTCCGGCCGGGAGTAACGCGGGATCATCGGGCTCGTCTTTCGTTGGACTTGAAAAATTCTGGCTCCCCTTAGCAAAGTGGGGCGGCAAGCTCAACGGCTGCGGCGGGCCATCACCATGCTCACGGCAAGAAGCAGGGCCAATCCGGCCGGCAGAAGGTGCCTCACACCGAGCACGGCAAACTGGTAGAGGGCAACCGCCGCCGTGTAAATCAGCTGGTAGAACCAGATGCGGGACGGGAAGGGCGCATGCCAGTGGGCGTAGAAGTATCGGTACTGCAGCGCATAGAGACCGGCTGTCGCTCCGATCGTGACGACACCAAGGAACAGGAACCATCCCGCCAGTATCGTCTGTGGCGGCCGGCCATGGGTGAGGATGTGGATGAACGGCAGCGCCACGAGCCAGCCGAGAAGTCCGCCGCCCGCGTAGATCGCGAGCAGGCTCAGATCATGACTGCCGGTGGCGCGACCGAAGACTTGGGTTGAGAGGAAAAAACTCAGGGCCATGGCGCCAGCCCAGGCCGTTCCCCCGGCAAGCCAGAGGCCGAGGGGAGGGATGAGGGATGGCGCAGGCGATCCGGACAGGGATGACGCGGAGCAGTGGCGACTTGCTTTCAAATGTCCAGCTTCCCGTCCCCGCGACCGGTGTCGTCGTGTCAGCCGCGTCCCGATTGCGCCGCGTGGCGCAGAGTGTCGACGGTCTTGCGATAGTCGTCAACGCCCTTGCCCTTGAAGATTGCCGAGCCAGCCACGAGAACATTGGCTCCCGCCCTGGTGATCTCGGCGGCATTGTCGGCCGTCACGCCGCCATCGACTTCCAGATCGATCGGGCGATTGCCGATCAGGGCATGGGCCCTGGCAATCTTGTCGGTCATGGCGGGGATATACTTCTGGCCGCCGAAGCCGGGGTTGACGCTCATGATCAGGATGAGGTCGAGATCGTCCATCATATGTTCGATGGCAGACAAGGGGGTCGCCGGATTGAGCGAGACGCCGGCTTTCTTGCCAAGCCCGCGGATGGTCTGCAGCGAGCGGTGCAGATGCGGACCGGCCTCCGCGTGAACCGTGATGATGTCACAGCCGGCATCGGCAAAAGCTGCCAGATAGGGATCGGCCGGCGCGATCATCAGGTGGCAGTCGAAGACCGCCTTGGTGCAAGGGCGCAGGGCCTTGATGATGGCGGGCCCGAAGGAAATATTCGGCACGAAATGCCCGTCCATCACGTCGAGATGCACCCATTCGGCGCCGGCAGCGACGACATCGCGCACTTCCTCGCCGAGGCGGGCGAAATCCGACGCAAGAATGGAAGGCGAGATCAGGAGAGGGCGGGTCATCTGGATATCCTCGATAGGCAGGACGATTGCGCGCCGTCTGAACGTGACATGCCTTTGGCAGACGGGCGATGGCTCGGCGTCCGCATAGCACCGGTGCTTGCGGGCGGCAACCATGCCCTTTGGATGAGAAGGTCGTGTCGAGATGTCGGCCCTTGACGATCGGTGCCGGGCACTCCATCCCTCGGACCAGTGACAGCAGTCTGGGAGGACCAAATGGCCAAGTTCGCGATCATCACCGGCGGCAGCTCCGGCATCGGCCGGCATCTCGTCTCGGCCTTCGTGCGGGAGGGCTATGACGTCGCCTTCACCCATCTCGGCCAGAGTGATGCGGCTTCCGAAGTCGAGGCTGAAGTCGCGGCCCTTGGCGGAAAGGCGATCGGTCGCGACTGCGAGGTGGCAAACAGCGCCGCGATCGAGGATTTCCTCGACGAAGTAATTGACTGGGCGGGGCAGACGCCCGACGTGCTCGTCAACAATGCCGGTATCCAGACCTGGGCCTCGATGCTCGAACTTTCCGAAGAGCGGTGGGATGCCGTGATCAGCACCAATCTCAAGGGCACATTTCTCAACACCCAGCGGGTCGCGCGCCGCATGGTCGCTGCCAGCAAAGGTGGGTCGATCATCAATCTCGGCTCCGGCTGCAACAAGCATGCCTTCCCGAAGCTGGTCGACTACACCGCCTCGAAGGGCGGCATCGAACAATTGACCAAGGTCTCCGCCGTCGAACTCGGACCGCACCAGATCCGCGTGAATTGTGTGGCGCCCGGTGCCATAGAAACGGCCCGCACGCAGGCCGAGGCCCCCGATTATGCCAAGACCTGGGGGGATGTGACGCCGCTGCGTCGTGTGGGTACGCCAGAGGACATTGCCGGACCGGTGCTGTTTCTCGCCGGCCCGCAATCGTCCTTCGTCTCCGGTCAAACAATCTGGGTCGACGGCGGTGTCTTCAGCCAGGCTTTCTGGCCCTATCGCGACTGAAAGAGCCTCTACTGCGTCTTGTCAGGCACGGGTACGAAGCTGTCGCCTCGCCATTCCAGCAGGCGATAGGGGTTCTCGGTCAGCTCATGGTCCTCGCCGAAGGCGACTGGACCCAGTGCGGTCTCGAAGGTCGTGCCGATCAGCGTGTCTGCGACAGGCGTCCCCATGGCGGTCGAAATGCCCCAGGCGTCCGCGAGGATCGTGACGGCGGCATGCGCGGGAACGACGTAGCCTTCCGGTTCGATATCGGTCTTGTCGAGTTCGGCGGCCAGTTCTCCTTCAGCAGGCCCCCGTGGTGTCTCGATCAGGCCGACGGCGAGCACGCCATCCTCCAGGGGCACGGGTTCGTCCGCCGCTCGCATCGCTTCGCCGCCGAGCAGAGTGAGCGGCAGGCCTTCCGCTTTCGCATCACGAGCAATGACGGCCACGTCGCTTCGGTCGCCGCCGATGAAGGCGTGGGTCACGCCTGCATTCCTGATGCGGCGGACAAGCGCCAGCTGCTGTTCCTGGCCCGGACGGAACGTGTCGACGAAGGCGGGCTTCAGGCCGCGTTCTTCGAGGCTCAGGCGGATCGTTTCCGTCAATTCCCGGCCACGGATTGTACCGTCTTCGAGGAGAGCGACGGCGGAACCCGCCCAGTCCCGCAGGATCACGTCCGAGAGCTTTGCGGCTTCCTGGTCGGCATTCGGCGCCAGGCGAAACAGAGGCGAGCCTCCCTTGATCGCATCTTCCATCAAGCCTTTCCAACGAACGGACAGGGTGAAAGCCGGCAGGCCGTCTTCCTTCAATCCCGGCAGGGCGTCCTTCAGGCTCTCGCTGCAGAGAAATCCGATCGCGGCCTTGGCGCCCGCTGCCGCAACCGCCTCGGCAATCGCCTTGCCGCTGCCTTCGCTACAGGTCTCGTCAATTTCGACGAGAGTGATCGAAAGCTTGCCCGCAGCGAGCGAGGCGCCTTGCCGAACCTGATCACCGAGTATCGCGAAGGGGCCGCTCTTCGGCGCGACGACTGCAAGCTTCAACTCGGCAGCCGAGGTCGCCCCGAGGCCGAGGGCCAGGAACAGCGAGGTCGAAAGAACACGTTTCTGCAGGGTCTGCTTCATCATGGCATGATCCTAGCCGAAAGCGCAGCCGTTTGGAAATGCTGGCTTTCCGGCCTTTGGCGGGTGGTTGGAACTAAATCCTATCCCTATTGTGGAAAAGGTAAGGGCCGCGGCCCATATTGCGGTTTCGACCGGGGGTTATCTTCAAGGGGAGACGTGAATTTGAGCATGCAAGGTCTGGATCCGGTCGTCTATCGCGACGCCATGAGCCGCTATGCAGGGCACGTGCAGATCGTGACGACAGAGCATCAGGAGATCCGGCGCGGCGTGACGATCACGGCTGCCTGTTCCGTTTCCGATAGTCCGCCGACCGTGCTCGTCTGCCTGAACAACAACAATCCGAGCAATGCGGTGCTCTTCGAGAGCGGGCATTTCGCGTTGAACACGCTGGGCGCCCATCACCAGGATCTCGCCAATGCCTTTGCCGGCTTCGGCAAGCTCTCGTCCGAGGAACGCTTCGCACTGGCCGAATGGCAGGTTCTTGCCACGGGCTCACCCGTTCTGGCCGATGCGATCGTGGCTTTCGACTGCATGGTTACCGACCGCAAGGTCACCAACACCCATACGGTTCTCTTCGGCGAAGTGAAGGCTGTCCATTTCGGAGCCCTTGAGCCGTCACTCATCTATCTGGACCGGGGCTATCGCACGCTATAAGCTTCCGCTCAAACATGGGAGGAGACATGGCAGAAACCTCGGGAAAGGTCCTGCCGGAGTCGATCGATGGGATCATCGATCTTCTGTCGGCCGAGGATTATCTGGCGGCCAGACCGCTCGCGACCGTGCTGTTTTTGGCGCTCAGGATGGGGCGCCCGCTCTTCCTCGAAGGTGAGGCGGGAGTCGGCAAGACGGAAGTCGCCAAGGTGCTCGCCAAGGCACTCGACCGGCCGTTGATACGATTGCAATGCTACGAGGGGCTGGACGTCGCTTCCGCCGTCTACGAGTGGAATTATCCGGCCCAGATGCTGGAGATCCGTATGGCCGAGGCCTCTGGCGTATCGGACCGATCGCGGCTCGAAAGCGACATCTTTTCCGAACGCTACCTCATCCGCCGCCCCGTGCTGCAGGCCATTCAGGGGGAGCCCGGTCGGGCACCTGTTTTTCTGATCGACGAACTGGACCGCACGGATGAAGCCTTCGAAGCATTCCTGCTCGAGGTGCTCTCTGATTTTCAGGTGACGATCCCTGAATTCGGAACGGTGAAGGCTGCCGAGCCGCCCATCGTGATCGTGACGTCGAACCGGACGCGCGAGGTCCACGATGCCTTGAAGCGGCGCTGCCTCTATCACTGGGTCGATTATCCGTCCGCTGCCGACGAACTCGCCATCATCAGGCGCAAGGTCAAGGGTTGCAACGAGCAGCTCTCGCGCCAGATCGTTGCCTATGTGCAGAAGCTCAGGACCATCGATCTCTTCAAGAACCCCGGCATCGCCGAGACCATCGACTGGGCGACAGCCCTGACCGAACTCGATCGCCTCGCACTCGATCCGGAGACGATCGCGGATACGCTGGGGACGCTCCTGAAGTATCAGGAGGACATCGCCCGCATCCAGGGCAGTGATGGCGAAAAGCTGCTCTCGGAGGTCAAGGCCGAGCTGCTGGCGAAGGCTGGCTGAGATGGAGACGTTCGGGCCGCATCAAGCCAGCGGACGCGACGGCATCGTCGTGCCGCCGCCAGTGCAGGGCGATGGACGGCTTGCGGACAATGTCGTGCATTTCGCGCGGGTGCTCAGAAAAGCGGGACTGAAGCCCGGACCAGGCGCCGTCATCGATGCCATTGCGGCGATCGATGCAATCGGCATTGGCTCGCGTATCGAGTTTCATGCGGCCCTGTCCGCCGTTTTCGTCAAGCGACATGAGGACCAGCCCGTCTTTGACGAGGCGTTTTCGATCTTCTGGCGTTCGCGGGATCTGGTTGGCAAGATGATTGCGCTGATGTCACCGGTGGCAGCGATCGGTGAGCGGCAAAAGCCGAAGGCCGGCGGTGCGCGGGTGAGCGATGCCCTGTTTGCCGAGAAACAGCGCGCGTCGAAGCCGAAGGAGGAGCCCGATGTCGAGATCGATGCGCGGCTGACGGTTTCGGCCCAGGAGGTCTTTCGCCGGCTCGACTTCGGCCAGATGACGTCGACCGAACTCAGGGAGGCGCGCCGTGCCATCGAACGCCTTGCCATGCCGCGTGATCTCGTCCAGATGCGTCGCTACACGCTGTCGCCGCGTGGTCGTGGCATTGATGCCCGTGCGACGATGCGCCAGTCGCTGCGCACCGGAGGTGACCTGATGCTGCCGAAGTTCCGAGTGCGCCGGCAACAGCCGCCCCCGCTGGTGGTCCTTGCCGACATTTCCGGCTCGATGAGCCAGTACACCCGCATCTTCCTGCATTTCCTGCATGTTCTGACAGAGCGCCGACGTCGGGTGCATACCTTCCTGTTCGGCACCCGGCTCACCAATGTTACCCGGCAGCTGCGACATCGTGACCCGGATGAGGCGATTGCCCAGTGCAGCGAGGCGGTCGCCGACTGGTCCGGCGGCACGCGCATCGGCGAGACGCTGAAACTGTTCAACCGGCATTGGGGACGGCGTGTGCTGGGGCAGGGGGCCGTGGTGCTCCTGATCACCGACGGTCTGGAGCGGGACGAAGTGGAGCTTCTCAGCCGCGAAACCGACCGCTTGCACCGGTCCTGTCGCCGGCTCGTCTGGCTCAATCCGCTTCTGCGTTTTTCCGGCTTCGAGGCCCGCGCGCGGGGTGTGCTGGCCATGCTGCCGCATGTCGACGAGCTCAGGTCCGTGCACAATCTGGAAGCCCTGTCGGATCTGGTGCAATCTTTGTCCGGTGCCCCGGATCGGGATTGTGATCCCAGGCGTTACCTCGGTTCTGGAAGGAGCCAGTCATGACCACAGACACCATCCTGCGCGACCCGCTCGCCATCGCCGAGAGCTGGTTTGGCGAGGGCCGCTCCGTGGCCATTGCCACGGTCATCGAAACCTGGGGCTCTGCGCCGCGGCCAGTGGGCAGCCATCTCGTGATTGATGGCGAAGGCAATTTCGAGGGCTCGGTTTCGGGTGGCTGCGTCGAGGGGGCGGTCATCACGGAGGCCCTTGACGTCATCGAGAGCGGGGCGGCCAAGATGCTCGAATTCGGCGTTGCCGACGAAACCGCCTGGCGTGTCGGCCTTTCCTGCGGCGGGCGTATCCGCGTGCATGTCGAGAGGCTCGGCTGATGGATGTTTCCACGCTCAAGGCGCTGAATGCCGCGAAGCGCGATCGCCGCGGCGCCGTGCTGGTGGTTGATCTCGCCGCGGGCACGTCGCAACTGGTCACCGAGGACCAGGTATCTGCCGACGCTCTGGGGGATGAAATCCAGGCGCGGCTTCTGTCTGGAAAATCCGGGACCGTCGAGATCGACAGTCGGAGCCTCTTCCTCAACGTGCACACGCCGCCGGCACGAATCGTGGTCGTTGGCGCGGTGCACATCAGTCAGGCGCTCGCCCCGATGGCGGCGCTTGCCGGTTTTGCTGTCACCATCATCGATCCCCGCACGGCTTTTGCCACGCCGGAACGCTTTGCTGGCATCGAGCTTTGCGCTGACTGGCCGGACGACGTCTTTGCGACCAGGCCGCTCGACCGCTACTGCGCGATGGTCGCCGTCACCCATGATCCGAAGATCGACGACCCCGGTCTGATGGCAGCCTTGAGAGCAGGCTGTTTCTATGTCGGCGCGCTCGGCTCGCGCAAGACCCATGCGAAGCGCGTCGAGCGATTGACGGCAGCCGGCTTGGATGGCGACACCATTGCCGGCATCCGGGCCCCTATAGGCCTTGATATCGGTGCGGCGACACCTGCGGAGATCGCGGTCGCCATTCTCGGTGAAGTCATCCAGTCGCTGCGAAGGCGCAGCACCGGGCCGTCGGCGATCCGGCAAGAGGTCTCGGCATGAAGTTCGGGCCGATCCCGACCGCTGAGGCCGAAGGTTCGATCCTCGCCCATTCCCAGCCACTCTCCTCCGGCAAGCTTGCGAAGGGTCATCCCTTGCGGGCCGCCGACATCGCCCGTCTTCTCGCCGAAAAAATCCCGAGGGTCATCGCCTGTCGCCTTGAACCCGGTGACCTGACGGAAGATGAAGCTGCCGAGAGACTGAGCGCCGCCATCCAGCTCAAGGGTCTCAGCCGCAGTCCCGCCTCGACGGGGCGGGTGAATTTCTACGCCAGCGAAAACGGGCTCTTTCTGGCTGACAGGCCTGTCGTCGATCACATCAACAGTGTCGATCCCGCAATCACGCTGGCCTGTCTCGCCGACCGTCGCGACGTGCGGGCCGGGGATCTGGTTGCCACGGTCAAGATCATTCCGCTGGCGGTCGAAGGGGCGAGCGTTGAAGGCGCAGAGGCCATCCTTCAGCGAGCGCAAGCCTTTGAAGTGGCGCGCTATCGCGCGCATCGGGTCCATCTCGTCGCGACCCAATTGCCATCGCTCAAACCGTCCGTCATGGAGAAGACGACGCGCGTGCTGGAAGCGCGGCTGATGCCGTCGGCGAGCCGGCTTGTTTCGGAGCAACGCGTGTCCCATCGGGCCGAGGCGGTTGCAGAGGCACTGCATGTGGCTCTCAAGGAAACGCAGCGCGATAGAGACGCTCCGCCGCTCATCGTCATCTTCGGCGCGTCAGCCGTGGCCGATGCCGAGGATGTCATTCCGTCGGCGGTCCGGCTGGCCGGCGGCAGCGTCGAGCAGGTCGGCCTGCCCGTCGATCCGGGCAATCTCCTGGTTCTCGGCCATGTCGGTGGGGTGCCGGTCATCGGTGCGCCCGGCTGCGCGCGCTCACCGAAGGAGAACGGCTTCGACTGGGTCCTGAACAGGATCCTGGCCGGATACCCGCCCGATCGAACGGAAATGACCGGCTGGGGTGTCGGCGGCCTCTTGATGGAGATCCCGAGCCGTCCGTTGCCGCGCCTTGCCGCAACCGCAAAAACAGATCCAGCAGCGCTGGGGCTCGTCGTGCTTGCCGCCGGCCGGGCGAGCCGGATGGGGGATGGGGGGCGGCACAAGCTGCTGGCCGAATTCGACGGCGAGTCCCTGGTCCGCCGTTCGGTCCGACAGGCGATCGAGGCCAGGCTCGGTCCGGTCATGGTCGTCACCGGCCACCGTGGCGAGGAGGTGGCCAGGGCGGTTGCGGGGCTCGGCGTGCAACTGGAGGAGAATGCGGATTTCGCCAGTGGCATGGCGGGCTCGCTAAAGGTCGGGCTGGCGGCTGTCGAGGCGCAGGGGCTGCCCGGAATGATGGTGCTGCTGGCCGATATGCCAAACATATCTTCGGCCGATATGGCAGCCCTCGCCCAAGCCTATCGCAAGGCAGGCGGCAAGGTGATCGTGCGCGCGGTTTCAGACGGCCAGCGCGGCAATCCGGTCATCCTGCCGGCGGCAACCTTTGAGGCGCTGAAGTCACTGGAGGGGGATATTGGCGCGCGTCCAGTGATCGAAAGCTCAGGGCTCGCCGTGATCGATGTCGAAATCGGAGCGGCTGCAAGGCTTGATGTCGACACGCCCGAGGCTATCCTGGCGGCTGGCGGGATCCTGAGGGGCTGACGATGGACAATGCGGCGATCGAGGAAATGTTCGAGGCGGTCGGGCCTGTCAGTATTCGCCGGATGTTCGGGGGCAAGGGTATCTATGCACGAGGCGTCATCTTCGCGCTCGAGCTGCGCGGAGAGCTGATGCTGAAAGGGGATGCGGAAAGCGCGCCGCTGTTGGAAGACGCAGGCGCCAGTCGATGGTGTTACCAGGGCCGGAGCGGCAAGCCCGTCGCCATGCCCTATTGGACGGTGCCCGACGAGGCGCTTGATGATCCCGAGATAATGGCGAAATGGGCGCGAATCGCACTCGATGCCGCGATCCGCGTGACCGAGCGCGAAGCCGGTCAGCGCAAATAGGCAAGCACAGCGGTGGTGAAGACGGAGAGCGGCTGAGGCAGGTCGTGAAGGTCGAACCAGCCGATATCCGAGAGTTTGTCGGGTTCGGTGAGCCGTGGCTCGCCTTTCGCGTCATCGCACACATAGAGCAGCGACACCCAGTGCTGGCCGTCCGCTTCGATCCGTTGTTCGGTCACGCCGAGATAGCGGATGGAACCGACCGAGAGCCCCGTCTCTTCTTCGGCCTCGCGGCGCGCGGCATGCTCTGCCGGCTCCATGTGTTCGACCTTGCCGCCGACGATGTTCCAGTGGCCGGCTTCCGGCGCTTTCATGCGCCTGCATAAAAGCAGTTTGCCATCCCGAAGGATGGCAATTCCGACCCCGAGACCGGGGAAGTCGAGACCGGGCAGACCCATTGACTGGATCAGGCCTTGGCGGCAGCGACGATCAGCATGAAAGCGGGAATGTCGTCGCCGAAGCCAACGGGCGTCGGGCCATCATCGTGGTCATGATGACGGTTGCGGCGGCGATCACGATTGTCGTCGTTGGCCGGCGGGGGATTGCTGCGGCTGTTGCGCGGGTTCTGGTCGCGGCGCTTGTCCGTGCGGCGTTCCGTTGCAACCGGCTCTGCCTTGCTTGCAACCGGTTCGACCTTGATCGCTTCCACTTTCACCGCTTCCATCACCTGTTGTTCCTCTGCCGGTTTGACATACTCGCTGCGCGTATCGGATTTATGACCGCCGCGGCGCTCGCGACCCTTGTCGCGGCTGCCGCGTTTTCCACGGCTTTCGTCATGGCTCTCCGCAGGCGCAGGAAGCGCCGACAGGTCGCCGTCCAGCCATTCGATCTTCTGGTCGATCAGCTTTTCGATGGCGTCGAGGAACTTGGTGTCGCTGCGCGTCACCAAGGTGAATGCTGCACCGGAGCGTCCTGCACGGCCGGTTCGGCCAATGCGGTGGACATAGTCTTCGGCATGGATCGGAACGTCGAAATTGAAGACGTGGCTGACATCGGGGATGTCGAGACCGCGTGCGGCAACATCGGAAGCCACGAGCAGCGTGATCGTGTTGGCCTTGAAGTTTGCCAGCATGGTCGTACGCGAGCGCTGGTCCATGTCGCCGTGCAGCGCGCCGACGGAAAAGCCGTGGCGTTCGAGCGAACGGAAGAGATCGGCGACGTCCTTCTTGCGATTGCAGAAGATGATCGCGTTCTTCAACTCGTCCTGGGCGCGGATCAGGTCACGCAAGGTCGAGCGCTTTTCGTAGTCCTTGTTGTGGCAGGCGACGAGGCGCTGGGTCACGGTCTTCGCCGTCGATGACGGCGGTGCGACTTCAATGCGCTCGGGGTTCTGCAGGAACTGGTCGGCCAGTTTCTGGATCTCCGGCGGCATGGTGGCCGAGAAGAACAGCGTCTGGCGCGTGAAGGGGATCATCTTGGCGATGCGTTCGATATCGGGAATGAAGCCCATGTCGAGCATGCGGTCGGCTTCGTCGATGACCAGAATCTCGACGCCGGTCATCAGCAGCTTGCCGCGCTCGCAATGGTCGAGCAGGCGGCCGGGCGTGCAGATCAGAACGTCGGCTCCGCGCTCCAGCTTGCGGTCCTGTTCGTCAAAGGACACGCCACCGATGAGGAGTGCGACATTGAGCTTGTGATTCTTGCCGTATTTCTCAAAGTTCTCGGCAACCTGTGCCGCAAGTTCGCGCGTCGGCTCCAGAATGAGCGTGCGCGGCATGCGAGCCCGGGCCCGGCCCTTTTCGAGCAGGGTCAGCATCGGGAGAACGAAACCGGCGGTCTTGCCGGTGCCTGTCTGGGCGATGCCGAGAATGTCACGCCGCTGGAGGGCCGGCGGGATCGCGCCCAGCTGAATGGGTGTGGGGATCGTGTAGCCGGCATCTGTGACGGCAGAAAGGACTTTTTGGCTCAGGCCAAGGTCAGCAAAAGTGGTCAAAGGGAAGTAGTTTCCGTTCCTGTTCTCGCGAACATCGCTCAATAGCCCATCGGATTGGGCTCCAATGGTTGCGGCGAATAGTGGGAAACTGCCGGAAAGTCAAGGAAACAGACGGATTTACCCCTACAAAGGCTTAAAGTTCACGATTAATTGGCAGCGGTTTCGCAAACCGACAAAAAAGCATTGGCTTTCTGGGTCTCTCAAGAGACGAATATCTGCTTTTGGTAAAATGCTTCAATTGATCAGTGGCGTCAACTTCATGCCGGCGTTGAGGAAGCGCATCGGATCGACCGGGTCGCCGTTGCGGCGGACTTCGTAGTGCAGATGCGGTCCTGTCGACCGGCCGGTCGAGCCCGACAGGCCGATGAGCTGACCGGGTTCGACCGTCTCGCCTTCTCGCACCAGAATGCGCGACATATGGCCGAAACGGGTCGTCAGTCCCAGGCCGTGATCGACCTCGACCATGTTGCCGTATCCGCCGGAGAAGGCGGCCGTCACGACCTTGCCGCTGCCCGTCGAGCGGATCTCTGTGCCGGTCGGGGCGCGAAAATCAATGCCGGCATGCATGGCGAGGCCGCCGAAGAACGGATCCGGCCGGTTGCCGAATCGGCTGGTTATGTCCTGGCCGGGTGCCGGATTGGCAAAGGGAAGGCGTTTTGCTGTCCCGCGCACCGATTCGAGCCGGTTGAGGGCTGCGTCGAGCGCATTGAGCGAGGCGTTGAAGTCACGGTCCGACTGCGGCGCAAGGTAAGGGCCGCCGACGGCGTCTGCGACCGGAAGTGCGGCGAGGTCGTCGATCTGGACGCCCTGGCGCTCGAGGATCGCGGCAATTTCATCGGCAGTCTGCGATGCGCCGCTTGCCAGTTGGTCGATCCGCTGCAATTGCTCCGCCTCGATTTCCTTCAAGGACAGCGTCATGTTGGAGAAGAGCCGGTCGGCGCGATCTGCGACATTCTCGCCCGTCATTGGGACATAACCCAGCGCGAGCGCCGGCGCGTGATTGCCTGCCTCGACGGCATTCGCGGTGGTTTCGTCTGTCGCTGTGCCTAGAAGTGCTGCGAAAGCCCGTGTGCCGTTCGAGAGCGCTGCGTGGTCCTCACCATCGACCAGCGGCTTCTCGGCCGGCACGGGACCGTCGGCAGGCAGTGCGTCGGACGGGCTGCTGGCCTCCAGAAGTGCACCGATCCGGCCGTGCCGCGAGGTGAGCGCCATCTGCTGTTCGAGCAGCTTTTCGACCTTCTCCTCGACCACCTGCTGGTCGAGCAACTGGCGGGACGTCACCCGGTCGACCTGTGCCCGGAGCGCAGCGATACGGTCTTCGTATTCGTGTTGCATGCGCGCCTGGCGGGCCATGGTGGCGCCGATCAGGTTGTCGCGCAAGACGAGATAGGTGGTGGCGCCGAGATAGCCGATTGCCATGGTGCCGAGGAAACAGACGGTGAGGGCGATCATCCAGGGGCGGATCGTCATGTGACGAATGCGGTCGCCGCTCGCCAGGATGACGACGTGCTGCACCTTGCGTTTTCCGAAGATCTGGTTGTTCGAACCCGCCGCCACGCTGACCCCCAATCACATTCAGGCGAAACGCTACTGCGTTCCTTGCCCTTTTGCGGTCCGTCGACTCTCCGATCCCGCCCTCGGGAGTTACGCATAATTAGGGTTAATGAAGCGTTAGGCGCATGGATTTGCGTGTCAAACCGAGGAGTTGTTCTTGGAGGACAGGGATCGATAGAAGGACGGGGTAAGGCCGGCTTCGGCGCGGGCGACATCGTTGAAGGGCGCCTTCAGCTGGCCGCGGAAATTGGCGCGAACCAGATCCTGAAAAGCCTTGGCCGGATCACGTTTTTCGCGGGCGCAGAGGAAGCGGAACCATTTGGCGCCGACCGCCACATGCCCCTTTTCGTCCTCGTAAATCACGCTCAGCACATCGGCGCTCTCGATGTCGCCGGTCTCGCGCATCTTCTCCTGCAGGGCCGGTGTGACGTCGAGACCGCGCGCCTCCAGAATCAACGGGACCACCGCAAGCCGTGCCGTCAGGTCGTTCTTGGTCGAATGTGCCGCCTGCCAGAGGCCGTCATGAGCCGGCATGTCGCCGTAGTCGGCGCCGAGGGCCCGCAGCCTGTCGCGCACCAGTCTGAAATGCTTGGCTTCCTCGAAAGCGACCTTCATCCAGCCATCGAAGAAGGAATGCGGTACTGGCTCTGTGGCAAAGCGCGCGACGATGTCGAGTGCGAGGTCGACCGCATTGAGTTCGATATGGGCGAGCGCGTGCAGGAGCGCCACGCGACCGGGCAGCGTGTGGAGGGAGCGCTTGCCGACCGCCTTGGGAGGAACCAGTTCCGGCTTTGCCGGGCGGCCGGGCCTGTCCGGCAAGGCGGGGTCGAGCGGCGAGCGCAAGGACAGGCGTCGCTCCTGCCAACGGACCGCTGCGGCTTGTGTGAGCGCCGTCTTCACGTCGAGGTCGGCGCTCGTGATCGCGAGAGTGGCAGCGCCGCGAAGGGAATGGAAGGCCGTTTCGGGCTGCTTGATCTCGGACATGTCAGAGGGCCTGGGTTGCCTTCAGCACGGCTGCTGCATGGCCTGCTACCTTCACCTTGCGCCATGTTTCGGCGATCTTGCCCGAGCCGTCGATCAGGAAGGTCGAGCGTTCGACACCCATATAGGTCTTGCCATACATGCTCTTCTCCTTCCAGACGCCATAGGCCTCCAGCGCCTTGTGCTCCTCATCGGAGGCGAGGACCACCGAAAGGCTGTGTTTGGCGGAAAATTTGTCGTGGCTCTTCACCGAATCAGGCGATACGCCGATGACGAGTGCGCCGAGCTTTTCGAAGTCAGCGGCGAGACCGGAGAAGTCGATCGCCTCGGTCGTGCAACCGCTCGTGTCGTCCTTGGGGTAGAAGTAGAGGATCACCGGTTTGCCGGCGAAATCGGAAAGCGAAACCGCGCCGCCGCCGTTGCGGGGCAGAGAGAAGTCGGGGGCCATGTCCCCGGCAGTCAATTCCGTCATGGGATAACCTTTCTTTTGCCCGTTTTATGGGTGAAACTGGGCGTCATCGATATATAGTCCGCTCCGAAGTCGTCCAGAGCGACTTGTTAGCGGCATCGGTCGACGGAGACAATCACCAGCACATGTCGGAGATCCGGGGCGAAAAGCTACGGTTTCGCAAGCGGGACATCGTGCCGCTGCATGCCCTTCCGTCGGCGCAGGCCGAAGATCCCCTCATCGTGCATTGCCCACCGCCGAAACGCTCCCTGTTTCGGCGCTTCCTCAGGCTGGTATCCGGCTTTGCCGGCCTCTGGTTGATCGTCTTCATCGGCGTTTACGCAGTCGTCGAGAGTGGCGCGCTCGATGCGGCCCTTGCCCAGCGTGCGCGGACGGTTCTCAACAATGCGCTCGGCCAGCAATTCGTCGCCGAGATCGGCGCCACCGAGGTCCGGTTCTCGAACGACATGGAACTGTCGGTCGAAGCGCGCGACGTCACCCTGCAGCAGAAGGTCGGCGGTCAGCAGGTCGCGCTCACCCAATCGATTCGCTTCATCATCGAACCGCTCGCTCTTCTGGGCGGGCGTTTCTCTGTCCGGGAAGTCGTCAGCGAAGGGATCAGCCTCGACGCCACGGTCCTGCCGAAGGGCAAGCCCATCGACCTTTCCAACTGGCGGGTCGACCAGGTGCCGGAGCGGCTGGCGGATGCCTTTCGCGAACTCGACGGGCTGCAGGCCTTCATCGCCCGGGGCGGCCTGGATCGAATGCGACTCGGCGGAATGGAAATTGCCTCGACGAGCGCCAGCGGGCGGCCGCTTTCCATTGCCATCGACGACATCGTGCTGGAACGGGGCGAGGACGATTCTCTGTCGATTTTCGGCGCCGTCTCGGTGAACGGTCAGCAGACCGAGCTCACCGCACTCACCACCAATGTCGGTGGACGGGCGGAAACCTTGACGATGCGCATTGCCGATGTGCGGGTGACGCCCTTTCTTCTCCGGCGATCGAGTGTCGGCGAGCCGCGCCAGGGGATCGACGGTTCCGCCGAACTGCTGCTCAACGCGCGGCGTGAAGATGGCGCCCAGGCACCGGCGGTGTCACTCGCCATCAACTTGCGCAAGGCAGGCTTCTATTCGGACGGCGACCGCCAGGAATTGACCGATGCCCAGCTCAAGCTGTCCTATGATTTCTCCAAGGACACGATCGAACTCGCTGATTCCATTGCGCGCTTCGAGGAGACGGTCATCCCGCTCTCGGGGGGCATCATCGATCTCGACCGGCTTCCCGAGGGGCCGAGTTTCGGCAAGGGTTTCGGCCTGGATCTGGTGGTGACCGACGGTCGGGCGAATGTGCCGACGGCCGGCGAGACGCCGTTTCCCTTCTTCCTGAAGGGCTATGGCCGCTATCTGGTCGATGAGAACCTGTTGCAGCTCGACACGCTCGATGCCTCGACGCCCGGTGGCAACATGCGCGGCAAACTGCAGATGCGTTTCGGCGGAACAGGCCCCGAGATCCGCTTCAACGGCGAGGTGCACGACATGCGCACGAGCGTTGTCAAGCAGCTCTGGCCTTACTGGATCGCCTCGAAACCGCGGGCATGGGTGCTTGAAAACCTCTTCGGTGGCGTCATTCCACGCGGCACGATCGAAGTATTCATTCCACAGAACCGGCTGTCGATCGATCCGAAACCCGTGCGGCTGGATGCCGACGAGCTGAAGATCGGTTTCGATCTGGAGGATGCCCGGCTGAACCTCACCGGGGACCTGCCGCCTCTCCGTGATGTCTATGGTCGGTTCGACATGGTGGGGGAACGGGTCGACGTCGACATCCGATCGGCTGGATCATTCTTTCCATCCGGGCGCATGGTGACGCTCGATCGGGGCAAGCTCAGCCTTCAGGACGCCTATGAAAAGCCGCTCATGGCTGATCTCGAACTCGATATCAGCGGTGCCGCCGACGCCGTGGCGGAGCTCGTTTCGTTCAAGCCCATCGAGGCGCTGCGTGTCGTGGACTTCAAGCCTGAGGATTTTGCCGGCAAGGTGCGCGGAAAGGCGAAAATCCGCCTCGGTCTGGTGCCGGACCAGCAGCCGCCGGCCCCGAGCTGGACGGCGGACGTCACTCTCGAAGACGTCGATGTAGCGAAGCCATTCGATGGCCGGAAAATCAACGACGTGACCGGCAAACTCACTGTCGATGCGGACAAGGCGAAGCTTGATGCCGACGCCAGGATCGACGACGTGCCTATGAAGGTGGTGCTTACCGAACCTGTGCGCCGGGGCGAGGGGGAGGTGGCGCGTGAAAGCGTGATCACCGCAACGCTCGACAATGCGAGCCGCGAGAAGCTCGTGCCGGGGCTCGGCGAGATCGTCAGCGGCCCGATGAAGATCGAATTGCGCCGCGTTGACGAAACCCGTCAGGCCGTGTCCGTCGATCTGCGGTCGGCGACATTGACCTTCCCCTGGGTCGGCTGGGCGAAAGGGCAGGGCATCGGCGCCACTGCGAAGTTCGAACTGTCGAAGAAGGGTGCTCAGTCGCTTATCGAGAAGTTCGAGCTCGACGGGGATGGTTTCGGCGCCTTGGGCGACATGTCTGCCGACGACAGGGGGCTGGTGTCCGCCAATCTGTCCCGTGTTCGCCTGGCGCCTGGGGATAATGTGGCCCTGACGATACGGCTCAACAAGGGTGTCTATTCGGTTGTCGCCAAGGGAAGTGTCCTCGATGCACGCTCGCTGATCTCGACGATACAGCAGCCATCCGGGGATGCCGGAAAGGCCGGGGCCTCGAACACATCGCTTCGGATCGAGGGGCGATTCGAACGTGTCCTGGGCTTCGGAGGCGAACAGCTGTCTGGCGTGTCCGTCGTCTATTCGTCAGCCAAGGGGCGGCTCAGCGGGGTGGATTTTTCCGGTATCACGGGCAGCGGCCAGGCTCTGGTCGCAAAGTTGCGGCAACCGAGCGGGCGGCGTGAACTCTCCGTGACGACAAGCGACGCCGGCGCCGTTCTGCGTTTTCTGGATACCTACAAGCGTCTGGGCGGAGGGCTTGCCAATCTCCGGCTGACTGAAACTCGAGAAGGCGCCTGGAGCGGCAATCTCGACCTGCGCAATTTCAAGGTGCAGAACGAAGAGCGCCTGCAGAGCATTGTCACGACGCCGACCGGTGCCGATGGACGAAGCCTCAACAGCGCTGTCCGCAGCGATACCGATGTCAGTTCTGCGGCTTTCCAGCGTGCCTTTGCGCGGCTCGCCGTGGTCGATGGCACGCTCAGCCTGGAGAACGGCATCGTGCGTGGGGAACAGATCGGTGCCACCTTCCAGGGCATCGTCCGGGATCCGGCCGGGCGGATCGATCTGACCGGCACCTTCATGCCCGCCTATGGCTTGAATCGGCTGTTCGGCGAACTGCCGGTCATCGGCGCGATCCTCGGCAACGGCCGTGACCGGGGCCTGCTCGGCATCACCTTCAAGCTGACTGGCGCGACCACCAAGCCCAATCTCGTGATCAACCCGCTCTCGATCATCGCGCCGGGCGTCTTTCGCCAGATCTTCGAGTTCCGCTGAGGCGGTGCGACGTCAGTCGCGCTCGATGATGATCACCGGCAGGGCCAGACGCCGTGCGGCAATGATCTTGGCATAGCCGGCGGGGCCACCCGAATTGCGACAGACGAGATGTGAAATTCCATGCGCCGTGAACAGATCGGCCTCCCGGTCGGGATCGCTGGCCGGTTTGCCAAGCACGAGTGTGTGGTCCGCGAAGGCAAGATGTGTCTCCGGCGGATCCACCATGCGAATGACGAAGCGGCAATCACTGCGCGCCTGGAAGGCGTCGAGATATTGCCGACCGAGCGCCAGAAACACGGTTGCGCCGGCTGGCAGGGCATCCGCTGCGGCGGTCAGCGAGGGGACGGGCTTCCACCGGTCGCCAGGTTGCTTCTGCCAGCGTGGCCGCAAGCATTGTTCGAGAGGGACACCCGAGATCGCAGCCGCCTGGATGGCGTTTTCGCTGATCCGCCGGGCAAACGGGTGGGTGGCATCGATCATTCGCGCGAAACCTTCCGCCCGCAGATAGGTCGCAAGCCCCTCAGGGCCGCCGAAACCGCCGATCCTGACGGCACCCACCGGCAACACGGGATCGACCGTCCGCCCTGCAAGCGAGGTCGTGACGTCATGTCCCTCAGCGCAAAGCCGTTGGGCAAGAGCCCGGGCCTCCGACGTTCCGCCGAGAATCAGGATTTTTTGCGGGGTGTCTTGCCGATCAGTTGGCATGGGCGATGATCGTTCCCTTGCGGTCGGTCACGATGATGTCCACGCTCACACCGCTGTCGCGAAGCACCCCTTCTGCACTTCGTTTGGCCGCTTCGGCAATGGATCGCGCGATGTCGATACCCTCTTCCGACAGGATTGTCAGAACCTCCATGGCGGTGTTTGCATGCTCGACCGCCGCGCGCTGGGCGTCGCTCAGGGACTGGCTGCAAGGCAATGACAAAAAGAACTGATTGTCGACCTGGCTGCGCGACGAGTGCAGGTCGAGCGCGCCCTGGGCAAGCTTGGTCATCTTGGCGAAACCACCCGCAATCGTCAGACGCGGCACCGGATGGGCGCGGAGGTATTTGAGCAGGCCGCCCGCGAAATCGCCCATGTCGATCAGCGCGCCATCCGGCAGGCGATGAAAGTCCTGCGCCGCCTTCTCCGAGGTCGAGCCCGTGGCGCCGAGCAGATGCGTCAGGCCTTCGGCGCGGGCCACGTCGATGCCGCGATGGATGGAATGAATCCAGGCCGCGCAGGAGAAGGGATGCACCACACCCGTCGTGCCGAGGATCGAGATGCCGCCGAGAATGCCAAGCCTCGGGTTCCAGGTCTTCTCCGCAATGGTCGCGCCGCCGGGCACCGAGATCCGGATCTCCAGATCGGGCGATACATCGTGTTCACCGGCGAGTGTCTCGACCACCGCCGTCATCATGGCGCGGGGCACCGGATTGATGGCCGGTTCCCCAACGCCGATCGGCAGGCCGGCCTTGGTCACGGTTCCGACGCCGTCGCCGGCCACAAAGCGGATGCCGCTTCCGGGCGGCAGCCTTGTCACGGTGGCGATTACGGTGGCGCCATGGGTCACATCCGGATCATCGCCCGCATCCTTGACGATGCCCGCAAAGACGCTTTGCCCGTCCATGCCTTCCCGGGCCAACGCGAAAGCGGGTGTTTCGCCTTTGGGCAGGGTGATCGAGACAGGATCCGGAAAGCTCCCGGTCAGCAGCGCCGTATAGGCGGCCTTGGTCGCGGCCGTCGCGCAGGCGCCGGTCGTCCAGCCTTTGCGCAGCGGTGCGCCTTCCGGCTTTTCCAGCCGCCCGTCTTCGGCGGCGTTCCTTGCGTCTTTTCGATCGGCATCGCTCATGGCTCGCTTATAGGCGAGCTGGCTGCCCGGCGGAAGGCATGGGTCGGCAGGTTGCGTGCGGAAAGCGTCGGGGCGGAATTGCAATTTTTATCGACGGGGCCTAGACCATGAGCATGAGTGAACCGACGCGTCTTGCCCTGCCCACGAGCCTGCCGGCCATCGAGCCTGGCCAGGTGTGGCTGGCCGGTGCCGGCCCCGGTGATCCGGGCCTTTTGACCCTGCTGGCAGCGAAGGGCCTGTCGGAAGCCGACGTCATTGTTCACGACGCACTGGTCAACGAGGATTGCCTCAAGCTCGCGCGCAGTGGTGCCGTGCTCGAATATGCCGGCAAACGTGGCGGCAAGCCCTCTGCCAAACAGCGTGACATCTCGTTGCGTCTCGTCGAACTCGCCAAGGCCGGCCACCGTGTTCTTCGTCTCAAGGGTGGCGATCCCTTCGTCTTCGGACGGGGTGGTGAAGAGGCACTGACGCTGATCGAACATGGCGTGCCCTTCCGTATCGTGCCGGGCATCACGGCCGGCATCGGTGGTCTTGCCTATGCCGGCATTCCCGTCACCCATCGCGAGGTCAACCACGCCGTCACTTTCCTGACCGGGCATGATTCCTCCGGCGTCGTGCCCGATCGCATCGACTGGGATGCGATCGGTCGCGGATCACCTGTCATCGTCATGTATATGGCGATGAAACATATGGGACAGATCACGGCCAATCTTATGTCGGCAGGTCGCCGGGCCGACGAGCCCGTCGCCTTCGTCTGCAATGCGGCGACACCGCAACAGACCGTGCTTGAGACGACGCTTGCACGGGCCGAGGCCGACATGCTGGCCGCCGGTATCGAGCCTCCGGCCATCGTGGTGATCGGCGAAGTCGTCCGGCTCCGTCCCTCGCTTGACTGGCTGGGCGCCATGTCCGGGCGCAAACTCCTGCCCGATCCATTCGGCACGGACCGGAAAGACACGGCATGAGCGGACTGCTGATTGCCGCGCCGGCTTCCGGTTCCGGCAAGACGGTGGTGACGCTCGGCCTGATGCGGGCCTTTCGCCGTCGCGGAGTGCCAGTGGCCCCTGGCAAGGCCGGCCCTGACTATATCGACACGGCATTTCATGCAGCCGCAAGCGGAGCGCCCTGCTTCAATTTCGACCCCTGGGCCATGCGTCCAGCGTTTCTCAGGTCGCAAGCCGTCCGTTGTTCCGAGACCGGCACATTGATCGTCGAAGCCATGATGGGACTGTTCGACGGTGCCGCCGATGGCAGCGGCTGTGCCGGCGATCTGGCCGTTTGTCTCTCTCTGCCTGCGGTGCTTGTCGTCGACTGCGCCCGCACCTCGCAATCGGTGGCGGCCCTGGTCACCGGCTTTGCGCGGTTCCGGCCGGATGTCCGGGTGGCCGGGGTCATTTTCAACCGCGTCGGCAGCGACAGGCATGAGACCATGCTGCGTGCCGCCATGGCGCAAACCGAGATACCCGTTCTGGGCAGCCTCAGGACCGACCAGAATTTGTTGCTTCCGGAGCGGCATCTGGGCCTCGTCCAGGCGGGCGAGCATGGGTCGCTGGAGGCCTTTATCGAACGCGCGGCCGATGCCATCGAGGCCGGCGTCGATCTCGATGCCGTTCTGCGACTGGCCGGAGGAGACGTTGCCAAGTCTTCCGGGCCTGTCCCGGCCGGCATACCGCCGCTTGGCCAGCGGATCGCTGTCGCCCGTGACCTCGCTTTCGCCTTCTCCTATCGGCATCTGCTCGAAGGCTGGCGCGCGCAGGGGGCGGAGCTCTCGTTCTTTTCTCCGCTCGCGGACGAGGCACCGGTCGCGGATGCCGACGCCGTCTATCTGCCTGGCGGCTATCCGGAACTGCATGCCGGCGTGCTTGCCGATGCCTTGCACTTTCGCACGGGCATGACGACCGCTTCTGCCCGGGGCACCCGGATCTACGGTGAGTGCGGCGGCTATATGGTGCTGGGCGAGGGGCTGATCGATGCCGATGGCCGCACCCACGCCATGCTCGGCCTCTTGCCCGTCGTGACGAGTCATGCGAGCCGCAAGCGCCATCTCGGCTACCGTCGACTTCGCTCGCGCGCGCCCGATCTGTTCGCGGGCGCCCTGACGGCCCATGAATTCCATTATTCCACGGTCGTGTCGGAAGGGGCCGGAGATCGTCTGTTCGATGCGGAAGACGCGCTCGGCGAAAGCCTCGGCGCCGTCGGCCTGCGCCGCGGCACGGTTGCCGGTTCCTATATGCATCTCATCGATCTTGCCGGAGGGCAGCAATGAGCGGCCCGATCCAGCATGGTGGCGGGCTTGCAGCAGCTGCTGCACAGTATGGCGGCCGGATTGAGGACTGGCTCGACCTGTCCACCGGCATCAACCCATGTCCGCCGGGCCTGCCCGACATACCCATGCGTGCCTGGCATCGCCTGCCCGATCGGGAGCGCGATATGGCAGCGCGCGAGGCCGCACGCACCTACTACACTTCGGCGGCACGCCTGCCGCTGCCTGTGGCCGGCACGCAATCCGTCATCCAGTTGCTGCCGCGTCTCGTCCCTGCGGGCGGTCGCGTCGCCGTGCTTACCCCGACCTATGGTGAGTATGAACGGGCCTTCACGCTTGCCGGTATTTCTGTCGATGCGATCGCCGACCTCGGTGAGATCGGCCCCGCGCACAGTCTCGTCGTCGTCGTGAACCCCAACAATCCCGATGGCCGTCTGCTCGGGCGGGACGCATTGCAGGCGCTGGCCAGTGATCTTGGCAGTCGTGGCTGTTTGCTCGTCGTGGACGAGGCATTCGGCGATACGGATCCGGAGCAAAGCTTGGCAGCCGGGACTGCTTCCAACCTCATTGTCTTCCGCTCCTTTGGCAAGTTCTTCGGGCTCGCCGGCATTCGCCTCGGCTTCGTCATCGCGGATGAAAGCCTCACCCGCCAGTTTGCCGATTGGCTCGGCCCCTGGGCCGTGTCCGGCCCCGCGCTCGTGCTTGCCCAGCACCTGATGTCTTCGGACACGTCCGTCATCCGTGACCAGATCCGACAGCGTTCACAGGCTCTCGGCGGTGTTCTGTCAAAGGCCGGGCTCACGGTGCGGGGTGGAACAGACCTGTTTCAGCTGGTGGAGGATCGCGCAGCCGGTGCTCTGCACGCGCATCTCTGCAGCCATCATATCCTGACGCGCAGATTCGATTACCGGCCCGACTGGCTGCGTTTCGGCCTCGCGCCCGATCCGGCCGGCGATAGCCGTCTGGACGCCGCGCTCAAGTCATTCCCGAGGTGATCGCATGAGCCATCTCCTGCTGCTGCTGGTGGCTTTCGGGCTAGACCGGATCATCGGGGACCCGCCCTGGCTCTGGCGCCGCCTGCCGCACCCGGTCGTGGTCTTCGGCAAGGCGATCGATCTCCTCGAGAAGCCGCTCAACCGCTCGACCTTCACGGCCGAAGGCCGCCGGTTGAATGGTGCCGTGACGATCCTGTTGCTGCTTTTCGGCTCGGTTGCCGTCGGCTGCATGCTTTCATGGATCTTCGATCATCTCGGCCTGATTGGAGTACTGCTCGAAGTCATTGTCGTCGCAGTCTTCCTCGCGCAGAAAAGTCTCGGCGATCACGTTCAGGCCGTCGCCGACGGGCTGCAGCGGGAGGGGCTGGAAGGCGGTCGGCTTGCGGTCGCGATGATCGTCGGTCGCGATCCAAAGACGCTGGGCGAGGCGGGTGTCTCACGCGCTGCGATCGAGAGTCTGTCGGAAAATTTCGCCGACGGCGTCGTGGCACCGGCCCTCTGGTATGCGATTGCCGGCTTGCCGGGCATACTCGCCTACAAGATGCTGAACACGGCCGATTCGATGATCGGACACAAGAACGAGCGCTTTCTCGACTTTGGCTGGGCCTCGGCGCGGCTCGATGATCTCGCCAACTGGCCCGCAGCGCGGCTGGCCGCCGGTTTCATCGCCCTGGCGGCTGCAGTGAGGCTCGGGGCAGGGGCCGGCCGTCGATCGATGTCGGTTGCGCTGCGTGACAATGGACTGCACCGTTCGCCGAATTCCGGCTGGCCGGAAGCGGCCATGGCCGGCGCGCTCGATCTGCAGCTGGCGGGCCCGCGCGTCTATGGCGGCGTCCGGGTGAGCGAGCCGATGATGCATGCAGGCGGACGCGACAATGCCGGTCCCGCAGATATTCTCAGAGGCATCGGCGTTTTCTATGCGGCTTGTGCGTTCATGGCGGCGGTCGTCGCGCTCACCTGGCTTGCGATTCGCCTGCTCTGAGCTGGTTGAACCGATCGACAGATCGGGCAGTACGAAAATTGTTCGTCGGCGAGCCGCTGATTCAGTCGATCCCGGCTGCGTCTTGCAGGCGGTCGAGCTTCGGCACGATGACGTGGCGATTGTTCTCGATGACGATGACGCCATCCTTGCGCAGCTTCGTCATCTGGCGGCTGACGGTCTCGATCGTCAGGCCGAGGAAGTCGGCGATGTCGGCGCGCGACAGCGGCAGGTCGAAGGTCTGGACACCTTCGGTTTCCGGGTCGATGTGGGTGGCGATCAGGTAGAGGAAGCTCGCGACCTTTTCCTGGGCCGTCTTGCGGCCCAGCGTCAGCATCCAGTCGCGGGCCTCGTCCAGCTCCTTCAACGACTGGGAATGCAGCTTGCGCTCCATGTCGGGCACTTCGCCCACCATGCGTTCGACGACATTGCGCGGGAAGGTGCAGATCTCGGTGTCGGTCGCCGCTTCCGCCGTGATCGTGCTCTCGCCGAGAAAGGGGCGGCCGAGGAAATCCGGCGCGAATTGCAGGCCGACAATTTGCTGGCGGCCATCGGCCATCATCTTCGACAGCTTGATGACGCCCTTCAGGATATTGCTGTAGCTTCCCACCTGTTCGCCCTGGCCGACAACCTCGTTCCCGGCATCGATGCGGCGGCGGATCGAGTGACGGTTGATCTCGGCGAGTTGGGCGGCCGTGAGCACCGAGCACAGGCCGCCATGGCGCGCTTCGCAGGAACGGCATACGACGGGAGCGTCGCATTGGGGGATGTCTTTTCTGTAGGTATCCATGGTCTTGCCACCCCATCGCCCCGGTTTCGGCTGCAGCTTGCCGTGCCCGGTCGGCGGCCCGCCGGGGCCTGTGAGTTCCAATAAACTCTGTGTGGGAACACTATCAGCAAATTGATCGAAGTCAAAGAGCCGGCCGCTTGCTGCCGCTATCTTCGGTCGTAGCTCGACACATCCTAAGGCAGCGCAAAATCATGCAGAATTCCCTCCTGGCCAAGTACTCTGGCGCTGTCCCGCGCTATACGAGCTACCCGACGGCGCCACATTTTCACGAGGATGTCGATTGCGACAAATATGCACAGTGGCTGAAGGCAATCACGGGTGACGAGCGGATCTCACTCTATGTCCACATCCCCTATTGCGACCGCCTTTGCTGGTTCTGTGCCTGCCACACCAAGCATACGCTGAAATACGAGCCCATCACTATCTATCTGGAAGCATTGAAGAAGGAGATCGCGGCCGTCGGCGCGCTGGTCAGCCGCGACGCCGCCGTGACCGCCGTGCATTTCGGCGGCGGTTCTCCGACCATGGTGCGACCGGACGACCTGGTCGCACTGATGGACGCCCTTCGTTCCGCCTTTCGCTTTGCCGATGACGTCGAGATCAGCGTCGAGATGGATCCGAATGATCTCGATGAACCGCGCTATGATGCGCTTGCCGCCATCGGCATGACGCGTGCAAGCCTCGGCGTTCAGGATTTCCACCCAGAGGTGCAGAAGGCGATCAATCGTATTCAAACATTTGAACATACGAAATCGGTGGTGGATGCGGTGCGCGCCCGTGGCGTGCATTCGGTCAATTGCGACATTCTCTACGGTCTGCCACACCAGACGCAGGCGACCGTGGCGGAGACGGTCAAGGATATCCTGTCGCTCGAACCCGATCGCATCGCTCTCTTCGGCTATGCGCATGTTCCGTGGATGAAGAAACATCAGACGATGATCAAGGAAGAGGTCTTGCCCGGCCTTGAAGAGCGGTTTGCGCAGATGAGCCTCGCCGCTTCGCTGCTTATCGATGCCGGATACGAGCCTGTCGGTATCGACCATTTCGCGCTGCCGGAGGACCGCATGGCGATTGCGGCGAGGGAGGGGCGCCTGCGGCGGAATTTCCAGGGTTATACGGATGATGCGGCGGAAGCCCTGATCGGGCTTGGCGCATCCTCCATCGGTCAGTTTCCGCAAGGCTATGTCCAGAACATGCCGGCAACCGGCGAGTATCAGCGCATGGCGGAAGCCGGTGGGCTTGCAGCCGTACGCGGCGTGGAGGTGAGCGACGACGACCGGCTGCGTCGGCGCGTGATCGAGGAAATCATGTGCCGTTTCACCGTCTCATTCGCGGAGCTGACAGCCGAGTTCGGCAATGCGGTCGATGTCATCGTCGCGGAAGCGCGAGCCTTTGCACAGTCGAACCAGGACGGCATCTGTCTGATCGAGGGCGATCGTTTCGTCATCACCAAAGCCGGCCGGCCCTTCGCCCGGACCATCGCTGCTGTCTTCGACGGCTATCTGTCGAGCGGCAAGGGGCGCCACTCGATTGCTGTTTAGGCAACACTACGCCTGCAAATTTCGCGACTGCACAAAACCACCATTGGCATTTCACGCCATTTTCCTTATGTGGAACCCAGAATTTTAGACATATGAGGTACGAGCGTGACCGCTACATTCGACAAAGTTGCCGACATCATCGCAGAGACCAGCGAAATCGATCGCGAGACGATCACGCCGGAAAGCCATACGATCGATGACCTCGGCATCGACAGCCTCGACTTCCTCGACATCGTCTTTGCGATCGACAAGGAATTCGGCATCAAGATCCCGCTCGAGCAGTGGACGCAGGAAGTCAACGAAGGCAAGGTTTCGACCGAGGAATACTTCGTTCTGAAAAACCTCTGCGCCAAGATCGACGAACTCAGGGCCGCCAAGGCTTGAGCCGCCACGCGGCGGAGACACGTCATGTTGCTTGAATATTTCCAGATGATTGACAAGGTCGAGAGCGTTGATCTCGGCCTTGGCCTTTTGAAGGCCACCTCGACCGTGCCGATGGAAAGCCCCGTCTTCGAGGGGCATTTCCCCGGCATGCCGCTCGTGCCGGGCGTGCTTCTGATCGAGACCATGGCGCAGGCCTCCGGAATGCTGCTGCTTGCGGTCAAGGACTTCGAAGCCATGCCCTTCCTGATGTCGGTCGACGGCGCCAAGATGCGCACCTTCGTCGAACCGGGCGCCGTGCTCGACATCGAGGCTGTGCTCGAACATGACGGTTCAGGTTTTGCCGTTACCAAGGCCAAGATCACGAGCGCAGGCAAGAAGGTCTGCGATGCACAGTTGAAGCTGCGCACCATGCCCTTCTCCGAGGTGCCGCTCGCCCCGATCGTGCGCAAACGCGCCGAGGAGATCGGTCTGATCGCGGCCATGACGTCCCAGGCTTAAGGCGCATTCGGCCGCAAGCGCGCAATCTGCTATTGACCTTGGGGCCTTATTCGGGAAAACCCGCATTTTACGTCGGCCAGCCCGCCGACGAGAGGATTGCATATGGTCAAACAACCGAATGATGTGGTGATCACCGGCGTCGGGATCGTCACCTGCCACGGCACCGGCAAGGAAGCGCATATCGCGCTCCTTTCCCAGAAGACCGCTCCCGAACCGGTGCTCGAGGCCGAAAAGTTCAAGCCCTATGTCGTGCACAAGCTGCCCGAGATGGACTGGTCGCAGCAGATCGCCAAGCGCGGCGACCAGCGCCAGATGGAGAACTGGCAGCGCCTCGGCGTCTTCGCCGCCGGTCTTGCGCTTGATGATGCCGGCATGAAGGACGATGCGGACGCCTGCGGCACCATGGACCTCATCGTGGCGGCCGGGGGCGGCGAGCGTGACATTGCCGTCGACAGCCTGATCGTCGACGAGGCGCTGATGCGCAACGACCGCGAGAAATTCCTGATTGAGAAGCTGAAGACCGAGCTTCGCCCGACCTTGTTCCTGGCGCAGCTTTCCAACCTGCTGGCCGGCAATATCTCGATCGTGCACAAGGTCACCGGTTCGTCGCGCACATTCATGGGCGAAGAAGCAGCCGGCATCTCGGCGATTGCAACGGCGTTCGCCCGCATCAAGGCCGGCCAGTCGACCCATACGCTTGTCGGCGGTGCCTTCGTTGCAGAGCGTCCTGACATTCTGCTGCTGGTCGAGGGCATCCGCGCTCATCAGACGGGTCCCTGGCAACCGCTCTGGTCGCGTGACGGCTCGTCAGGCGGCGGCATGATCCTGGGCACGGTCGGCGCTTTCCTCGTGCTTGAATCCCGCGAACATGCCGAAGCGCGGGGCGCGCATATCTATGCCGTGCTCGACGCAGTCGAAGGCGATCGCGGCAATCGCGACGAGGGCAAGCTCGAAACGCGTCTCGGGCAGATGGTGCCGGAAGCCGCGTCCTTGGCTGCTGCCGATACGGTGGTCTTCTCGGGCGCTTCGGGTCTGGCTGACTTGACGCAACGTGAGAAGGCTCACCTTGCGGAACGTTTTGCCGGTATGCCTGTGCGCGGCTATGCGGGTTCGATCGGCCATTCCGTCGAAGCCCAATTCCCGGCAGGCTTGGCGCTCGCGGCTCTCGCCATCGATTCTGGCGCCATCGTGCCGGCCTTCGATCCGGCGCATGAGACGGCGCAGACCGCTCCGGCAAGACATGCCGTCATCTCCACCCTCGGCTATGTGCGGGGCGAAGGCCTCGCCGTACTCTCGGCGAATGCGTGAGGAGAACAGATCCATGACCGACAACCGCTTCAAGGATCATCTCGGCCGCCCGATCATCGCCGTCACCGGCATGGGCGTCATCACGTCGCTCGGCCAAGGGCTGGCCGACAACTGGTCAAAGCTCACCTCGGGTCAGTCCGGCATCCATTACATCAAGCGCTTCGATACCGAGGGCATGTCGACCCGCATCGGTGGTACGGTCGATTTCATCGCCGTTCCCGCCAACAATGCCGTCGAGCGCTCCTATGCGCTGGCCC
Source organism: Peteryoungia algae (assembly GCF_030369675.1). Classification (NCBI taxonomy): domain Bacteria; kingdom Pseudomonadati; phylum Pseudomonadota; class Alphaproteobacteria; order Hyphomicrobiales; family Rhizobiaceae; genus Peteryoungia; species Peteryoungia algae. The sequence continues at coordinate 1,082,819 of NZ_CP128477.1, read as the reverse complement.
GCGAGACGACCATTGAGGCACTGGCACAGGCCGGCATCAATGGCGATTTCAACGGCCCGCTCTTTCTGGCTGCCCCGCCGGTCGAGCCGGAATGGCATGACCGCTTTGCGCTGGCCGAACGGGCGCCTGCCTCGACCCAGCCAGGCGATGCCTATGACCGTTTCCTCGCCGCCATGCGCGAAAAACCGGATCCGGTTTTCCTTGAAGCCGTGCAGTTCGGCTCGATCTCCGAGCGTTTGTCCGACAAGTTCGGCACGCGCGGCCTTCCCGTGACCCTGTCGACGGCCTGTGCCTCCGGTGCCACCGCGATCCAGCTCGGCGTCGAGGCGATCCGCCAGGGCCGCACGACACGCGCGCTGACGGTTGCGACCGACGGTTCGATCAGCCCGGAAGCCGTCATCCGCTTCTCGCTTCTGTCGGCGCTGTCGACCCAGAACGATCCGCCGGAAAAGGCTTCCAAGCCGTTCAGCAAGGAACGCGATGGCTTCGTCATCGCCGAAGGTGCGGCAACGCTGGTGCTGGAATCGCTGGAATCGGCGATTGCCCGTGGCGCCAAGGTTCTCGGCATCATCAAGGGCTGCGGTGAAAAGGCCGATCACTTTCACCGCACACGGTCCTCGCCGGATGGCGGCCCCGCGATCGCAACGATCCGTGCGGCATTGTCCGACGCGGGCCTGTCGGAAGATGCGATCGGCTATATCAACGCCCATGGCACGTCGACGCCTGAGAACGACAAGATGGAATATGGCGCCATGCTGTCGGTCTTCGGCGACAGGCTGAAGGACGCAATTCCAGCATCGTCGAACAAGTCGATGATCGGCCACACGCTGACGGCGGCCGGTGCAGTCGAGGCGGTGTTCTCGATCCAGACCATGCTGTCGGGCACAGTGCCGCCAACCATCAACTACACGAACCCCGATCCCTCGATCGTGCTCGATGTGGTGCCGAACGTGAAGCGGGAGGCCTCGGTTTCGGCGGTTCTCTCCAATTCCTTCGGCTTCGGCGGCCAGAATGCCAGCCTTGTCATGACGCGGGAACCGGTCTAAGGCCTGCGCCATCAATTCGGGACGTCATTCTCGGCCTGCAGCCGAGGATCCACGCATCTCGCAAGAACAACGAAGGTCGGCAGACGCCCGGGACACGTCCGGGTGTGATGATGGGAGCGTGACGACGCCTCGTCTGCCCCGTAGGCCCTGAAGGAAACATGTCATGCGCGCATTGCAACTCGTCGAAGATCGCAAGCTTGAAATCGTCGATCTGCCGGAGCCGGAAGCTCCCGGCCCGGGTGAGGTAACGCTGCGCGTCAAGGCCGTGGCGCTGAACCATATCGATGTCTGGGGCTGGCGCGGCATGGCATTCGCCAAGCGCAAGATGCCGCTCGTCATCGGCGCGGAGGCCTCCGGTGTCGTCGAAGCGATCGGCCCCGGCGTCGGCAACATCCTGCCGGGGCAGCTCGCTGCCATCTACGGTGCGCGTACATGTGGTCTCTGCAAGCCGTGCCGCGAAGGCCGTGACAATCTTTGTGAAAACGTGTCGGGCGTGCATGGTTTCCATCTCGACGGCTTCGCCCAGGAGAAGATCAACCTGCCGGCCCGCCTGCTGGTGCCGGCACCTCCCGGTGTCGACGCGATCGGCGCGGCGCTCGCCCCCGTCACCTTCGGTACGGTCGAGCACATGCTGTTCGATAATGCCAAGCTCCAGCCGGGCGAAACCATTCTCGTCCATGCCGGCGGTTCGGGCATCGGCACGGCCGCCATCCAGCTCGCCAAGAAGATCGGTTGCACCGTCATCACCACCGTCGGCTCCGATGACAAGATCGAGCCGGCCAAGGCGCTGGGTGCCGACCACGTCATCAACTACCGGACCGACCGTTTCGAAGGTGTGGTGCGCAAGCTCACCAAGAAGAAGGGCGTCGACGTCGTTTTCGAACATGTCGGCAAGGACACCTTCGCAGCCTCGATGTTCTGCCTGAAGCGCGGCGGCCGCCTGGTTACGTGCGGCTCGACCTCTGGCGTGTCGACCGAGGTCAACCTGATGATGCTGTTCCAGCAGCAGCTCAAGCTCATCGGCTCTTTCGGCTGCCGCATGGAGAACATGGCCGATGCCATGCAGAAGATGGCGCGCGGCCTCGTTCATCCCGTCATCGACACGCAGGTCTCCTTCGATGACATCGACAAGGCGCTCGCCCGCATGGAAGGCCGGCAGGTCTTCGGCAAGATCATCCTGAAGGTGGATTGATCCGGTGCGGATGTTCGTTACCCGGATCGTTCTGGCGCTGCGCAAGTTCTATCACTGGTCCGTGGCCCAGATTGCGTTCGGCTTCCTGACGGCGCTCAAGATCTTTCCGGCGGATTCGGCGATCAACTTTGCCGACCGGCTCATGCGCTGGCTCGGCCCGAAGACGAAGCGACACCGGTTGATGCTGGTCAATCTGCGCAATGCGTTTCCGGAGAAATCCGAGGCCGAGCGCGAGGTGATTGCGCTTGCGAGCTGGGGCCATATGGGCCGGCTCGCGGCTGAATATGTCTTCCTCGACCAGCTCTTCGACATCGATCCGGAAAAGCCGGGCGAGGGCAGGGTGGAGGTGTCAGGGGTCGAGCAATTTCTCGACCTGCGCGACAATCCGCGGCCCTTCATCGTGTTTACCGGCCATACTGCGAATTTCGAGCTCCTTCCCGTGGCGGGCGCTGCCTTCGGTCTCTTCGTCACGGTTCTCTTCCGGCCGCCGAACAATCCCTACATCGCCGAGAAGGTCTTCGAGTTTCGTCGCAAGCGCATGGGCAACCTCGTTCCATCGCATGCCGGTTCCTCCTTTGCGCTTGCGCGCCAGCTCGAGCAGGGCGGTGGCGTCGGCGTGCTCGTCGACCAGAAGTTCAAGAAGGGGCTGGAGACGCAGTTCTTTAACAATCCGGTCCGGACCAATCCTCTGCTTGCCAAGCTTGCCCGGCAGTTCGACTGCGAGGTCTATCCCGCCCGTTGCATCCGCCTGCCCGGAAACCGCTTCCGGCTGGAGATCGAACCGCGGGTCACGATGCCCCGCAACGACAAGGGACAGATCGACGTCACGGCCACGGCACAGATGTTGAACGACAAGGTCGAGGCATGGGTGCGCGAATATCCGGAGCAGTGGCTCTGGTATCACGACCGCTGGGACATCAAGCGCACGATCTGATTCGCCAGCAGCGGGTTTCTCTTGCCTGCCGGCGTCGCGCGCCTTTGCTCTAGGCGCTCTCTGCCTGTCCCCTCAATTTTCATTGGTAATTTCATTAAGGCGGACCGATATTTTTTGGGCTGGGCCGCAGCCGGACACTCGCAGCGATTGAAGGTGACACGACCTCATGTTAGGGACGGCCGGATGAGTGTGACGTGAACCGGTTCTGCGTCACACCGCAGTGATGAGGTTGCGAATGTCTGTTGGCGAGTTCCGTGATTCGAATCTGCGCGCGATGTTCGAAGCGGTTTCGGTGAAAAAGCTGCAGTTGCAACAGGCGATTCGCAGCGGCAACGATCAGCTCGTCCGGGTGCTCGATCGCGAAATCGATCCGCTCATCTCGGAGTTGATCAGCTATCGCGCCGCCGATCTCGACGACATCTACCTGCAGATGCGCCTCCTCACCAAGTTCCTGCGCGATGATGCAGACGACCGCTCCTGCGTGCTTCGGCATGCCGCGATGATGTCCTTGCTGGTCGAGCGCTATTTCGGGCCGAAGCGGGCTCAGGAAACGCCGATGCCTCAGGTGAGCGAGCGCCATGCCCGGCTCGGCGGCGACGACGAGCAGCTCAACGAGGCGATCCTCAACAACCTGCCGGAACGTGTCGCGGTCGTTACCTGCGATTATCGCTACCTCTTTGCCAATACGGCCATGGCGGAGATGCTCGGAAAGCAGCAGATGGAGTTGATTGGCCGAAGCGTCTTCAATCTCGGTCTTGCCGGTGGTTGCGACGAGAGCGTGCGTCACGCCCTGGACTCGGCGTTTGCCGGGCGGTCCGGTACCTTCGTTGCAAAGATGTCAGTTCAGATGGGGGGCAGTACCGTGCCGGGGCGTTGCAGCCCCTTGCGTGCCTCGGACGGCAGCATCAGCGGTGCCATCCTGACATTCGGTGAACCGGAAACCGTCTTTGGTGATGTCGCCGCCTGAGGCGGTCGATGGGTCTTGTGATTGCGGCCGTCGGCGGTCCGGACGCTGTCTGGTCCGCCCGGCGGTCGTCAGTGGTCCGTGACGCCCTGAAGGAGATGCTCTCTTTCAAACGCGATGTGGCGTCGCATGCCTTCGAAGAAGCCGCGCAACATGTAGCCGACGGCCTCCATGTTGACGCTTTCGCCAGAGCCGAGCTTCAACAGCGCATCGGTCAGTTCCTCGGCGAAACACTCATCCTCGCAATGCTCGAATTTCAGCCTCTCGATCGTCGGTCCAAGGCGCTCGGTGGCGTCCGGGTTGGCCTGGAGCATGGGGAATAGGACGGTTTCCTCGTAGTGGTGGATGCCCTTGATGAGCGGACCGAGTGCCTTGGCCGCGTAGATGCATTTCTGGCGGTTGATTCGGGCCGGCAACGAGTCGGCGATCTCCTCCAGTTCCCGGCAGAGGGCGAGTTGCTCGCCATGAGCCCGAGTGAGCCAGGACAGGTCGCGCTTGCCCGTGTCGAGCAGAAGATTGCCGGTTCGGGTGGCGCCGCTTTCGGCATGGCCGTTCTGGATACTGGTCAGCATGTCCGTTCTCTCCAACGGGGTCTCCGTCGCGTGGTACCCAAGCAGTCCAGGATACGTACAGCGGGCCTTGCGCCTTGCGGTCTCAAGCCATGGCGCACGACAATTCGCGAAGCCGGTTGTGAAACCAAACCTTGCGAATTTTAGGAGCCGCCGCATTGACTTGGATCAAGGTGGTTTGGGTCCCCCAATGCGATTGGTGCATTCGACGCGGGAGGATTCTTCCCCAGGGCCAGGCTCCCCTCGCGATGAGATCAGCAAGCGTTGGGGGATTCCAACAATGAATTATACGTTCGAGACACTGGTGATGGCGGTCCTCGCCTTCGCCGCGCTGCTCGGGGTGGCCTTCACCCAGGACAGTCTCTTTGCAGCCCATATGTGGGTTGCCTTCTTCGTGCTTACGGCAGGCACGATCGTCATGCTGCGTCGGATGCAGTTTGCTCCGTCCACGGCATCCTCCTCCGCTCTCAAGCCCAAGGCGCCGCAGTCCGAGTATTTCGACGAAGTTGTCCGCTACGGCGTGATCGCCACCGTCTTCTGGGGTGTCGTCGGCTTCCTCGTCGGGGTCGTCGTGGCTTTGCAGCTCGCCTATCCCGATCTCAACATCGAGCCTTGGTTTAACTTTGGGCGCATGCGTCCGCTGCACACCTCGGCCGTGATCTTCGCTTTCGGCGGAAATGCGCTGATCGCGACGTCGTTCTACGTGGTCCAGCGGACCTCGCGGGCACGTCTGTTTGGCGGCAATCTCGGCTGGTTCGTCTTCTGGGGCTACCAGTTCTTCATCGTCATGGCCGCCACCGGCTATCTCCTGGGCATCACCCAGGGCCGCGAATATGCCGAGCCGGAATGGTATGTCGATCTCTGGCTGACAGTCGTCTGGGTCGCCTATCTGATCAGCTTCATGGGCACGATCATCAGACGGAAAGAGAGCCATATCTATGTGGCCAACTGGTTCTATCTGTCCTTCATCATCACCATCGCGATGTTGCATATCGTCAACAATCTCGCGATCCCGGTCTCCTTCCTCGGCGTCAAGAGCTATTCAGCCTTTGCCGGCGTCCAGGATGCTCTGACCCAGTGGTGGTACGGCCACAATGCCGTCGGCTTCTTCCTGACCGCAGGCTTCCTCGGCATGATGTATTACTTCGTGCCCAAGCAGGCCGAACGCCCGGTCTACTCTTACCGCCTGTCGATCATCCACTTCTGGGCTCTGATCTTCATGTATATCTGGGCAGGTCCCCACCACCTGCACTACACGGCTTTGCCTGACTGGGCACAGACGCTCGGCATGGTGTTCTCGATCATGCTGTGGATGCCCTCCTGGGGCGGCATGATCAACGGCCTGATGACGCTGTCCGGCGCGTGGGACAAGATCCGGACCGACCCGATCATCCGCATGATGGTCATCGCCATCGCCTTCTACGGCATGTCGACCTTCGAAGGCCCGATGATGTCGATCAAGGCCGTCAACTCGCTCAGCCACTATACCGAATGGACCATCGGGCATGTTCACTCTGGCGCCCTCGGCTGGGTCGGCATGATCACCTTCGGTGCGATCTACTACCTGACGCCGAAGCTGTGGAACCGCAACCGGCTCTATTCGCTGCGCCTGGTCAACTGGCACTTCTGGCTCGCCACACTCGGCATCGTCGTCTATGCCGCCGTGCTCTGGGTCGCCGGCATCCAGCAGGGCCTGATGTGGCGCGAATACGACGAGCAGGGCTTCCTGGTCTATTCCTTCGCGGAATCGGTCGCTGCCATGCATCCCTACTTCGTGCTGCGTGCAGTCGGCGGTGCCATGTATCTCCTGGGCGGTTTCATCATGGCCTACAACGTCCTGATGACCATTCTCGGCCACGAGCGCCAGGAAGCGCCGATCGCCGGAACGGTCATGCCTGCTGCCGCGCAGCCGGCTGAATGAAAGGAAGGCTCTCATGTCAATTCTTGATAAACACGCAATCCTCGAGAAGAACACGAGCCTTCTCTTCCTCGGTTCGCTTCTGGTGGTCACCATCGGCGGCATCGTGGAAATCGCTCCGCTCTTCTACCTCGAGAACACCATCGAAAAGGTGGAGGGCATGCGGCCCTATTCGCCGCTCGAACTGGCTGGTCGCAACATCTATGTCCGTGAAGGCTGCTATGTCTGTCACAGCCAGATGATCCGGCCGTTCAAGGACGAGGTCGAGCGCTACGGCCATTATTCGCTGGCAGCGGAGTCGATGTACGACCATCCGTTCCAGTGGGGATCGAAGCGCACGGGTCCGGATCTTGCCCGTGTCGGCGACCGCTATTCCAACGAATGGCACGTCCAGCACCTGATTGAACCGCGCGACGTCGTGCCTGAATCCATCATGCCGAGCTACTCGTATCTGAAGACGACGCCGCTCAAACTGGTGGATGTCACCATGGACCTGAAGGCCAACAGCCTCGTCGGTGTGCCCTATACCGAAGAGATGCTGGCGCAGGCGCCCGCCGATCTCGCGGCCCAGGCGGATCCGAATGCCGATACGTCCGGCCTGCTGGAGCGCTACCCGAAAGCCAAGATCGGCGACTTCGACGGTGATCCGGCGAAGCTGACGGAAATGGACGCACTCGTCGCCTATCTGCAGATGCTCGGCACGCTCGTCGACTTCTCCACATATGACGACGCAACCGGATACCGCTGAGGAGAGCACCATGGAAACCTATACGGCCATGCGCCACTTCGCCGACAGCTGGGGCCTGCTTGCCATGACCCTTTTCTTCGTCGGAGTCGTGCTCTTCACATTCCGCCCGGGCGGCAAGAAATCCGCCGATGACGCGGCCAGCATCCCTCTCAAGGAGGATTGAACAATGGCAGACAAGAAACACATCGACGAGATCAGCGGCGTCGAGACCACTGGCCATGAGTGGGACGGCATCCGCGAACTGAACAACCCGATGCCGCGCTGGTGGGTCTATACCTTCTACGCGACCATTGTCTGGGCGATCGGCTACACGATCATGTATCCGGCATGGCCGCTGCTGACCGAAAACACCAAGGGTTTGCTCGGTTATTCCAGCCGTGCGGAAGTCGCAGCCGAATTGACCGCAGCGAAGTCCGCACAGTCGGTCTACCTGGACAAGATCGCCGCTCTGCCGCTCGACCAGATCGTCGCCGACAAGGAACTGACCCAGTTCGCCGTCGCCGGCGGCGCGGCCGCCTTCAAGGTGAACTGCTCGCCCTGTCACGGTTCGGGGGCGGCTGGCGGTGCCGGCTATCCCAACTTGAACGATGACGACTGGCTGTGGGGTGGCGATCTGGAATCGATCCAGGCCAGCATTGCCCACGGCATCCGCTACGACCAGGATCCGGATACCCGGATCTCTGAGATGCCGGCCTTTGCCGACATTCTCGAGGCCGAGCAGATCAAGCAGGTCGCGGCCTATGTGGTCAGCCTGACGGGCACGCCGCTCGATGTCGAGATGGTCGAGCCGGGCAAGCAGCTCTATGCGGAAAACTGCGCCTCCTGCCACGCTGACGACGCCCGGGGCAATCGCGACTTCGGAGCGCCGAATCTCGCCGATGCCATCTGGCTGAAGGTCGATGGCGAGGCACAGATTGCAGCCCAGATCCGCCAGCCTCGTCACGGCGCCATGCCTGGCTGGGCCGCGCGCCTTGGCGACACGACCGTGAAACAGCTGACCGTCTACGTTCACCAGCTGGGTGGCGGCGAGTAAGCTTCCCCTACATTCTCGACAGCGGGCCGCATTGCAGGATGCGGCCCGTTTCTGTTTCCAGATATGGAAAACGCTATGTCTTGCGACGCTTCGCCGCTGCTTGACTTAAGTCAAGGCAGGCTGGCCGGCGAGATGGGACAAGGCGATCATCAGAAGAAGGTCCTCGTCCCATGAACCTGCATGCCGATCAGACACATGTCGCAGAAACGCCCGATGTCGAGAGACTCGAAGCCGAGGCGGTGATGTCGGCCAAGACCCGCGGCCCGCTTTACGAAGCCCGGAAGAAGATCTTCCCCAAACGTGCCGAAGGCAGCTTCCGCCGCTTCAAGTGGATCGTCATGGCGATCACGCTCGGTATCTATTATCTGACGCCCTGGCTTCGCTGGGATCGCGGTGAATTCGCGCCGGACCAGGCCGTCCTGATCGACATTGCCCATAGGCGCTTCTATTTTTTCTTCATCGAGATCTGGCCTCAGGAGTTCTTCTTCGTCGCGGGCCTGCTCGTCATGGCCGGTTTCGGCCTCTTCCTTCTGACCTCCGCCGTCGGGCGGGCCTGGTGCGGCTATACCTGTCCGCAGACGGTCTGGGTCGATCTCTTTCTCGTCGTGGAGCGCTTCATCGAGGGGGACCGCAATGCGAGGATAAAGCTCGAGGCAGCGCCCTGGACCCTCGACAAGATCTGGAAGCGTGTGAGCAAGCACGCGACATGGATCCTGATCGGCGTTTTGACCGGGGGCGCCTGGATCTTCTATTTCGCCGACGCACCATCGCTTGCCATGGATTTCATCACCGGCAATGCGGCCCCCGTCGCTTACATGACCGTCGCCATCCTGACCGCCACGACGTATGTCTTCGGCGGGCTGATGCGCGAACAGGTCTGCATCTATATGTGCCCCTGGCCGCGTATCCAGGCCGCCATGCTCGACGAGAACTCGCTGGTCGTCACCTACAACGACTGGCGCGGCGAGCCACGGACCCGCCATGCCAAGAAGGCCATCGCCGCCGGCGAATCGATTGGCGATTGCGTCGACTGCAATGCCTGCGTGGCGGTCTGTCCGATGGGCATCGACATCAGGGACGGCCAGCAGCTCGAATGCATCACCTGCGCGCTCTGCATCGATGCCTGCGACGGGGTGATGGACAAGGTCGGCAAGCCGCGCGGCCTGATTGCCTATGCCACGCTCGACGAATACCAGTCGAACATGGCGCTCGCGACCAATGGCGGCGCAACCGCGATCGACCCGAAGAGAGTGCGCAACGACGACGGCAGCTTCTCCGACAAGGTCCGCCACTTCGACTGGCGCGTCATCTTCCGTGCTCGCACGCTGCTCTATATGGGGGTGTGGACGGCTGTCGGCATTGGCATGCTCGTGGCGCTTCTCGGCCGCGACCGTCTGGAACTCAACGTCCTGCACGACCGCAATCCGCAATTCGTGCTCGAATCCGACGGGTCGATCCGCAATGGATATACGATCCGCATCCTCAACATGATCGCCGTTCCGCGTGATATCGAGGTCTCACTCGAGGGCCTGCCGGATGCGACCATGAAGATCAACGGCATCAGCCAGTCGCCCGCCCGGCTGTTCACCGTCTCGGTGGAGCCGGACGAGGCCACGACGCTGAAGGTCTTTGTCACGCTTGCCGGCGACAAGGTCACCGACGCCAACCAGGAATTCCAGTTCGTTGCGAAGGATGCGGGCAGCGACGAGCGCGACGTGTATGATGCAGTCTTCATGGGACCGGGAGCCAGGAAATGAACTCAGAGGCCAAGAAACCCTTCACCTTCACGGGCTGGCACATGCTGGCGATCATGCTGGCCTTCTTTGGCACGATCATCACGGTCAACTTCACCATGGCCTATCTCGCGACATCCACCTGGAGCGGTCTGGTGGTGAAAAACACCTATGTCGCAAGCCAGCAGTTCAACGGCAAGACGGCCGCCATTCGCGATATGCTCGCGACCGGCATTGCCGGCGATCTCCAGGTGGATGGCAAGGGCATGCGCTACCGCCTGACCCTGCCTGAAAACACTCCGGTCGTCGCCGATGCGGTGACCGCCCATTTCAGGCGCCCGGTTGGCACTGCCCAGGATTTCGAATTGCAGCTGGTTCCCGCCGGGGACGGTCTCTATCTGGCAGACAAGGCGATCCTGCCCGGGAGCTGGATCGTCGAGATTCAGGCGACAAAGGATGCAAAGCTGATCATGCATGAGGCGAAGCGGGTCACCGTTTCGGGAGAATAGCGATGAGTTGCTGTGCAGCAGGCACTGAAGGCGCACTCGACCTGGAGCGGGCAGGGGCGTCCCTGCCATCGGCGGAAGAGCTGAGGTTCTCCAGCCGTGCCGTCGGCCCCGGGCTCTGGCAGGTCGACATGAGCGTGCCCTCGGTCCATTGCGGCACCTGCATTTCGACCGTCGAGAGTGTGTTGAAAGCCTTGCCGGAAGTCGAGCGTGCGCGCGTCAACCTCTCGACCAAACGTGTCTCCGTCGTCTGGAAGGAAGCGGTCGATGGCGTGGAAACAGACCCCGTCAATCTGGCGCGCGCGATCGTCTCGGCCGGCTATACGGCCCACCTGTTCACGGCGGCAGAAGAAGCCTCGGATGCGCTGCGCAACAAGTTGATCCGGGCGGTCGCCGTTTCAGGCTTCGCCGCCACCAATATCATGCTCCTGTCGGTTTCCATCTGGTCCGGGGCGGAAGCCTCGACCCGCGATCTCTTCCACTGGATTTCGGCCATGATCGCCGCCCCGGCCCTGATCTATGCCGGTCGCTTCTTCTACGAGTCTGCCTGGAACGCGCTGAAACACGGCCGTACCAACATGGACGTGCCGATCGCGATCGGCATCACGCTGTCCTATTTCGCCTCGCTCTGGGAAACCATTCATCACGGCGAACACGCCTATTTCGACGCGACGGCGTCGTTGCTCTTCTTCCTGCTGATCGGCCGCACGCTCGACCATGTCATGCGCGACAGGGCGCGGTCGGCGATCAGCGGGCTTGCCCGCCTCAATCCACGCGGCGCCATGGTGCTTTCCGACGATGGTTCCCGCGAATACCGTGCCGTCGATGAAATTCGCGTCGGCGACCAGGTGGCAATCGCGGCCGGCGACCGCATTCCCGTCGACGGCATGGTCGTCTCGGGCGAAAGCGATCTCGACATGTCGATCGTCAATGGTGAAAGTGCGCCGGTTTCCGTCCGTCCGGGCTCGCATGTCCAGGCGGGGACGTTGAGCCTCACGGGCTCGCTCACCGTGCGTGCCACTGCGACCGCGCAGAACTCGTTCCTCTCCGAAATCATCCATTTGATGGAGGCAGCGGAAGGGGGCAGGGCACGTTATCGCCGCATCGCAGACCGCGCCGCGCAATATTATTCGCCGGCCGTGCATCTGCTCGCCGTCACCGCCTTTGTCGGTTGGGGGCTGTATGACGGCGACTGGAAACACGCGATGATGGTCGCAATCGCTGTCCTCATCATCACCTGCCCCTGCGCACTCGGCCTTGCCGTGCCCGTCGTCCAGGTCGTGGCTGCCGGGCGCCTGTTCAAGGCGGGCGTCATGGTCAAGGACGGTTCTGCCATGGAGCGTCTGGCCGAGATCGAGGCTGTTGCCTTCGACAAGACCGGAACGCTGACGCTCGGTCGTCCAAGACTCGTCGATGCAGCCAGGATCGAACCGGTCGGCTTTGCCGTCGCTGCCGGTCTCGCCGCCCATTCCCGTCACCCGCTGTCTCGCGCCCTGTGGGCGGCCTATGGCGGCCAGCCGCGCGGTTTCGACACCGTTCGCGAAGTGCCGGGCGCCGGTGTCGAGGCGGAGACGGAGGAGGGCGTCTGGCGACTCGGCAATCGCCGCTTTGCCTCTCCTTCCCAGCCGGTAGATCTGACCGACAAGCCCTATTCCGAAGTGGTTCTCTCCCTCGACGGGATCGAACGCGCCACATACCTCTTCGAGGATACGCTGCGTCCGCGAGCCCGGTCGTCAGTCGAGGCCCTGAAGCATGCAGGTCTCGACCTTGGCATTCTCTCGGGCGACCGCGCACCCGTCGTTGCCAAGCTCGCAGCCGATCTCGGGATCGCCCACTGGCGGGCAGGGCTTAGCCCCCGTGAGAAAGCGGAGGCCTGCGCCGACGCTTCGGCGCGCGGGCGCCGCGTGCTGATGGTGGGTGACGGCATCAACGATGCTCCGGCTCTCTCTTCCGCCCATGTCTCGATGGCACCCGCCACCGCCGCCGATGTCGGTCGCCAGGCTGCCGACTTCGTGTTCATGCGCGACGGGCTCGAAGCCGTACCGTTTGCGATCGAGGCGTCGCGCCGTGCGGGTCGCCTGATCCGGGAGAACTTCGCGCTTGCCATCGGCTACAACGTCATCGCCGTACCGATCGCGCTCCTCGGTTACGCTACCCCCTTGATCGCGGCGATTGCCATGTCGACCTCGTCGATCATCGTGGTCGCCAACGCGCTGCGCCTCAACCGGTTGGCGCTTGACGAGAATGCCCTGACAGGGGACGCCGCCGCGACGGTACCGGCTGGAGCCCCTGACGATGCGAGGATTGCCGCATGAACATGCTGATCTTCCTCATTCCGATCGCGCTGTTTCTCGGCGGTCTCGGACTCTTTGCCTTCCTCTGGTCGTTGAAGAGCGGCCAGTATGAAGATCTCGACGGTGCCGCATGGCGGGTTCTGTCGGACAAGGACGACAGGCCGGCGGATTGATGCACCGTTTACCGGGCGGTCAAATTTCACGCTTGCCGCATGCCTTTGCGGATGCGAGAAAGCCTCATCTAAGAATTTGCATGCGGAGGCTACATCGTGCAGCAAGCGGAAATCGGACTGATCGGTCTCGGAGTCATGGGCTCCAATCTGGCGCTCAATATTGCCGAAAAGGGCAATCGGATCGCGGTCTTCAATCGGACGCCGGCGCGCACGGATGAATTCCTTGCAGAAGCAGGCGATCTGGCCGGCCAAATCATCGGTTGCCACACGATCGAGGAGTTTGTCGCCGCCATCCGGCCACCGCGCCCGATCATCATCATGATCAAGGCTGGCGAGGCCGTTGACCAGCAGATGGCGGCGCTGATGCCGCATCTGTCCAAGAACGATATCATGATCGATGCGGGCAACGCCAATTTCCGCGATACCGTCGCGCGTTTCGAACGCCTTGCCGGAACCGACCTGACCTTCATCGGCATGGGTGTGTCCGGCGGTGAGGAAGGCGCCCGCCATGGTCCTTCGATCATGGTCGGTGGCACCGAGGAAAGCTGGAAGCGCGTCGAGCCTGTGCTGACCTCGATTGCCGCCAAGTTCAACGACGACCCCTGCGTCGCCTGGCTCGGTACCGATGGCGCCGGGCACTTCGTCAAGACGATCCACAACGGCATCGAATATGCCGACATGCAGATGATTGCCGAGATCTACGGCATCCTGCGCGACGGCCTTGGCATGTCGGCGGCCGAAATCGGCGAAATCTTCGGTCAGTGGAACAAGGGCCGCCTCAACTCCTACCTGATCGAGATCACCGAAAAGGTTCTGAAGGCCACCGATCCGGAAACCGGCAAGCCGATGGTCGATATCATCGTCGATGCCGCCGGCCAGAAGGGCACCGGCAAGTGGTCGGCCATCGAGGCACAGAACCTGGCAGTGGCTGCGAGCGGTATCGAAGCTGCGGTCTCCGGTCGCGTGCTGTCGTCGCTGCGTCAGGAGCGCCTGGCCGCCGAAAAGCTCTTCGGCCTGCCGACACTCGCAGAGACGCCGAAGGACAAGGCCGCCTTCATCGCGGATCTCGAAAACGCCCTGCTCGCCGCCAAGGTCGCGGCCTACGCGCAGGGTTTCGCGGTCATGTCGGCTGCGTCTGACGAGTTCAAGTGGTCGCTGCCCATGCCGACCATCGCCCGCATCTGGCGTGCCGGCTGCATCATCCGCTCGCAGTTCCTCGACGAAATCACGTCGGCCTTCACCAAGGACCCGAACGTGGCGAACCTCGTCGTCACGCCGGCCTTCGCCGAAATGGTCAAGGAAACAGACGGGGCGTTGCGCCGCGTCGTTGCCCATGCCGCACTCTCGGGCCTGCCGGTCCCGGCGATCGCCTCGGCGCTGTCCTACTTCGACACCTATCGCCGCGGTCGCGGCACGGCGAACCTTATCCAGGCGCAGCGCGATTTCTTCGGTGCCCACGGCTTCGACCGCCTGGACGGCAAGGACCTGCATCATGGCCCCTGGGCCGGTCAGTTCTGATCGCTGACGATTGCTGGGAATGACCGAGGCCCGATATCGCGCGATGTCGGGCCTTTCTTTTTTGTCGGAGAGTCAGCATGCCCCATACACTCACCCTGCTCGGCACCAAGGGTGGCCCGGCCATCCGCCCGGGCGGACCCAATCCGACCTCGATGCTGCTCACCCTCTGCGGACGCCGGATGGTGATCGATTGCGGGCTCGGGGTCTCGCGCGGCCTCGTCGAGACGGGCATGTCGCTGAAGGAGCTCGACCTCGTCTTCATCACCCATCTTCATTCGGATCACGTGCTGGAACTCGGACCGCTGCTCCACACTGCCTGGACGACCGGGCTCGACCATCCGGTTACCGTGTATGGCCCGCCCGGAACCCGGGCCGTCTGGACAGGTTTCCTTGCCTCGCTCGCCTATGACATTGAAACACGGATTGCCGACGAGGGGCGCCCGGATCTCGCCTCGCTCGTCACGGTCACCGAATACGGGCCCGGTGTCATCCTGCAGGAGGGCGACCTTCAGGTCGAGGCGCTGCGGGTCGATCATCCGCCCGTTACGGAGTGCTTCGCGCTCAAGTTTTCCGGCGCCGGCAAGTCCGTGGTTTTCTCGGCCGATACCGCGCCGTTCCCGCCGCTTGCCGACTTCGCCCGCCACGCCGACATCCTGGTGCATGAGGCCATGCTCCCGGAAGGGCTCGACAGCATCATCAGTCGAACGGGAAACGGCAGCCGCCTGCGCGAGCACCTGGTCGCCTCGCACAGCTTTGCGGCAGACGCCGCCCGCATTGCCCAGCAGGCTGGCGTCGCCGTGCTTGTGCTGAACCATCTCATTCCCGCCGATGACCCGGCCTTTACCGAAGAGCACTGGCATGCGGCGGTCAGGCCCATCTTCGGTGGTGACAGTGTGGTCGGTCGCGACGGGCGGGTCATTACCCTGTAAACAGGCACTCCGGTCTGTCTGCCTGTCTGGCGGAGTGGTCCTGAAGCAGGTCGTCGCGATCATCCTGCGCGCATTGCCGGGAACATGCGCTGCTCGGTCGCCTGGCCGGTACGGAATTCGTGGCTGATCTGCCCGTGTACAGGTTCGAAGGCCGCAACTCCGCATTTGACCGGGCCAATGACCAGCGTCCGTCATTCAACGGACGGGGCACAGGGCGGCGCCGGACACGGTGAGCGCTTCGGCTTCCCGATCCTATTCCCAGCGCGGCTTGCTGACACTCTGCAGCAGTTCCGGATCGACGCCGTCGATGCGGGCGATGACAGCCTTGGCCAGTTCACGGCCGGACTGGCGCACATCTTCGTAGACCGAGATGATCTCCGGGCGAATCCAGTTGAGAATTGGCGTCCCTTGTTTGGCGACGAGATCGACTTCGCGTCCGACGCGCTTGCCCGCGGCCTCGATGCCGGCATTGGCGGCAATTGCACTGCTGCCCGAGGATGAAATCATGCCGTCTGGCGCATCCGGTCCACTCATCAGTTCCTGTACGGATGCCCGGATCTGGTCGAGCGTGGCGTCGATATTGATGTGCAGGGGAACCTCTTCGGCCCCGAATGCCTTCAGGCCGCGCATGAAGCCATCAAACGTGTGTTTGTAGTAGGTGAGCTTGGTCGGTGGCGGCAGGAGGGCAATGCGCTTTCGCCCGCGCTGCACAAGCCGCTCCACGGCACCATAGGCAAAGGCCTCGTTGTCGAAGTCATGGAAAGGGTGCTGGATGCCCATGTCGGTGCGGCCATGGGTGGCAAAGGGCATGTTCTGCTCCAGGAGCAAGCTTACCCGCGCGTCATCGGGCTCTGTGCGCGATATGATGACGCCGTCGGCCGATCCCGTCTCCAGGAGGTAACGGACGGGCAGCATCGGATCCTTGGTATGGGCATGCGGTGTCACGACGATATGATAGGGCGTGCCGGCAAGCACTTCGGAAATGCCGACGACCATCTGGTTGGCGAAGCCGAGGATTTCCTCGTCGATCCCGAGGACCAGCGCGATCACATTGGTCTTGCCGGTGCGCAGGCGCACGCCTGCGCGGTTGGGTTGGTATCCCAACTGGCGGGCGACCATCCGCACGCGTTCCTTGGTTTCGGCGCCGATGTCGGGCGCGTCCTTCAAGGCTCGCGACACTGTCGTAATGCCCAGTCCGGTCATGAAGGCGATCGTCTTGAGCGTCGGTCGCTCCTTGTTCGCCCCTGGACGGTCTATCAATCCGCTGCCCTGCTGATCTGCCATCGTGTTCCCGCCAATCAGAAAGTCTCGCTTATAGTGAGCTTTCACTCGCCTGCAAACAGTTTGCCCGGCACCCCCTCCCGGCGCTCGGAAGAGAAAATCTGAAACGATACAGGTGGTTTGTCGAGCCCTTTCTCATGCTGCATTGCGAAGGTGCACAACCTCCGGGCGAGGGAGCGAGTTTTCCCGTCTGTTCACAGCACTAAAATTCGGCAAGTTCGCATATGCAGCACAAAAATCCTGTTTCGGCGCTATAATATGGTGATTTCAGCGAGAAAAAAGATGGTGCTGCGCAATGCGTGCGCCATCCAAAGCGATTTGAACACAGCTCGAGCGATGCACGTTTTCGCTGAATCGATGCTGCAACAGAATATTTGCAATCGAATAGGTTGCGCTCCAAAAATCTTTGACATAAGTTTTTCCGGCAACGTTTCAGTGAGGGAGGAGACTCATGAATTTCCGTAGCTTCGCGGCAGCTTTGGCCGCAACCGTCGTCATGCCGCTCGCAGCGGCTCATGCCACCGATCTCGAAGTGACCCATTGGTGGACGTCTGGCGGCGAAGCCGCAGCCGTCGCCGAGCTCGCCAAGGCATTCGATGCCACCGGCAACAAGTGGGTCGATGGCGCGATCGCCGGATCCGGCGGCACTGCCCGCCCGATCATGATCAGCCGTATCACCGGTGGTGATCCCATGGCTGCCACACAGTTCAACCACGGCCGTCAGGCCGAGGAACTCGCCGAAGCGGGTCTGATGAAGGACCTGACTGCGGTTGCCGAGAAGGAAGGCTGGAAGGATATCATCAAGCCGGCAAGCCTGCTCGAAAGCTGCACGATCGACGGCAAGGTCTATTGCGCCCCGGTCAACATCCACTCCTGGCAGTGGCTGTGGCTTTCCAACGCGGCCTTTGAGCAGGCCGGCGTAGCTGTGCCGAAGAATTGGGACGAGTTCGTCGCAGCGGCACCCGCGCTTGAAGCCAAGGGTATCATTCCGCTCGCTGTCGGCGGCCAGCCCTGGCAGACGGCCGGTGCCTTCGACGTTCTGATGGTCGCCATTGCCGGCAAGGAGACCTTCGAGAAGGTGTTCAAGGACAAGGATGCAGACGTTGCAGCCGGACCTGAGATCGCCAAGGTCTTCAAGGCTGCCGACGATGCCCGCAAGATGTCCAAGGGCTCGAACGTCCAGGACTGGAATCAGGCAACCAACCTGGTCATCACCGGCAAGGCCGGCGGTCAGATCATGGGTGACTGGGCACAGGGTGAGTTCGCACTCGCTGGCCAGGTCGCCGGCAAGGACTACACCTGCCTGCCGGGCCTCGGCGTGAACGAGATCATCTCGACCGGTGGTGACGCATTCTACTTCCCCGTTCTCGACGACGAGGAAAAGTCTGCTGCACAGGACGTTCTTGCGTCCACCCTGCTTGCGCCCGCAACGCAGGTTGCGTTCAACCTGAAGAAGGGTTCTCTGCCGGTTCGCGGTGACGTCGATCTCGCAGCCGCCAACGACTGCATGAAGAAGGGCCTCGACATTCTCGCCAAGGGCAATGTCATTCAGGGTACCGACCAGTTGCTTTCGGCAGACAGCCAGAAGCAGAAGGAAGACCTCTTCTCGGAGTTCTTCGCCAATTCGTCCATGACCGTCGAAGACGCGCAGAAGCGCTTCGCCGAGATCGTCGCATCTGCTGACTGATCTGACTGGTTGACACAATCCGGCCGGGGCTCAAGCCCCGGTCGGTGACTTGCCAACTTCGACCGGGAATGCGGATTGCCGCAGGGCGTTTCAACGATCTCGTCTGTGCCTTTGCACAGTCGGATCGGTTGTGACCTCTCCCGTGTCCAGGACGAGGAGACGGACCCATGGCACGCCAAGCCCATGCAGGTCGACCCAACAAACTGTTTCGCAATCTGAATGCAAAGATTGCATCCATCCCGATGGTCCTGACCGCACTGGTCATCTTCCTGGGTGGAACCATCTGGACGATTGTCTATTCCTTCACCAATTCCAGGCTTTTGCCGCGCGCCAATTTTGTCGGCTTGGAGCAGTATGAGCGTCTGTGGGATGCGCCGCGTTGGATCATGTCGATCCAGAACCTGGCGATCTACGGCCTTCTGTCGCTGATCTTCTCGATTGTGATCGGTTTCCTGCTCGCCGCCCTGATGGACCAGAAGATCCGATTCGAGAATGCGTTCCGGACGATCTTCCTCTATCCCTTCGCCCTGTCCTTCATCGTCACCGGCCTTGTCTGGCAATGGATCCTGAACCCGGATTTCGGGGTGCAGTCGATCGTGCGGTCGCTGGGCTGGGAGACCTTCACCTTCAATCCCCTCTACGATTCCGACATCGTCATTTACGGCATCCTGATTGCAGGCCTTTGGCAGGGGACCGGTCTTGTGATGTGCCTGCTGCTCGCAGGGCTTCGCGGCATCGACGAGGACATCTGGAAGGCCTCGCGTGTCGACGGAATCCCGATGTGGAAGACCTATCTCTTCATCATCATTCCGATGATGCGCCCGGTCTTCATCACCACGCTCGTGATCATCACGTCTGGCATCGTCCGCCTCTACGATCTCGTGGTCGCGCAGACCAGCGGTGGCCCCGGCATCGCCTCCGAAGTGCCGGCGAAATATGTCTACGACTACATGTTCCAGGCGCAGAACCTCGGTCAAGGCTTCGCCGCATCGACTATGATGCTGCTGACGGTCGCGATCATCATCATTCCCTGGGCCTATCTCGAATTCGGAGGTAAGAAGCGTGGCTAATCCCGGTTCCCTCAACAACACTGCCGCCGGTTTCGATGCCGTCTCCGGTCAACTCGGATCGGGGCCTCGTGGCGCCAAGCCGAAACGGGCTCTCTCGCCCCGCAACATCATGCTGTACGGATCGCTGATCTTCTTTGCGATCTACTATCTGGTGCCGCTCTACGTGATGATCGTCACATCGTTGAAGGGCATGCCGGAAGTCCGCCTCGGCAACATCTTCTCTCCGCCTGTCGAGATCACTTTCGAGCCCTGGGTCAAGGCCTGGGCGACCGCCTGCACCGGCCTCAATTGCGACGGCCTTTCGCGGGGCTTCTGGAACTCGGTTCGCATCACAGTGCCGTCCACGCTGATTTCGATCCTGATCGCCTCGGTCAACGGCTATGCGCTGGCCAACTGGCGCTTCAAGGGGGCGGAACTGTTCTTCACGATCCTGATCATCGGGGCCTTCATTCCCTATCAGGTGATGATCTATCCGATTGTTATCGTGCTTCGGGAAATGGGGATCTACGGCACGCTGACCGGTCTCGTCCTCGTGCACACCATCTTCGGCATGCCGATCCTGACTTTGCTCTTCCGCAACTACTTTACCTCGCTGCCGGAAGAACTGTTCAAGGCCGCCCGCATCGACGGGGCAGGGTTCTGGCAGATTTACCTCAGAATCATGCTGCCCATGTCGCTGCCAATCTTCGTGGTCGCGATGATCCTGCAGATCACCGGCATCTGGAACGACTTCCTGTTCGGCGTGGTCTTCACCCGACCGGAATATTACCCGATGACCGTCCAGCTCAACAACATCGTCAATTCGGTGCAGGGCGTGAAGGAATACAACGTCAACATGGCCGCAACGTTGCTCACCGGCGCCGTGCCGCTCATCGTCTACTTCATTTCCGGACGTCTCTTCGTCCGGGGTATCGCCGCCGGCGCAGTCAAGGGTTAAGCTCATGTCGCACAGTGTATCGATCAAGGACCTCTCTTTGAGCTTCGGCGCCGTCAAGGTGCTGGAAAACCTCAATCTCGACATCGTCGACGGCGAGTTCATCGTTCTCCTCGGCTCCTCCGGCTGCGGCAAGTCCACGCTGCTCAACTGCATTGCCGGTCTTCTGGAGCCGACCGACGGTCAGATCTTCATCAAGGAAAAGAACGTCACCTGGGAAGAACCCAAGGATCGCGGCATCGGCATGGTGTTCCAGTCCTATGCGCTCTATCCGCAGATGACCGTCGAGAAGAACCTCTCCTTCGGCCTGCAGGTCGCCAAGATGCCGAAGGCGGAAATCGACAAGCGCGTCCAGCGTGCCGCCGACATCCTGCAGATCGGGCCGCTGCTCGACCGCAAGCCTTCGGCACTCTCCGGCGGTCAGCGGCAGCGCGTGGCGATTGGTCGTGCCCTGGTGCGTGACGTCGATGTCTTCCTGTTCGACGAGCCCTTGTCCAACCTCGACGCGAAACTCCGGTCGGAGCTGCGGGTTGAAATCAAGCGCCTGCACCAGAACCTGAAGAACACGATGATCTATGTCACCCACGACCAGATCGAGGCACTGACGCTGGCCGACCGCATCGCGATCATGAAGAGCGGCGTCATCCAGCAGCTTGCGGACCCGAACACGATCTACAACCAGCCGCGGAACCTCTTCGTCGCCGGTTTCATCGGGTCACCCTCGATGAACTTCCTGCATGGCGAGCTGATCAACGAAGGCGGAGAGATCTTCTTCCGCACCCATGACGTGCTGTTCTCGATGAAGGGATATCGCTCGGAGGAGCCGCTGGCCGGTGGCCGTAAGGTCGTGCTCGGCGTCCGTCCGGAGCATATCAAGGTCGATGAAGAAAGCGGCATCGACGAATTGCACGAGGCGGTGGTCGACATCGAGGAGCCGATGGGCGCCGACAATCTTCTGTGGCTGAAGCATGCCGGGCATTCCATGTCCGTGCGCATTGGCGGCACGCGTCGCTATGCGCCGGGTGCCAAGGTGCGCCTCGGCTTCGATATGGAAGTCGCCTCGCTCTTCGATGCGCAGACTGAAGAGCGTATCTGACACGTTCTCCCTCGCGCCCCGATCCCAGACCGGGGCGCCTTTTCTTCTGCAGGACTGATGTGATGAACCAGAATACTGACGGTGGCGTGATCAATCTTCACGGGGAGTGGCGTCTCGCCTCCGTCGATGGCGAGCATGAGGCGATGATCGCCTTGCCCGGCGATGTACATTCCGCTCTCCATGCCGCCGGCCGCATCCCGGATCCCTATCTCGGCCGCAACGAGGAGCTTGTGCAGTGGGTCGCCGAACGCGACTGGGTGATCGAGCGGCGGGTCGTCGTGCCCGATATTTCAGGCACCTGGTATCTGGACATCGACTATCTCGACACGGTTGCTGTCGTCTTCGTCAATGACCTTCCGGTCCTCTCGGCCGACAACTGCTTCCGCCGCTACCGCCCCGATGTCAGCCATGCGCTGCAGCCGGGCGAAAACACGGTTCGTATCGTCTTCCACTCGAGCATCACGGCCGGGGCCGAGCGGCAGGCGCGCCAGCCCTTCTACATTCCCTATTCGACGGCGAATTCCCCGATCCCGAACGGCAATATGCTGCGCAAGCCGCAATGCCATTTCGGCTGGGACTGGAACATCGCGATCGCGCCTCTCGGGATCTACGGTACCCTGTCTCTGAAGAAGCTCGATCCAGCCCGACTGGAGCATGTGGAGACCCAGCAGGTCCACCATGCCGATGGTCGCGTGGAGCTCAAGGTTACCGCTACAATTCACTCCATCGATCCTGCCGTCGTACCCGTTCATTTTGCGCTCGATGGTGAACGCGTAAGGCTTGATGTCGGCATCGCTGCCGGCGAAACGAAGGTGGTGCATGTCTTCGAGATCGAGACCCCACGCCTCTGGTGGCCCGCCGGTTCCGGCGAGCAGGCGCTATACTCGCTCACCGTCGACCTGCCGGGTGAAGCCGTTACGCGCCAGATCGGACTTCGCACGGTCGAACTCCTGACCGATGCGGACGAAGCCGGCAGCCGCTTTGCGCTCAAGGTCAACGGCCGTGAAATCTTCTGCCGCGGCGCCAACTGGATCCCGGCCGATGCGCTGTTCTCCCGCTCGTCGGAAGAGAAGACGACCGACTTGCTGAATTCTGCGGTCGCCGCCCATATGAACATGATCCGCATCTGGGGCGGCGGCTTCTACGAGGCCGACTGGTTCTATGATCTCTGCGACCGGCTCGGCCTCATGGTCTGGCAGGACTTCATGTTTGCCTGCAACCTCTATCCCTGCACCGAGGATTTCCTCGACAATGTCGCGCATGAGGTCGAGTACCAGGTGAAGCGTCTGTCGTCCCATGCCTCGATCGTGATCTGGTGCGGCGACAACGAGCTCGTCGGCGCGCTCACCTGGTTCCCGGAATCGCGCGACAACCGCGACCGCTACCTCGTTGCCTATGACCGGCTCAATCGCGTCATCGAGCAGGGCGTCAAGAAGTGCTTCCCGCAGGGGATCTGGTGGCCGTCGAGCCCTGCCTCCGGCTACCTCGACTATGGCGATGCCTGGCATGCCGACGGTTCCGGCGACATGCACTACTGGTCGGTCTGGCACGAGAACAAGAGTTTCGATAATTACCGAACCGTCAAACCGCGCTTCTGCTCGGAATTCGGCTTCCAGTCCTATACGTCGCTGCCGGTCATCGAGAGCTTCGCCGACAAGGCCGACATGAACATCGCCTCGCCGGTCATCGAGCTCCACCAGAAGAATGCCGGTGGCAATGAGCGGATCGCGGGGACCATGTTCCGCTATTTCCGCTTCCCCAAGGATTTCGCCAACTTCGTCTATCTGAGCCAGATCCAGCAGGGGCTGGCCATCAAGACCGCCGTCGAATACTGGCGGTCGCTCAAGCCCCATTGCATGGGCACGATCTACTGGCAGCTCAACGACACTTGGCCGGTCGCTTCCTGGTCGAGCCTCGATTACGGCGGCAGCTGGAAGGCGATGCACTACATGGTGCGCCGTTTCTTCCAGCCGGTCGCGGTTGCCGCCATTCCGTCCGAGGATGGCAAGACCATTTCGCTCTCCATGGTCAATGACACGCTTGATGCGGTTACGATCGATGCCAAACTCTTCGTGCTGACCCTGTCCGGAGAGCGCATTCCGCTGAAGAGCTTGCGGGGTGACTGCGGTCCAGACGCCGCTCACGTGCTCGGCACACTCGACGCCAGTGAAATCCCGGCGGCAAGCCTGCTCGCCTGGAGCTTTGTTGCCTCGAACGGCATGACCGGGGAGGGGCACTTCCTGGTCGGCACCTACAAGGCGCTCGACCTCGAAGCGTCGCGTCTGGAAACCACGGTCGCGGCCATCGCCGACGGCGGCTTCGAGGTGACCGTGACCGCCCAGGGGCTTGCGCTCTTCGTCATGCTCGAAAGCGCAACCCCTGGCCGCTATTCGGACAATGCCTTCGACCTTGCGACCGGCGAAAGCCGGCGCATCATCTTCACGCCGGATACTGCACTTTCCGCCGGATCCGTTCCGGACTTCCGCATCTACGATCTCTACACCTGCCAGTCGGTGGACTGACAGGCCAAGCCAACAAGGTCCTGGGCGCCCGATCCAGGACCAAACGAGGAGGAAACCACCCCATGACGACGCTTGGCTTCCAGCTTTACAGCGCCCGCAATTTCCAGCCCTTCAGTGGCATTTACCCGAAACTCCAGGCGGCTGGCTACGGCGAGGTCGAGGGCTACGGCGCGCTCTACGCATCGCTTGCCGATGGCGAACTCGATGCCTTTCGCAAGGAACTCGACCAGAACAGCCTCACCATGCCGACCGCCCATTTCGGCCTCGACATGATCGAGAGCGACCCGAGCCGTGTCATCAAGATCGCCAGGACGCTCGGCATCGAGGCGGTCTATTGCCCCTATCTGATGCCCGACCAGCGTCCCTCGGACGCGGCCGGTTGGTTTGCCTTCGGCCAGCGCCTTCAGGCTGCCGGCAAGCCGCTGCGCGATGCCGGGCTCGTCTTCGGCTGGCACAATCACGACTTCGAATTCGTGGCGCTTCCCGATGGCTCGACGCCGCAGGAGCAGATCTTCTCCGGCGGTCCTGAGCTCGATTGGGAAGCGGATATCGCCTGGGTTATCCGCGGCAAGGCCGATCCCCTTGCCTGGATCGAGAGCTACGGCAAGCGGATCAGCGCCGTGCATGTGAAGGATATCGCGCCGGCTGGTGAAAACACCGACGAAGACGGCTGGGCCGATGTCGGCCATGGCACCGTTGACTGGAAGGGCCTGATTGCGGCGCTGAAAGCCACCCGCGTCAAGCATTTCGTCGTCGAACACGACAATCCGAAGGACATCGACCGGCTGATTACCCGCTCGATCGCCGCCTTCAACACCTACTGAACCCATCGCAGAAGCAGGATATCCCCCATGGCACGCGAACTCGGCGTCGGCATCATCGGATGCGGTAACATTTCCACCACTTACTTTACACTGGCGCCGCTGTTTCGCGGGTTGAAGGTGCTCGCCTGCGCGGACATCAACATGAACGCCGCCCAGCTGCGCGCGGAGGAATACGGCGTCAAGGCACAGACCATCGACGAACTGCTCGCCAATGACGAGATCGACATCGTCGTCAACCTGACGATCCCGGATGCACATTACCCCGTCTCCAAGCGCATCCTTGAGGCAGGCAAGCATGTCTACTCGGAAAAACCGCTGGTTCTCTCGCTCGAACAGGGCGAGGACCTGCGTGCCATTGCAAAGGCCAGGGGACTGTCGGTCGGCTGCGCGCCGGATACCTTCCTCGGCGGCGCCCATCAGCTTGCCCGCGCCTATATCGACAAGGGCGGCATTGGCCGGGTCACCTCCGGTACCTGCCATGTGATGAGCCCCGGCATGGAAATGTGGCATCCCAACCCGGACTTCTTCTTCCTGCCCGGCGGCGGACCGATCCTCGACCTTGGCCCTTACTATATTGCCAACCTGATCAACCTGATCGGCCCTGTGAAGCGGGTTGCAGCGTTGACGTCCATGGCGAACGACACGCGGACGATCACCAGCCAGCCGCGGCATGGCGAAACGATCCCGGTGAAGACGCCGACCAACATTCATGCCCTGCTGGAATTTGAGAACGGCGCGACCATCACGCTGTCGGCCAGCTGGGATGTCTGGAGCCATCGCCACGCCAATACCGAGCTCTACGGCACCGACGGCTCGCTCTTCGTGCCGGATCCGAACTTCTTCGGTGGCCTTGTCGAGGCCTCCGGTCGCGACAAGAATATTCAGCCGCTCGAAGCCTGGGACCATCCATTCGGTCGCAACAACCAGGATAGCCCGCAGGGCCCGCGTGCCAACTACCGGACCGCCGGCCTCGCAGACATGGCGGTCGCGATCCTCGAAGGCCGCGATGCCCGCTGCTCGCTGGATCGCACCCTGCACGGCGTCGATGTAATGGTCTCGATCCTGAAGTCGGGTGAGACGGGAGAATTCGTAACCCTGTCGACAACCTGCACCCAACCTGCTGCCCTGGGTATCGACGAAGCGCAGGCTCTGCTTAGATAAGGTCTGTGTCTTTGCCTTGATCCGGCTGCTGCACCTTCTCCCCGCAAATGGGGAGAAGGATCGGGCAGGGATGAGGGCAGGCTCGACAACAAGACCTTCTGGGAGAGAAACATCCATGACCTATACCCCCGCCGAAAACCGCTATGAGCGGATGACCTATAATCGCTGCGGCAAGAGCGGGTTGAAGCTGCCGGCGATCTCGCTCGGCCTCTGGCACAATTTCGGCAATGACACGCCGCATGCGACGAAGCAGGCGATCTGCCGCAAGGCTTTCGATCTCGGCATCACCCATTTTGATCTCGCCAACAATTACGGCCCGCCGGCAGGCTCCGCGGAGCAAGCCTTCGGGGAGATCCTGAAGACCGATTTTCGCGGTTATCGCGACGAAATGATCATCTCGTCCAAGGCCGGCTACAACATGTGGCCGGGCCCTTACGGCGAGTGGGGCAGCCGCAAATACCTTATCGCCTCCTGCGATCAGAGCCTGAAGCGCATGGGCCTCGACTATGTCGACATCTTCTATTCACACCGCTTCGACCCCGACACACCGCTCGAGGAAACCTGCGGCGCACTCGACCATATCGTCCGGTCCGGCCGGGCGCAGTATGTCGGCATCTCCTCCTACAATTCCAGGCGCACCCGCGAAGCCCATGCGATCCTCAAAAGCCTGGGCACGCCGCTACTCATTCACCAGCCAAGCTACTCGATGATCAACCGCTGGGTCGAGGAAGATGGGCTCATTGACACGCTGGAAGAGCTCGGCGTCGGCTCGATTGTCTTCTCGCCGCTTGCCCAGGGCATGCTGACGTCCAAGTATCTGGGCGGCATTCCGGTGGGGACGCGTGCCAGCCAGGACAAGTCGCTCGACCCCGGCTTCCTCAACGAGCGCAATCTCGAGAATATCCGCGGCCTCAACCGCATCGCCGAGAAACGCGGGCAGACGTTGGCGCAGATGGCGCTTGCCTGGGTTCTGCGTGGCGGTCACATCACCACGGCCCTGATCGGCGCATCCAAGCCGGGCCAGGTCGAGGACTGCGTCAAGGCCATCGAGACGCCGGACTTCACCGCTGAAGAACTCGCTGAAATCGATGTCTTCGCCAAGGACGCCGACATCAACCTCTGGGCAGCCTCTGCCGAGCGCAAGGGCCCGCCGAGGAAGAAGAAGTAGAAAAACCATCTCCCCCTTGCGGGGGAGAACGGGATTTCAGCAGCTTGGCGTCAGCTAAGTGCTAGAAAACCCAAGAGAGGGGTTCGTCAGCCAGGCAGCCCCTCTCCTGAAAAATCTAGGACTTGAGCATTCGGCTAAGATCCTGATTTTTCTTCCTCTCCCGCAGGGGGAGAGGCAAGTGCGGAGGAGGAAACACTCGCGATGATCATCAATCCCATCCTGCCCGGCTTCAATCCGGATCCGTCGATCTGCCGCGTGGGCGAAGACTATTACATCGCGACCTCCACCTTCGAATGGTATCCGGGCGTCCAGATCCATCATTCGCGCGATCTCGCCAATTGGGACCTCGTCAGCCGACCGCTCGATCGCGCCAGCCAGCTCGACATGCGCGGCAATCCGGATAGCTGCGGCGTCTGGGCGCCGTGCCTCTCCTATGCCGACGGCCTGTTCTGGTTGGTCTATACCGATGTGAAGCGCTTCGAGGGGTCGTTCAAGGACGCGCACAACTACATTGTCACGGCGCCGTCGATCGAAGGCCCGTGGTCCGACCCCATCTATGTCAATTCCTCCGGTTTCGACCCCTCGCTCTTTCATGATGATGACGGGCGAAAGTGGTTCCTCAACATGCAGTGGAACCACCGCCCGGAGGCACGCAACACGATTGGCCATGCCAAGTTCGACGGCATCCTCTTGCAGGAATGGGACCCGACGACGCAAAAGCTCTTCGGGCCGATAAAGAACATTTTCGAAGGCAGCAGACAGGGTCTCGTCGAGGGGCCCCATCTCTTCAAGCGCAATGGCTGGTATTACCTCACCACCGCCGAGGGCGGCACGGGTTACGACCATGTCGTGACCATGGCCCGCTCGCGCTCGATCGACGGCCCCTACGAAATGCATCCGGACACGCATCTCATCACCTCGAAGGATGCGCCAGACGCGGTGTTGCAGCGCGCCGGCCATGGCCAATATGTCGAGACGCCAGACGGTGACGTCTATCACACCCATCTCTGCGGCAGACCCATGCCGCCCAAGCGTCGCTGTACGCTCGGCCGCGAAACTGGGCTACAAAAATGCGTCTGGAAGGAGGACGGCTGGCTCTATCTCGAACAGGGTGGCGTTGTGCCGGCCGTCGAGGTGCCGGCGCCTCATGACGCGACGAAACGTGAGGAGCCGGTCGAGATTGTCAGGACCTTCGACAGTCCGGACTTGCCGAAGGAATTCCAGTGGCTGCGCACGCCGAACCCCGATCGCCTGTTCAGCCTGACTGAGCGGGCAGGGCGCTTGCGCCTCTTCGGCCGCGAAAGCATCGGCTCATGGTTCGAACAGTCGCTGATTGCCCGCCGCCAGGAGCATCACCGCTTCCGCGCCGAAACGCGGCTTGAATTTTCGCCGCAAACCTATCAGCAGGTCGCGGGCCTGACCCACTACTACAACCGCTTCAAGTTCCACGCGCTCGGGGTCTCGACGGACGAAAAGCTCGGCCGCTCGCTGATCATCCTGTCCTGCCCGGGCGACTATCCTTCCGGCAGTCTCACCTTCCCTGTTGGCATGGGCCAGTCGATCCCGGATGGCACAATCGATCTCGCAATGGAGATCATCGACAACGACCTGCAATTCTTCTGGCGCCTTTCGGGGCAGGCGACATGGCAGCCCATTGGCCCCATGCTCGACGCCGGCGTCGTCTCTGACGAAGGCGGGTTCGGAGAACACGGTTCCTTCACCGGCGCCTTTGCCGGCATGTTCTGCTTCGACATCACAGGGCAGGGTCGACCGGCTGATTTCGAGCGGTTCGTCTATCGGCGGGGGTGAGGCGCGCGGCCGGCTTGACCATACGATCTGATCGGGGGCCTTGTGCCGAGGATTTCAGGGGGGCTGATCCACGGTCAGGGATGCACCGGATGCTCTCAGCGGAACGGCGAACGGTGGCAATTGTAGGATCCGTCGACCCGAGTAGTCATGTCGGGGCGGGCTGCCGGAGGCACGTTTGGACTATACGTCGTGCACATTGTCTGTAATCTCACGCCATGGACAAACACCATTCCCATCTCTGGCCCGGCGTCCC
Source organism: Peteryoungia algae (assembly GCF_030369675.1). NCBI lineage: Bacteria > Pseudomonadati > Pseudomonadota > Alphaproteobacteria > Hyphomicrobiales > Rhizobiaceae > Peteryoungia > Peteryoungia algae. The sequence continues at coordinate 1,053,457 of NZ_CP128477.1, read as the reverse complement.
GCTCGCGCTTGGCTCCGCCGTGCTGTTCGGCGCCTCTGCACCCTTGTGCAAATGGCTGATCGGCAGCGTCGATCCCTGGCTCCTTGCGGGGATACTCTATCTCGGTGCGGGGCTCGGCCTGGCGCTCGTCCATTGGGGGCGCCCGCTGATCGGGTTGGAGCGGGTGGAAACACCGCTGTCACGTCCGGACATGCCCTGGCTCGGCGCGGTCGTGCTGTTCGGCGGCATCATGGCGCCGCTTTTCCTGATGCTCGGCCTCTCCCTGACAACAGCATCCTCAGCCTCGCTGCTCCTCAATCTCGAGGGGCTGGCGACGATGCTGATTGCCTGGCTGGTGTTTCGCGAAAACGTCGATCGACGCCTCCTGATTGGCGCGCTTGCCATTCTTCTCGGTGCGGTGCTCCTGTCTTTCGACGGTGGCAGCTTCCAGATTGACCCGGGCGGTTTGTGGATCGCGGCGGCCTGCCTTTGCTGGGGCATCGACAACAATCTGACCCGCAAGCTGTCGTTTGCCGACCCGGTTCAGATCGCGATGATCAAGGGGCTGGCTGCCGGCTGCACCAATGTCATTCTTGCCTTCGCGCTCGGCGCCGCCATCCCCGATCTGACGGTCATTGCAGCGGGCGCCCTGGTCGGTTTTCTGGGAATCGGCGTCAGTCTTGTCATGTTCATGCTGGGTCTGCGCCATCTCGGCACGGCGCGCACAGGTGCCTATTTTTCGCTTGCGCCCTTCATCGGCGCCCTGATCGCCGTGATCGGTTTCGGTGAAGCGGTGAGCCTGTCGCTCATTGTCGCTGCACTGCTGATGGGGATCGGCCTGTGGTTGCACCTGTCCGAACGGCACGAGCATGACCATGAGCACGAACCCCTCGAGCACGATCATGTCCATAGCCATGATGATCATCACAGCCATGACCATGACGGCCCGGTGACCGAGCCGCATGCGCATTGGCACCGCCACGCCCCGCTGCGCCACAAACATCCGCATTACCCGGATCTGCATCACCGCCATGGGCACGGGTGACGTCCCTGCCGGGGCCCGGCCTTAAGTCGTCATCCGCGGGCTTGTTCCCGGGATCTGCCGATGTCCCGGGAAGTTCGACGGCCGCGAACGCCCGGTGCAGGCCCGAGCATGCCGGGGCCTAGATTGGGGCTTAGACTGGGGTTTAGCCCAGCCGCTCCGCATGCCACTTCAGATGATCCTCCATGAAGGTCGAGATGAAATAGTAGGAGTGGTCATAGCGCTCGTGCATCCTGAGCGTCAGCCCGATATCCGTGCCCTTGACCACCTCCTCGAACTTCCAGGGGGCGAGACCTGTCTCCAGGAAGCTGTCGGCCTTGCCCTGGTCGATGAGGAATTCCGGAAAGCGTGCGCCGTCTTCGACCAGCGCACAGGCATCGTAGTTCCGCCACGCGGCCCGGTCGGCGCCGAGATATTTTTCGAACGCATCCTGCGTCCAGTCGGCGGTGAGCGGATTGACGATCGGGGCGAAGGCCGAGCAGCTCTTGAAGCGATCCGGGTTCTTCAGCGCAATCGTCATGGCGCCATGGCCGCCCATGGAGTGGCCGAAAATGCCCTGACGGTCCATGTCGGCGCGGAATTGCTCGGCGATCAGCGCCGGCAGTTCCTCCGTGATGTAGGAATACATCTGGTAGTGCTCGGCCCAGGGCGTTTCGGTGGCATCGAGATACATGCCAGCACCCTTGCCCATCTTCCAGTTGGTCAGTTCGTCCGGCACGTCATTGCCGCGCGGGCTGGTATCCGGGCAGACGACGATCAGACCGAGTTCGGCGGCCATCCTGCGGTATTCACCCTTCTCCATCACATTGGCATGGCTGCAGGTCAGCCCTGAGAGATACCAGAGAACGGGGCGCTTTTCGGTCGTCGCCTGCGGCGGCACGAAGACGGCAAAGGTCATCTCCGTACCGGTCGTCTCAGAGGTGTGGGAGAAGACGCCTTGCATGCCACCAAAGGCGGTGTTCTGGGAGAGGATGTTCATCGCAAGTTTCCTTGTTGGTGGCCCTTGAGGGCTTATTTCTTCACGCGACGGCAAAGCCGGTCGAGCGTTTCGAGAAAGGCAGACCGATCGCGGGGCGAAAATGCGGCGTTGTACCCCTTGCTCTCGCCGGTCTCGCGCAGGTGTGCGCCGAGATCGCGCATGGCGGTTGCCATGCCGATATTGGCCGTGTCGAAGATCCGGCCCGTCGGTCCGGTCACAAGCGCGCCGGCGGCCACGCAGCGCCCGGCCAGCGGCACATCGGCCGTGACGACGATGTCGCCTTCGCCGCAGCGCTCGGCAATCCAGTCATCGGCCGCATCGAAAGCGCCTGAGACGATCACGTTCTTAACCATGGGATCGCGTGAAGGCCTCAAGCCGGAATTGGCGACGAAGGTCACGGGCAGATCGTGGCGTTCGGCCACTTTCAGGATCTCGGGCTTCACCGGACAGGCATCGGCATCGACATAGATTTCTGGCATCGGCTATCCTTTCCGCAGCATATCCACATGCGGAATATCATCCTCCAGATATTCGTCCGAAATCACCGCAAAGCCCAGTGACCCGTAGAACGCCTGCAGATGGCTCTGCGCCGAAATCTCGATCGGCTCGCCGGGATGACGCTTCTCCAGCTCTGAAATCGCCTCGCGCATCAGGGCCTCGCCCAGCCGCTTTCCGCGATGGTTTGGCGAAACCGCCACGCGGCCGATCCGGGGATATTGCTCCGGCGTCGGGCGCCAGAGCCGCGCGCAGGCCAGCAGTTCGTCACCATCCATCAGCCGCAAATGCAGGCAGTCGATATCGTTGCCATCCAGCTCGGGATAGGGGCAGTGCTGCTCTACGACGAAGACGTCGACCCGAAGCTTCAGCATGGCGTAGAGCTCGACGGCGGAGAATTCGTCCATCCTCCGCACATCGACCTTGTAAGCATGTCCGCTGGTCAATAGATCACGACGCCCCGGATGGATTCGCCCTTGTGCATCAGGTCGAAACCCTTGTTGATGTCCTCCAGCGGCATGGTGTGGGTGATCATCGGGTCGATCTGGATCTTGCCCTCCATGTACCAGTCGACGATCTTCGGCACGTCCGTGCGGCCGCGTGCGCCACCGAAGGCGGTGCCCATCCAGTTGCGACCGGTGACCAGCTGGAAGGGACGCGTCGAGATTTCCTGGCCGGCACCGGCGACCCCGATGATGACGGATTTGCCCCAGCCGCGATGCGAGGCTTCCAGCGCCTGTCGCATGACCTTGGTATTGCCGGTGCAGTCGAAGGTGTAGTCGGCACCGCCGATCAGGTCGCCGTTGCGCTTGGTCATGTTGACCAGATAGGGCACGATGTCGCCCTCGACTTCCTTCGGATTGACGAAATGCGTCATGCCGAACTTCTCGCCCCAGGCCTTGCGGTCCGGATTGATATCGACGCCGATGATCATGTCGGCACCGGCGAGCCTGAGCCCCTGCAGCACGTTGAGCCCGATGCCGCCGAGACCGAAGACGATGGCCGTCGCGCCGATCTCGACCTTGGCCGTGTTGATGACGGCGCCGATGCCGGTCGTCACACCGCAGCCGATGTAGCAGACCTTGTCGAAAGGGGCGTCCGGGTTGATTTTGGCAACCGCAATCTCCGGCAGAACCGTGAAGTTCGAGAAGGTCGAGCAGCCCATATAGTGGTGGATCTTGTCCTTGCCGATCGAAAAGCGCGAAGTGCCGTCGGGCATCAGCCCCTGGCCCTGCGTCGATCGAATCGAGGTGCACAGATTGGTCTTGCGCGAGGTGCAGGAATAGCATTCGCGGCATTCCGGCGTGTAGAGCGGAATGACATGGTCGCCCTTCTTCACCGAGGTGACGCCCGGACCGACATCGACGACGACGCCGGCACCTTCATGGCCGAGGATTGCGGGAAACAGACCTTCCGGATCGGCGCCCGAGAGCGTGAAGTCGTCGGTATGGCAGATGCCGGTGGCCTTGACCTCGATCAGCACTTCGCCAGCGCGTGGTCCTTCCAGCTGAACGGTCATGACCTCGAGCGGCTTTCCAGCCTGAACGGCGACGGCGGCGCGAACATCCATGGTTTTTCTCCCTGACAAATCGTTGGCGTGGACTTTGACACGGCTGGCCCCTCCGGCTCAAGAGGTGAACCGGATATTGTCAAAAGTCTGATTTTTATCGGCTATTCCGCTTGAAGAACGGGAAAGTGCGCGGCTGCATCCGCCCGAAGTTTCCCGGTCTGGCGCGGGTCTTCGCATATCTCGACCATGCGCTTGTAAGGTGCGAAACCCGAGCGCTGGTAAAAGGCGAGCGCTGCGGGATGGTCGAGATGGCAGGTATGCACCCAGAACCGGGTGATGGGCTTTTCCCAGGCCTTGTCGATCGCTGCATTCATCATGATGCGCCCGGCGCCGGAGCCGATCAGGCTCTGATCGAGCCCGAAAAAGGCGAGTTCGCACTCTCCCGGTTCGCGGAAATCGAGCTCGAGGAGCCCCAGTCGCTCGCCGTCGCGCGTCATCGCGTAGATCTCGACCGCCGGGTCCCTGATGATTGCCTCGAGCTTGTCATCGTCCATGACCGCGCGCGAAACCCAGAGCCAGTCCTCCCCGACGCGGCGATAGAGCGCGCGATAGGCGTCGGTCGCGGGGGATGGCCAAGGCTCGACCATCAGACCGTCTGACGGCGGATTGGGCCGAGGGGCTGGTCGCGTGCGCATTTCAAGGCAGGTGACGATCGTTGCCAGCATGTTGGCGGGAACGTCGAAATAGCCGGGGGTGAGGGGAGGGTTTTCGGTGTCCATGAGTCTTTGGACAGCGTCATGGGCGAGCTGTCAAGCGGGCAGGGCGATGGCCCCGGACGTCAGCCGAACAGCCTGTCGCAGGCATAGATCACCGCATAGACATGCATGGCGAGCGCGGCATAGAAACCGAACCCGGTCATCAGTCGCTCCGGGCCGTTCATCGGCGTCAGGGCCTCGCGCGGCTTCACCGACTTGGTGCGGATCATGCTGAGCAGGGTGAAGAGAGCCACGCCGACGATGAGTGCCGGTGCGCCGAGGCCGATCCGCCATCCCGTCCACACGACGACGCCGGTCACGAGAAAGCTGATGATGGCGAGAACACGCTGTCCTTCGAAGACCTGCCGCAGGACCTGGCCGCCGTCGAAGCGATAGGTGGGCAGCAGGTTCAGCAGGTTGAAGGCGCCGAGGATGACGAGAAACACCAGAATGGGCCCGTCGGCCTCGGATGGATGGGGGATCTCCATGGCCGACTGGTGGGACGCCACGAGAATCGGAACGAGCAGGGCGGAGAAGCCTGCGCCCATCAGCGCGCAGGTCGCGACTTCGAAATGGCTGTTATAGGGGCGACCACCGATCGCGACGCCACCGAGCAGAGGGAAGAAGAGCATTCGTGTCGTCGGATGGCCGAAGGCACGGTAGGCGACCATGTGGCCGAGCTCGTGCAGCAGGATGACAAGGGTCAGGAAGATCGAGATCATCAGCCCTTGCGCATTCATGCCAAAAAACGGCCAGAGGATCAGGGTCGAGAGAACCACGAGCACCGTCTGCCAGGCCGGATGCTCGAAATGCAGCAGGCTCGAGCCCTTGCTTTCCTCGACATGGTCTCGCAGGGCGCTGATTTCGCGGGAAAGCGCCATGCGGCGAAAGAGATAAAAGGCGAGACCGCGAAAATTGTCGGTCTGCTCGAAGGTCACACGGCTGCCGAGCGGTGCCCGTTCGATCTTTCGGCTCTCCTGATAGCCTTCCCAGAACGACTGGTCGAGCGTGGTGTCTCCGACGACCCTGAGATGACAGGAAAAACTTCCGGCGGAGGTCATGGCGGTGCGATCGACGATCATGGTGCGGCGGCTGGGCTGCCCGTGGCGATCGGGATTGCGGTAGGCGAACTCCACCAGGTCCGGTTTGCCGTCGACCGGTTCCACGGAAATCACATTCGGATGCCAGAGCGTCTGGTCTCCGGCAGGACGGGTGATGTTCCACAATTCTTCGGGTCGTTCGCGGATAATGCGGCTGATGCGGATCGTCCTGCGTCCCAGGGGGGCCGCCATCAACAGCCACAAGAGGCCGAGATTGACGGCGGCCAGAAAGACTGCGGCCTGATATGTCGCCAAGACGCCTCTCCCGGTGATGCAGATTATGGTCCGAACCTAGGCGAGAAGTCTTAGAGTTTGATGGCTGGAATCGTTAAAATGCCATGCTTGTCGAGGTTCGTCTCATCCGGCCCCGGCAATCGATTGCGCCGGTGCTGCCCGCCTCCGTTCGCGCCAGAGGATGAACAGCCCGGAACCGACAATGATTGCGATTCCCAGCCATTTCGAGGGCGTCGGGAATTCATCGAACAGGATATGACCGAGTGCCACTGCGGCAATGATCTCGAAATACTGAAACGGCGCCAGCACCGACAAGGTCGCCATGCGGAAGGCGCGCACCACGAGGAGGTGGATGTAGCCCGAGATGGCACCGAGCAGGAGCAGCAATCCGAAACCGGTGGCCGAGTTCGGCAGAGAGATTTCGAAGTCCGCCTCGCCGGCCGAGGTTCCGATCAGGAGCGCTGCTCCCATGAACAGGGTCCCGCCAATGCCGGCCATGGTCTGCATGGTCATCGGTGTGTCGGCTTCGCCGATCGCCCGGTTGAGAAACATGTAGAGCGCGAAGAGGAATGCACAGGCGACCGGCAGCAGGGCAGTCAGGCCGAAGATCTCGTAGCTTGGCTGGATGACGATCATGGCGCCGCCAAAGCCGACGGCTATGGCCAGCCATCGGCGCCAGCCGACCTTTTCCTTCAGGAACAGGGCGGACATTGCCGTCAGGATGAAGGGTTCGACGAAATAGATCGCGAAGACATCCGCCAGCGGCATGTATTTTACCGCCATGAAGAACATCAGGCTCGCTGCCCCGTGTATCGCTCCCCGCAGGAGGTTGAGCCAGGGGCGCCTGGCGGAAAAGGCCGCCATGCCGTTGAGGGCGATCAGGACCGGCAGCACCGAGGCGAGCTGGAAGAAGAAGCGATAGAAGGTAATCTGGCCGGGCGACATGCCGCCAACGGTCGCCATGTATTTCGCGATTGCATCCATGACCGGCAGCACGAACATGCAGCCCGCCATGAGCATCATGCCGCGAAGGGGATCGGAGGACGAGTTGTGCATGGTGGGACCCGAAAGGAGATGGCGATCGCGCCTGCGTGAACAAGCATGGCGTGTCGGTGTGATCAAGCAAAAGAAAAATGGGAACCAATCGCCGCGTCGTGCGTTTATGACCTTTTGTCCGCATTCGTCTGTGGGGCCCGGACGGCGTTTTCATGCCTGTCCGTGGCGTCACCGGAAAGATGCGGGCCCTTCGGATCCACTACAATGGATGCGACGGATCGGAGTAGAGCAACTGTCGCCCCTTGGGCGGCGCAACTGGACGATCAGGAGGTGCCGATGCCGGCGCGCAACGAGTTTTCCCGCATGACCGATTCGAGCGATGACACGCTGGGAGGTCGTCTCTCGGCCGCACGCGACGCTTCGGGCCTGTCACTCGCCGATGTGGCGAACCGAATCGGCGTAAAGCGCGAAAGCCTGCTCGCCTGGGAGGCCGATCGTTCGGAGCCTGGCGCGTCGAGCCTGGTTGATCTCGCCGGCATCCTTGGCGTCTCGCCCATGTGGCTGATGACAGGTCTGGGAACCGGTCCGATCCAGGAAACCGGCGATCTGCCCCTCGAAGCGCTGAAGCTTGATCTTCAGCGCCTGACCGATGCGCATCGCGAATGCGCCCGTCTCATCGACAAGATCGCGCGCCAGATTGAAACCTATGAGGAAGGACACGAGCGGCGGCGCAAGGCCGGCGATCTCGATGGGCCGGTCATGGGACGCGCCTGAGCCGAGGTCGGTCAGTCTTCGCTGACCGTCGGTCCGAAGACGTCCTCAAAGGCCTCACGCAGGCGCATATCGACATCCGCCATCATGACAGGCAGGCCGAGATCGATGAGGCTCGTCACGCCATGGGCCGAAATCCCGCAGGGTACGATGCCGGTGAAATGCGAGAGATCCGGGTCGACATTGATCGACAGGCCATGAAAGCTCACCCAGCGACGCAGCCGAATGCCGAGAGCCGCGATCTTGTCCTCGCTCATCGTGCCATCCGGCAGAACAGGCTTTTCGGGACGGCGCACCCAGACGCCGACGCGCTCCTCGCGGCGTTCGCCCTTGACGTTCATGCTGTCCAGCGTGCGGATCACCACTTCTTCGAGCGCTGCCACATAGGCGCGCACATCCTGCCGGCGACGCTTCAGGTCCAGCATCACATAAGCGACCCGCTGGCCGGGGCCATGATAGGTGTATTCGCCTCCACGCCCGGTCGCAAAGACCGGAAACCGGTCCGGTTCGATCAGGTCTTTCTGATCGGCACTCGTGCCGGCGGTATAAAGGGCAGGGTGCTCCACAAGCCAGACCAGTTCATCGGCCTTGCCGTCTGCGATCAGACCCACCTGCCGCTCCATTTCTGCAACGGCCTCCTCATAGCCGACAAGCCCGTCGGTGACTCGCCAACGCACCGGCGGACAGTCTTCGCGGGCATGCATGGAATGTTCGAGATCGGTGCGGAGCATGAAATTTGCCTTCGGCTGTGGACTCGCGAAAAGCCTTGTTTTCCCTGTATTTGGCAAGAAAAGCCCCGGACTTCAAGGGCAGCAGCCACCCTCTTCATCAGGGCTTTCCCACAGCGTCTGAGGAATTTTCAAAAATCTGTCACGCCGGGCTTGTGGACCCCCAATGCTTTTGCTACATGCAGCCCCGCCGGAGCAATTCGGCGCCTACCACGATGCGGTCGTGGCGGAATTGGTAGACGCGCAGCGTTGAGGTCGCTGTGGGGCAACCCGTGGAAGTTCGAGTCTTCTCGACCGCACCAAAAATGAACCCGGCCTTTGCGCCGGGTTTTTTGTTGCTGAATTTTCAACGGCTTCTCAATCGCCGTCATGCGGGATGTGGCTGTCCACGCCAAGTGTCGTGATGAAGTTCTTCACCTCGCTGACACCTGTCACGCCAAGCACTTTGAGTTCCACCGCACGCCGCTCCTCGGCGGTGTCTACCGCGCCGCGCAGCGTCACGAGATGGCCATCGACATGGATGTCGAGGCCTGTCAGCACCGTGTCGTCGAAACTCTCCAGGGCAAGGGAAATATCCGATTCGAGCTGGTCGTCGTTTTCGCGACCCTCGGTCGTCGGCAGGACCGGTGTCGCCGGAGACGGTTCCAGCCCCGCAGCGTCAACCGCATCGACGTGATATCCCTCGTTGCGGTCGCGGTCGAAATTGGCGGCGGTTTCGCCGTAGCCGCGATTGCCGACCGGGCTTGCCGTGGCGCCCGCGCCGTCGGCATAGGGCCAGCCGTCACCGATATTGCGCTGGTCGTAGTCGCGATAATCGTCCTCGCGGGAAAAGTCGGTCTTGCGGTCGTCCTTGGCCATGATGGGCTCCTTCGTCACTGTCTGAGACGATAACGCCCGGCCTTGGCCTTTGTTCGACCTTGTCTCTCAGCGCGCCGCCTTTTCCCACTTCTTCAGGAGCCGTTCCCGCTTCAGGCGCGACAGTTTCTGGACCCAGAAAATGCCGTCGAGCTGGTCGATTTCGTGCTGCATGCAGACCGCGGCGAATCCTTCGAGCGCTTCCTCGTTCACCGTGCCGTCAAGCGTCTGGTATCGGATCCGGACCGCCCTTGGCCGTGTCACCTCCTCGGTCATGCCGGGCATGGAGACGCTGCCTTCGGTTTGGGTCATCACATCTTCGGAAGCCCAGAGGATTTCCGGATTGACGTAATCGCGCTGACCGCCGATCTCGGGAAGCTCGATCACGGTCAGGCGCTTCGAGATCCCGCAATGAGGGGCGGTGATGCCGATCCCGGGGGCCGCCTTCATCGTCTCAAAGAGGTCATCGGCAAGGTGTTGCAGATCCGCTCCGAACTCGGTGACCCGTTCGGCAGGTGTCTTCAGGGCGGTGTCGGGATAGCGGCGGATGGTCAGGCGGGTCACGAAAACTCTCGGCTCTTGGCGAGCGGGCCGGATGCCCACTGTGGCGCAAGAGACACGCTAGCAGGAAGCCGGAGGCTTTGCACAGCTCCTGGCATTTTTCCCCTGGCTGCGTGTTGACTTGAGGGTTTTTGCCGCCATTCTCCCGACTTCGAAGCAGTGGGCATCAGAGGCGAGGGCAGGTCATGAGTGAGATCGACGACGATGGTCTCGGCCGTGGCGCTCCCGAGGAGCCGCAGGCCGACATTTATGACGAGGAAGGCTCGATCCGTCATGATTTCCTGACCATGGTCGGGGCCGCGATCGCCGATCGCGACGTGATCTTCCTGCGCCAGAATGTTGCCAAGCTGCACGAGTCGGAACTGGGCCACCTGATCGAGGCGATCCAGCCCGACCAGCGGCTGGCGATGATCCGGCTGCTCGGCGCCGATTTCGACATGACGGCGCTGACCGAGGTCGATGAAGCGATCCGCATGCAGATCGTCGATCAGATGCCGAATGCGCAGATCGCAGCGGCCATCGGCGATCTCGATTCGGATGACGCCGTCTATATTCTCGAAGACCTCGAGGACGAAGACCGCGAGGAAATTCTTGCCCAGCTGCCGTTCACCGAGCGTGTGCGCCTTCGCCGGGCGCTCGATTATCCGGAAAGCTCCGCCGGTCGGCGTATGCAGACGGAATTCGTCGCCGTGCCGCCCTTCTGGACGGTCGGCCAGACGATCGACTACATGCGCGACGAGGAAGATCTGCCGGAGACCTTTACCCAGATCTTCGTCATCGATCCGACCTTCAAACTTCTCGGCGTCGTCAATCTCGACCGGATCCTGCGCACCAAGCGGCAGGTGAAGATCGAGACGATCATGCACGAGACGAACCACCCGATCCCGGCCAAGATGGACCAGGAAGAGGCGGCCCAGCTTTTCGAGCAATATGACCTTCTGTCGGCCGCCGTCGTCGATGAAAACGAGCGGCTGGTCGGCGTGCTCACCATCGACGACGTGGTCGACGTCATCCAGGAAGAGGCGGAGGAGGATTTGCTGCGCCTCGGTGGCGTCGGCGACGAAGAGCTGTCCGACAGCATTGCGGAGACGTCGCGGTCGCGCGTGCCGTGGCTCGCGGTCAATCTGTTGACGGCTTTCCTGGCGGCTTCGGTCATCTCGCTGTTCGAGGCGACAATCCAGGAGATCGTGGCACTTGCGGTCCTGATGCCGATCGTCGCGGGCATGGGGGGCAATGCCGGATCGCAGACCATGACCGTCACGGTCCGGGCGCTTGCCACCCGCAATCTCGATATTCACAATGCCTATAGGGTCGTGCGCCGCGAAGCGGGCGTCGGTCTGCTGAACGGCGTGGTCTTCGGCATTATGATCGGCGTCATTGCCGGTCTGTGGTTTCAGGACGTCAATATCGGCGGGATCATCGCGACCGCCATGCTGATCAACATGATGGCGGCTGCCATCGCCGGCATCCTCATCCCGCTCGCGCTCGACCGCTTCGGCGCCGATCCGGCCGTCGCCTCCTCCGTCTTCGTCACGACGGTCACCGATATCATCGGTTTCTTTGCCTTTCTCGGTCTCGCCACCTGGTGGTTCATGTGACGCCTGGCATCGTATTCAGGTACCGAGGGGGCTGGCTTCGAGCGTCGAAGGGCCGAAAAAATTGACTTGTACGTAAAAGTCAATATCATGTGTTCCGACACAGGATCGGAATGCCGTGAAGAAATACTATAGCATAACAGAGCTCACGCGTGAATTTGGTGTCTCGACGCGCACCCTGCGTTTCTACGAGGACGAGGGCCTGCTGCATCCGGAACGCCGTGGCCGTACGCGCCTCTACCGCACCGCCGACCGCCGGTTCCTGCAGGAAATCCTGCGTGGTCGCCGCATCGGGTTTACGATCGCCGAAATCCGCGAAATCGTTCATGTCTACAAGGAGCCGCCCGGCGAGATCGGGCAGCTCAAGTTGATGATGAAGAAGATTGACGAGAAACGCGATGAGCTTCGCCAGAAGCGCCGCGATATCGATGAAACCCTGTCCGAACTGGATCAGGCCGAAGAAGCCTGCCTTACGCGCCTGGTGGAGATCGGCGTCGGCACCTGACGTGCGGCGGCCTCGTTTTCAGTCCAAATCAGATCCAGCGCCGCGTCCGTTTGCGGTAGCTGTCGTAGTCGAAGCCGAACCGGGCTTCGAGATGGCGTTCTTCTCTGGGGATCGCGATCAGGCGCGTCGCTCCAAGCGAAACGAGCGCGGCGACGAAAAACCAGCTGTTCCCCGAGATCAGACCAAGTGCGACTGCGAATAAGGTATAGGCGAGATAGATCGGATTGCGGCTGAAGCGAAATGGGCCGCAGGTCACGAGGTGACGGGCGCATCGGCAGTCCGAAACCGGTGTTTGCCGCCCGATCAGCGTTCGCACGGCCCAGACATCGAGCATGACGGCCGCAAGCAGGATGGCAAGGCCGACGGAGGACAACGCGAAGCCATAGGGCGAGGGGATCGGAGCCAGCGCTGCGATCCGGCCAGCCAGCATGGCGGTCAGGATGCCCGTCAGGTAGAGCATGGGTGGCCAGGGATATTTCAGAGGCTTCGCGCGGTAGGCATTCATTGAAGAACTCCCCCTTACGGCGCTGACTGACTCCTTAACGTGCACTCTTCGGCCAGCGTCTGGATGCGTGCATCCTGATCCGGCAATATTGCGCCGGACTGGAGGGGAGCAAAGAGGTTCTCCGCCTGAAGGCGCTCCAGTGTGCAGTCGCAGAAGCGCGCGCACAGACCTGCTTCGTTACCCTGTTCCGCGCAGCTTGCCTGGCAGCTTCCCATGTAGGACGCGACCGGATCCGCGGCGGGTGGCGGAACGACGTAGCTTGCGAGGAAGAGACCGGCGATCAGCACCGGCTGGTGCAGCAGGTAGACGGTCAGGGAATGGCGACCGCCCCAGCGGAGCCAGTTCGGGCCCGCCGGCAGCCTGGCGATCCAGCCCAGCCTGTCGCGATCGACGAGGAAGCGCGCCAGGGCGATGCCGGTCAGCAGTGCACCGATCCATGGCAGCAGGGGCACGTAGTCATTGGAGCGCGGAAGCGTTTCCGAAAGACCCAGAAACCAGAAATAGGGCGCATCGAAGCTCGACGAGCGCAGGACTGTCGGCAGCGTGAAGGCGACAGCGGCAGCGACCAGCGTCACGATGAACGGGGCCTTGAGGAAGAGAAGGCCGACGACGCTCGACACCGCAATCGCATGCAGGATGCCGAAAAAGATCCAGCTGTCGGGTGTGAACCAATAAGTCGCGACCGAAATCGTAGCCGCCGCGGCGACGATGACCCCGAGCCTGCGCAGGAAGGGCTGCAGTCGAAGTGTCGGGTATTGCGCGAGCACGAGGCTGAAGCCGGCGAGGAACAAAAATGTCGATGCGATTAGCCGTGCATAGACCCGCAGGAAGCCTTGCGTCGAACTGCCGGGTTCCAGATAGCCGAAGAATTCGAGATCCCAGCTGAAATGATAGGTCGCCATCGCGATCAGTGCGAGGCCGCGTACCGCATCGAGCGCGGGAAGGCGCGGGCGACTTGGGCGGCTCGGGGGGGTATGCTCTGTTTGCTCTGCCACGCAGTCTTCCTTCACCTCTCCACCGGCTGCCGCCGTGCAGCGCCGGTCAGGGATCGGCGGTCGGTCCCAAAGGCGGCAAATTCATGGCCCGTGTCGCATTTCCTGCTTTCACGTATCGCTCCCGTTCAGGAGGGCAAGCCTTGCCTCGGAGAAAAACTGGCGGCGCAGCAGCACGATGAAGACCAGAACTGTCGCGATCATGAAGATCCAGGGGCTGACGAACCAGCCGAGATAGCCGATCGAATAGAAGATGGCGCGCAGACCCATATTGAAATGGCTGGCGGCGATGATGTTCATCCGGATCGTGCGCTCCGCCGCTTCCATCGCACGTGCCGGGTCCATCTTTGCGTCGTCCATCATGGGGATCGCACCAAAGAGAATGGTGCAATAGTTGAACAGCCGGTAGGACCAGCCGAACTTGAAGAAGGAGTACGCGAAAAGGCCAATCAGCCCGCAGACCTTCAGTTCGAAGGTTGCCCGCCCACCCTGCACGATGAATGGAATGTCCCTGAGGATTGCATCCACCTGTTCAGTTGCACCGAGCAAGGCGAAACAGCCGCCTATGGCAAAGATTGTCGTGGAGGCGAAAAAGGCCGTGCCGTTCTGCAGCCCGCCCATGATCTGGGTGTCGATCATCTTCAGGTCTCGCGTCATGGAATTGAGGATCCATTCACGCCGGCGTTCCGCCATGGCCTTCGTCAGGCTGGTCCTTTGCCAGATCACCTGGTTGCCCGTGATTCGCGCATAGGCCAGCCAAAGAAGAATGAAGAGGGTGAGGGCGATGTAGTCCGGCATGGTCATGGCTGCGATTCCTGCGAGCGCGTCTCGTCGCGCATTATCCTTCTCCAGCGATCTCCCACAACGGAAATTAACCAGCCCTAAGGCTTTGGGTCGAAATGAGGCAGGTGGTGCCAGGCCGGTTAACGGCTCATCCCATTGAAATATAACATATCCATGCGCTCCACGCATGCCTGCTGCGCAAAATACGCCTTGCTTTTGCCATTTTTGCAATTGCGAAAGGCGCAGCATTTTAATACACATCTCGCCAGAAAGCGGTCGGGGGACGGCTTTCCACGAATGAGTGGTCACACTTGGAGTTTCCATGGAAGGCAATGTTCAGCCGTCGTGCTGGGGCGTTACCATCCGTGCTTTGGTAGGATTTGCCGGCGTTCTCTGCCTGGCCTATCTCTTCGGCGCGGTTTGATAGCCTACACAAACGGAATTTGCGCACAGCGCGGTCATCTCGACCGCGCTGTTTGCGTTTTGGGCTGCGGACACCATCTTGGTCATGTCGCGGCCATGAAAGCCGATGTCGATTGCGAGGCGCATTCGTGATAGGCGATGCTCTAGCCTTTGCGCTTTCAGTCCCGCATGCGAGGAGCCCCATGTTTCTTTCGGTTTTCGACGTGTTCAAGATCGGTGTCGGCCCCTCGAGTTCCCACACCATGGGTCCGATGACGGCGGCCAACCGGTTTCTCGACCTCATCCTCTCTGATCAGTGGCCGCGCCCCGCCGGTGCCCATGTGGCAGCCCTGAAGGCGAGCCTGCACGGGTCGCTCGCCTATACCGGCATCGGTCACGGCACGGGAAATGCGGTGATCATCGGTCTGATGGGCGAGGCACCTGACAGCATCGACCCTGACCGCATGGAGGGCATCATTGCAGACGTGGAGCGCACAGGCCGCGTCACCCCGCCCGGTCATCCAGCTTACATCTTCCAACCGAAGGACGACCTCGTCTACGACAAGAAGACGCCGCTCTCGGGTCATGCCAACGGCATGCGACTGTCCGCCCTGGACAAGGACGGCCGCGTTCTCCTCACCCAGATCTACTATTCGATCGGGGGTGGCTTCGTTGTCACCGATACCGAGCTTCTCGCCCTGCAGAAGCAGAAGAAGCAAGCATCCGATCACAAGGTGCCCTATCCCTTCGCATCGGCTAAGGAAATGCTCGCCATGGCCGCCTCATCCGGCCAGACGATCGCGCAGATGAAGCGGGCGAATGAAGAGGTCGTGCGATCGCGCGAGGATCTCGATGCGGGCCTCGACCGGATCTGGGATGCGATGCTGAGCTGCATCGATCGCGGATTGCGCCAGGAAGGCCAGTTGCCGGGCGGTTTGAAGGTGCGCCGCCGGGCGAAATCCATCCACGATCAGCTGCAGGAGGAGTGGCGTTCCAACCGGCTCAATCCGGTGCTCGCGAACGACTGGCTTTCGGTCTACGCCATGGCTGTCAACGAGGAAAATGCCGCCGGCGGCCGCGTCGTGACATCGCCGACCAATGGTGCTGCCGGTGTCGTGCCCGCCACCATCCGCTATTACCTGCATTTCCATCCCGATGCCGACCAGCAGGGCATTCGCGACTACCTGCTGACGGCCGCTGCCATTGGCGGGATCATCAAACACAATGCCTCGATTTCGGGCGCCGAGGTCGGCTGTCAGGGCGAAGTCGGCTCGGCCTCGGCCATGGCCGCTGCCGGTCTTGCCGCCGTCATGGGCGGCACGCCGGAGCAGATCGAGAACGCCGCGGAAATCGCGCTCGAACATCATCTCGGCATGACCTGCGACCCGGTCGCCGGCCTGGTCCAGGTGCCCTGTATCGAGCGCAACGCGCTCGGTGCCGTCAAGGCCGTTACCGCTGCATCGCTCGCGCTGAAGGGTGACGGTGTGCATTTCGTGCCGCTTGACGCCTGTATCGAGACGATGCGCCAGACCGGCAATGACATGAACGAGAAATACAAGGAAACCTCGCTTGGTGGCCTCGCCGTCAACGTCGTCGAATGTTGATGCGGGCAGGGGAGCGCCTCTGTCCTGATACGTCTCCGTCGTCATCCTCAGGCGTGCCCCGAGGATGGCGACAGCAGGCAAATGCATCGCAACTGTTGAGCAGCCCCTGCCTTTGACGCCCATGCCCTTGACCCCCCGGCCAGACAGGCTATCTCGGGTGTCATGACACTGCATCTGCTCAAACTCTGCGTCGGAGCCGACTCCATCGACGACCTGCGCGACTGGGTCGCCGAACGTTGCCTCGTGGCCGTCGCGGCGGGCCTCGAGCCGCATTCTTCGCATGTCACCCGCATGGTGCCGAAGCGCATGGAGGAACTGCTGGATGGTGGCTCGCTCTACTGGATCATCAAGGGCCAGCTGTCGGCCCGCCAGAAGCTCCTCGACATCAAGACCTTCACCGGCGGCGATGGGATCACCCGCTGCGAGCTGATCCTTGGCCCTGAGGTGATCGAGGTGGCGCCGGCACCGCGTCGCCCCTTCCAGGGCTGGCGTTATCTCGACGCCGACGTCGCGCCCCGCGACCTCTCGGCCTCTGGTGCCAATATCGAGGATATGCCCGATGACCTGAAGCGGGAGCTGGCCGAACTGGGATTGCTGTGAGCGGAATGCCCGCCGAGGGGCCGGATCATGGGTGCCCTGGCTGAAGTTTCCGTTGAATTGGGGTCGCGCGCTCATCCTGGCCGCAAGCGGTTCGGGTGCGGGCGAAGCAGTCCGGCTGTGAAACTGCGATTTCCTGTATTGGACTTGACGGTTGCCCCGCGCATCCGGTTGCAGCACTGGAGGCACCTGTATCGTGTAAGTCCGTGCTGTCGTCTGGACCGTTTGCCATCGAAACAGCCGAATCGGGTGGCAGGGGCAGCGTTGTGAGCCGGTCCATTGGACCAGAGGGCGGGGAGAGTCGCGATGTCGAGTGTTGAAGACGGTCAAGGGGCACTGGAGCGCAAGGTGCCGCAGGTCCGCGGTTGGCGCAGGATTGCCTTGCATTCCGGCCTGACGGTTGCCGGGCTTCTCGCGCTATTTGGTGCCTATGTCGGCATCCTGATCCTGTCCGGAAACTTCCACGAAGTTCTGCCTGGCCAGTTCTATCGCTCGGCGCAGCTTTCCGGTGCGCGGCTGAGCGCGGAGATCGACCGCTACGGCATCAAGACCGTGATCAATCTGCGTGGCGAGAATGTCGGCCGGAGCTGGTATGACGACGAGGTCGCCGCAACGGCCGCGCATGGCGCCGCGCATGTGAATTTCGGCATTTCGGCCCGCCGTGAACTGACGCCGGGGCGGGCGCAGGAATTGCTGGCGCTTCTCAAAACGGCGGAGCAGCCGATCCTTGTGCATTGCATGTCGGGCGCCGACCGTACCGGTCTCGCCTCCGTCATCTTCCTGCAGCAGGTCGCCGGCGTCGATGAGGAAGAGGCCGAATGGCAGCTCTCGCCGATCTACGGCCATATCAACCTGTCTTTTCTTGCGGCTTACGCCATGGATGACACCTGGGAGCGGCTCGAAAAGGTGATCGGGCTGGACAGCTGAGCGGACCCCCTGGCCTCGCGGCGAATGCAACTGATTCCTTTGATGCCAGAGCATGGCAAGGGCGCGGCCATGACGATAGAAACCGACTCCCTCACCCGTGACACACCCGGTCCCGGGCCCCATGGGCGACCGGTGTTTGCCGTGGCCCCAATGATGACGGCGACGGATCGGGCAAAAAGTCTACAAATATTCAATTTGTTACGCGGTTTTACTTCTGCCACGTACCACCGTCTCTCGAAGCGACGGGTCATTCTGAACGAGACAACGAGGCCTTGCATTTCGGTTGCCGACTGGAGCCGTGCGGCCACGCAGACTAAGGCCTGTCTGCTTATGTCCACTGAGAGCCGACCCGGCGCAGCCTGATATTCCTATTGAGAATGAGCCATGTTTCAGCCGTCCCTCCCATGTTTTCAGCCGGGGCTCTGAAGTGGTCGACATGGCGCTACGGAGCGTAATCCGACGCTGGCATTTTCGAGCGCATCTATCGATCCGGTAGATTTGCCGCAGAACCGGCTTATCCCGGAATGTCATCCGCAAATATCTGCGCGCCGGCTTCGTTCGCCATTTCGGCTTCCGAAACGTTCTGCTTGACCGCGATGAAGCTGTCCGGCGTGACCGAAATGCTATCTATGCCGCATTCCACCAGGAACTTCGCAAATTCGGGGTGGTCACTCGGCGCCTGGCCACAAAGGCCGATCTTGGCTCCGGCAGCCTTTGCCTCTTCGATCACTTTGCGGATCATCCATTTGACTGCTTCGTCCTGTTCGTCGAAGAGATCGGCCAACTCACCGGAATCGCGATCGACCCCGAGCGTCAATTGCGTCAGGTCGTTCGACCCGATGGAGAAACCATCGAAGTGTTGCGCGAACTGCTTCGCCAGGATGACGTTGGACGGGATCTCGCACATGACGAAGACCTGCAAGTCGTCTTCGCCTCGCCTCAGTCCATTCTCAGCCATGACTTCCAGCACCTTTTCGGCTTCCGACACGGACCGGCAGAACGGGATCATGACAACGACATTCTTGAAGCCAAGTTGGTTTCTCAGTTTCCGTATTGCTCTGCATTCGAGAGCAAACCCATCCCGGTAGAGCGGTGAATAATACCGGGAGGCGCCGCGAAAACCGATCATCGGGTTTTCCTCGGTTGGCTCGAACGCGCTGCCGCCCAGAAGGCCCGCATATTCATTGGTCTTGAAGTCGCTCATCCGGACGATGACCGGCTTTGGGTGGAATGTCGAAGCGATCCGCGCCAGCCCTTCGGCCAGCTTGTCGACGAAGTAGACGGATTTATCGGCATAGGCTGCCGTCAATCCCGCGATCTCGGCCTTCGCCTTCTGATCGGTCAGTGTGTCGAAATTCACCAGTGCCATGGGGTGGATGCGAATTGCATTGCTGATGACGAATTCCATGCGCGCGAGCCCCACGCCGTCCGCCGGCAGCCGCCACCAGCGGAACGCGGCGCCCGGATTGGCAAGGTTGAGCATCACCCTGGTTCTCGTCGCCGGAACGTCGTCCATGTCGAGTGTCTGAACCTCGTAGTCTGCCAGCCCTTCGTAGATCGCTGCCTCGTCGCCCTCGGCGCAGGACACCGTAATCTCCTGGCCGGAATGCAGCACCTGGGTGGCCGTTCCGGTTCCGACCACGGCCGGCAGCCCCAGCTCGCGGCTGACAATGGCAGCATGCGACGTACGTCCGCCATGGTCAGTGACGATGGCCGCCGCCCGTTTCATGATGGGAACCCAGTCAGGATCCGTCGTGGATGTAACCAGGATCGATCCGTCGATGAATTGCCCGATATCACGGGCATTCTCGATCAGGCAGACTTGACCGGAGACGATCGCGTCGCCGATCGACAGGCCCTTGACCAATGTCTTGCCCTTGCTCTTGATCTGATAGGAGCTGAAGACTGCGGTATCGCGGTTCGACTGGACCGTTTCCGGTCGCGCCTGGACAATGTAAAGGCGTTGAGTATGCCCGTCCCGAGCCCATTCCATGTCCATGGCACAGCCGTAGTGACGTTCGATGGTTGTTGCCCAGCGGGCCAGTGTCAGGATTTCTTCGTCTGAAAGGACAAAAGCGCTTCGCTCGGCTTTCGATGTCGGTACATTCCGGGTTGGTTCTTGGGCTGTGCCGTAGATCATCTTTATGGTCTTGCCACCGCACTTCTTCGAGATGACCGGCATTAAAGTCGGATCGTCGAGAAGAGGTTTGAAAACTTGATACTCGTCCGGGTCGACAGCACCCTGAACGACGTTTTCCCCAAGCCCCCAGGCGGCATCAATGATGACGACCTTGTCGAAACCCGTTTCTGTGTCGATGGAGAACATAACCCCGGATCCGCCGAGGTCGGAGCGGACCATTTGCTGTATTCCGACGGACAGAGCGACCTTCATGTGGTCGAACCCCTTTGCCTGACGATAGGAAATGGCACGATCGGTGAAGAGCGAGGCAAAGCAGCGCTTGCAGGCGCGCAGCAACTCAGCTTCGCCGACAATGTTCAAGAAGGTCTCCTGCTGGCCCGCGAAGCTCGCGTCGGGTAGATCTTCTGCTGTCGCGCTCGAGCGCACTGCAACGCTGACCTGCTCCCGGGCTGCTCTGCCGGACAGTTCCCTGTACGCCTGGATGATGGCTTCAGCCGTGGCTTCTGGCCAATCTGCCCGCAGAACAAGCTGGCGGATGGCCGCGCCAGTCTCCGAAAGGGTCGCCTTACCGGCTGTCCAGTCCGCAATCAGCTTGCCGACCGGTTCGCGTAGATGGTTTTCATCGACAAAATTCCAATAGGCATCCGAGGTGGTGGCAAAACCCGGGGGAACGTCGACACCATGCTGGCCAAGCTCCTGAATCATCTCGCCGAGCGAGGAGTTCTTGCCACCAACCTTGGCCACATCGGTGCGCTTCAGCTTTTCTAACCAGACGATAGGGGCGACAAAGCCATTCATGTTGAACCCTCCCAATAGTGGTAATCTGCCGTGTGCTGTTACTCGTATTGAGCATACCCCTGAGACAGGGGAGCGCGGTTGACCCACATCAAGTTGAAGCTTGGTCGCGCTACACCTCGAACTTCCGGATTGCTTCGGTCCAAAATGCCAGGTCAGCAATGATATTGCCGTTCGCGCTTTGAAATCCGGGCTGTAGCCGCAGGACGTCTGTCAAAGGTCTCGGTCTCGTGATAAGTCACGCCATCCTGCATGACCCGCATTCGCACCCGGTAGGCGACGCTGCCATCCTTGCGCTTGCGCGCGCGGATCGTGCCCATAGCCGGCTCCTAATCGGCTCCATGGGACCAAATCGAGTGCAAAAATCGGCGGAAACAGCCCCGAGCGAGTGTAAGTGAGACGATGGAGAAAGTGCCGTAAGTGTCTGAAGAGCAACAAAACGTCAATTATTTCAAAGCTCCCGTCTTCGCCGTTGCGCCGATGATCGACTGGACGGATTGGCATTGCCGGTTTTTCCATCGGCAGCTCTCGGCGAGGGCGCTGCTCTATACCGAGATGGTGGTGGCGGATGCGATCATTCACGGGCCGCGGGAGAAACTGCTCTCGTTCAACGGGGAAGAACATCCGGTTGCACTGCAGCTGGGCGGATCGGATCCGGCAAAGCTCGTGGAGGCGGTCAGGATCGCCTCGGATTACGGCTATGACGAGATCAACCTGAATGTCGGCTGTCCGTCGGACCGGGTACAATCGGGGACCTTCGGGGCCTGCCTGATGCAGACGCCCGAGGTGGTCGAGGCCTGTGTCGCCGCCATGAAACAGGTGGCGACGGTGCCGGTGACGGTCAAGTGCCGGATCGGGGTGGACGAGCAGGAGGCGGAAGCTGTGCTGCCGGATTTCCTCGCCCGGATGATCGGGGCAGGGGCCGACGCGATCTGGATCCATGCGCGCAAGGCCTGGCTGAAGGGCTTGAGCCCGAAGGAAAACCGGGAGATACCGCCGCTCGATTACGAACTCGTCTATCGAATGAAGCGCGAAAATCCCGATGTTTTCCTCGGCATAAACGGCGGGATCAGCGATCTCGACCAGGCGGTTCGGCATCTCGCCGTCATGGATGGCGTCATGCTGGGGCGGGCGAGTTATCACAATGCGACGCTGCTCACGGAAGTCGATCAGCGGATCTACGGCGAAGCGGCGAAGCCGGTCGACTGGGATCACGTGCGCGATGCCATGATCGGTTATGCGGAGCGGGTGGTGGCGTCCGGCGGGCGGCTCAACCATGTCACGCGGCATATGGTCGGGCTGTTCCAGGGCTATGCCGGCGCCCGGCGCTATCGGCAGATCCTGTCGTCGGAGGCGACCAAGCCCGGTGTGTCGCCGGACCTCATTGCCGAGGCCTTTGCGGCGGTCGACATTGCGGGCGGGCCGAAGACACAGGTCGCGTCCAGCAGCACGTCGGCGGCTGCGGAGTAATCTCTATCGCCGCTTTTCGGCATTTCTGCGGTCCGAAATCGAAAATGGCGCCCCGGGGGGACGCCATTCGAAATTCTTGATCAGTCGGCCTGGATGTTGACGGCCTTGGGGCCCTTGCCCATGCGGTCCGGCTCGGTGTCGAAGGTGACCTGCTGGCCATCCTGGAGGCTCTGCAGGCCGGAGGCCTGGAGCGCAGAGATGTGGACGAACACGTCCTTTGCGCCGTCTTCCGGGGTGATGAAGCCGAAGCCCTTGTCCTGGTTAAAGAATTTTACGGTGCCCTTGGTGGCCATGGGAGAGTTCCTTGTTCCCGATTTCTGTCGTCTGCGCCACGGCCGGCGGACCGGAAGTGGCAAGGTGAAGTTCCGCCGAAACGGAACCGTCGAGTGGTCGCGATAACGGGGAAAGAACGTCTGCCGGCGGGAGAAGGCCCCCAGGACCACACATGCGGTCGATCAAAGTCAGTCCAGTCTCCGGGATCTTTGGTGCCCGAACGCGACAAGAGGTAGGTGCATTTCCGAACCTTGGCAAGTATGAAAAATCACAGTCTGCACCGCACAAATTCCGCAATAGACTGAAATCCTTGAGATTTGGGGGGTGAGTCTGATGCCCTTGCGCCCCCGGCTGGGAGTGGACGCCCCCGGACCGACCCATGTTTCGACCGGGGACGACGGCGTGTTCCGTCTTGAAGCAGCCGCCATCCGGGTTTAGGGGAGAGGTGGCTGGGCGCGGGAGTGAATGAGTATGGCGAAGACGGGTGCCGCAGTGATCGACCCTTACGAGCTCCTGGGCGTGGCCCGGGATGCCGACGATGCGGCCGTAAAGGCGGCCTATCGCAAGGTGGTCAAGACCGCCCATCCGGATGCCGGCGGCGATGCCGAGGCCTTTGCCAAAATCTCTGCCTGCTACGACCTGCTGAAGGATCCCGTGCGCCGCCGGGTTTTCGACGATACCGGTTATGATCCGCAGCTGGCCGAGCCCACCGACCTCAAGGGGCTGATGGTGCTGGAGACGCTGATCAACGACATGATCCTTGACGAGCGGGAGCCCGGCAGTTTCGATCCGGTCGCCGGCCTGCGGCGCAAGCTCACCGACGACATTCTCAAATGCCGCTTCCACATTCTCGAGCTGGAGCGCCACCGGGCGCGGGTGCGCAAGCATCTCGACCGGCTCGGCCGGCGGCCCGATACCGACGTGCTCGGCTCGATGCTGAGGGCGCGGGCGCAATCGATCACCGATGCGATCAAGGCCTCGGAAGTGCAGATCGGCGCGATCGAGCGGGCCTACTCCATGCTCGAGGGCTATTCCTACGAGCTGGAGCCTCTGCCGGTCGAAATCGAGGCCGAGGATCTGCCGAAGGCGGCGGAATAGGGTCGCCTCCCTCACTTTCCCCATCACTGGCCCCTCACTTGCGCGCGCGGCTTCATGGCGCGGTGCCCGTTTTGGCGGAGGGGCGCTTGTCCGGTTTGCCATGGCGCCAGGTGCGGCGGTAGAGGGCGGAGACTTGGCGGTCGGGGTCGGTGGCCTGCCAGTCGGCGAGTGCTGTCCGTTCGTGTACGGGATGCAGGCCCGGGCGCGTGTGGATGCGGTGGATCATCGCCAGTGCCAGGCGAAGCTGGGAGACTGCCTGCTTGTCTTCGGGCCATTGGCGGGGTTCGGTGCTGGGGCTCATATGCAGGCGCAATTGGCCAGCCAGGGTTTGAATCTCCAGGCGCTCTCTCGGCCTGGCATGTGCCACGCAGGGCGGCAGGGATTCGCCTGATGCCAGCGGCGGATGCGCGCGTTGCGCCTGGCCGCTGCAGTGCCGGTCGCGCCGGCATTGGCGCCGCCGGCAGATGAGGGGGGTGCCGTGTTCGGTGAGGATGTCGCGCAGCAGGCGCAGCTCAAGCGGTTCGGTTTTGGGGTCATCTGTGGTTGTCGGGTCTGGCATGTCGGTCTCCTTGTCGTGAGGTATTTCGGGATTTGGCGAAAGAGGGAAATTCGCGGGGCTATCTCCCCACTTGCGGGGGAGATGGCACCCAAAGCTTCGCCGCCGGTCGGGATCAACTCCCTCCGGGTGGGGCATGCTTTCCTCGGGTTAACCCCGAGGATCGGACGAGGCGCCAGAAGCAACCTGTCTAAGTAATTTTATGTGGCTCCTTCCGGCGCCCCGTTCGGCGTCTTGTCCCGCTGCATGCGTCTCTCTGGCAAGGCGGCGACGGTCTTCGGTCCTCGGGTCAGGCCCGAGGATGACCGAGGAATGACCGGGCGCGGGTCCGGCTGTGGCGGCATACGAGATGACGCATCAGCCTGGCCGGTGGCCCGGGAGGTTCCCGCCGGATGGTGCACCAATCCGACCGGGACCCTCGCCCGGGGGATGATCGTCTGGCCATTTGCGGCCCGGCGCTCATCCCCGCCGTTTTGTCTGCCCCCGCCGCCGGTCAAGTTCGCGACGGCGTGGGCGCCTTGTCTGTGTGCCTCTGAGGCACGTCCTTCCGATCAGGGTATCCGGTGTTGGGGCATCCGACCCCATCACCTCAGCCCCTCGTCCGGAGGGAGACCGTTGCAGCGGGCCGGGGATTTGCACCTGCGAGAGTGCTCGCCCCCGGCGCCGGCCCCGCCTCGCCTGACATCGCATCGTCAGGTGTATCCGAGGGCGGGACGGGGACTAGGGTAAGGGGGTGAAAATGGTGGGGGATGAAAAAATGTGTCGGGGTTTGATTTTGTTAGAGAAACGCTGCGGGGCGTCCCCCTCTTTCCGGGAGATGGAGTGGTGTGACGTGCCCGTCTGGCCTCCGAAGGCTTGTGTCTGGATCCTCGGGTCAAGCCCGAGGATGACGGAGTGTGAGGTGGGCGATTGGTATCCTCCGCGACTGTCTTCATTGCACGACGCCTGAGGAGGATACCCTCATCTCTCTCTAGAGTTAGTCATCCTCGGGCTTGACCCGAGGATCCAAACACAAGCTCTCTGTGCGCCCTATCCCCCCATGCGGGGGAGAAAGCGAAATCGAGGAATTGGCCCGATCAGGACCATACCTCAGATTTCGTAAGAGAGGGCTCGGTGATGTCGATGCCTACGGAACTGTGCCCCTCTCCAGGGAAATCTGAAGTTTAGGCGGCTTAGGCGCGCCTAAGCCTTCGATTTTCCGTCCTCCCCGCGTGTGGGGGGGAGTATCTCGCAATTTTTCTTGGAGGTCGCCGCTCACTTTCGGAAGATCGAAATCAGGTGCAAACTGTCCACGATTGTGTCGTAGATGCAATGGAAAGTTGCAGATGGGAAAATTCCCGATAAGCTAACCAAAACATCACAATGGAGATATTCCAGAATGGCTGGCCTGCCTTACGTTACATCTCCGGGAAACATCGATCGTGCCCTCAACGGGATTAAGCTAGCGGCCGTCCCTGAACGGGTTAGCCAAGATTTCGTCAAGACTATACTGAAGATCCCCGGCGGCTCTGGAGATCAGATGACGTCGTTTCTGAAAAAAATTGGCTTCGTGAACCCGGACGGGTCTCCGACAGAATTATATAAAAAGTTTCGCAATCCGTCAGAGTCGGGTGCTGCAATAGCAAGCGCAATAAAGTCAGCTTATGCGCCTCTGTATATCCGTAACGAGTTCATGCACGAGTTGTCTGATGATAAGCTTGTCGGAATACTTGTGGAGGAAACTGGGCAGCCTCATGACTCTAACCCAGTTAAAATGATAGCTGCGTCCATTAAGCATCTCAAATCTTTTGCTAATTTCCGTGCTGAGGAAAAAAGAGAGCAGCTGATTGATGTCAGGCCAGAGGAGAGCCGGAAAAGTTCGTCGACAGAATCGAACCCGGGTTCTCAAAGCATCGGTCTCAATCTTGGTTACACGATTAATTTGAATCTGCCAGCCACTTCTGATCCAGAAGTATTTGATGCTATTTTCAAAAGTATTAGGATTCATCTTCTCCGAGCTGACGATGCCTAAGCGACCTGACGGCCTTATTCGTGCTTTTGGAATGAGCGGGTTGCAGATCGCGGCTAGCATGAAAGGTATTGAGCGGAAATACGCAGTTGACCTCGGGTGGTCCCCATCGGCGCCCTCGGGCCGAAAAGCTGCAGAGTATGAGCAGTTTCCGGCCACTTTGCGTGCCGAAGCTGCGAGGATGTCTGAGTTTTATGAAGTATTCTACTGTCTCGAAAACTCCATCCGTAGTCTGGTGTCAGACATCCTTCTCGAATCTGAAGGTGCAGACTGGTGGAACAGTTCTCGGATAGACGAAAAGAGAATACGTGAGCCGACGCAACTGAGACGAAAGAAGGAGGTTGATAACGGTGTAACCGCGCGCTCTGATAGGCTAATTGACTATACAACATTCGGCGAATTATCCCA
Organism: Peteryoungia algae; assembly: GCF_030369675.1. Taxonomy (NCBI): domain Bacteria; kingdom Pseudomonadati; phylum Pseudomonadota; class Alphaproteobacteria; order Hyphomicrobiales; family Rhizobiaceae; genus Peteryoungia; species Peteryoungia algae. The sequence continues at coordinate 1,026,794 of NZ_CP128477.1, read as the reverse complement.
GATTATTACTGATAACTGGGATTTGTTTGAGCCAGTCTTTAGTTCTAAGAGCGCGGTTAGCAGCGTGTCCAATCAACTGAATCTGTTGAGAGGACCTATTGCGCATTGCAATCCAACTGACGAGTTGGAACAGGATAGGCTGAATCTTGCCGTACGATCATGGTTTAGGTTGATGTCCTGAGCGACATCAAGCCAAGTAAATTGAAATTACTGCTGCACGGTTTCGCATATTGTACGTGAAGGAGGGCGTAGAGTTCAGCCTGCTCCTCCCTACAAGGGGGAGGGGGTGCCCCTCATCCGCCCTTCGGGCTCCTTCTCCCCGTGAACGGGGAGAAGGAGAGGTCAGCGCCCCGGTCGCCCCGTCTTGCCCTTCGTCCTTGCCTTGCGCTTGCCGTCAGCCGGATCCTCGTAGGAGCCGGCGCCGGCGCGGGCGCGGATGATGGGGCGGGGGTCGTCGGGTTGCCCCTCATCCGCCCTTCGGGCACCTTCTCCCCGTGAACGGGGAGAAGGGGGAGCCTCCGGCTTCTCGGGCAGTTTGCCGGTCACCGGTTTTTCGGTGCGGCCGACGGTCATTTCGTCCAAGCTATTTTTACGAAAATAGCTTTTTCCCAATGGCGCGGATTCGCTCTCCTGTCCGGCTTCGCCGGGCAGGGCATCCGCGCTGGTGTTCTTGCGGAAATGGGAGCTTTCCGGGCCGGATTTCGGCATGGGGACGGCGCCGTCGGTGCCGGGGCCCATGTCGTCGATATGGGGTTTGGAGAAATAGCTGCCCTTGCCTTCCGGGGCGCCCGACTTGTTGCGGCCGGAGGAGGAGATGCGCGGTTGGGTGTCGTCGTCGGTCGTGGGTCCTCGGGTCAAGCCCGAGGATGACGACGGAGGGGGCGGCGCCAAGTTTTTCCCTCTCGCACCTTCCACCGCCTTTGCCTCTTGCTTGGCAATCGGGTCGTCCATGGCGGCGAGTTCGACGGCCTTGAGGCGTTTGATTTCGTCGCGCAGGCGGGCGGCCTTTTCGAAGTCGAGGTCGGCGGCGGCGTTGCGCATGTCTTTTTCGAGCGCGTTGAGATGGGCCTGGAGGTTGTTGCCGACGAGGTGGCCGCCATCGGCAAAACCCTTGCCGGAGACGCCTGATATGTCGGCGCGGACGTGGTCGCGCTCGTAGACGCTATCGAGGATGTCGGAGATGCGGGCCTTGACCGATTCCGGCGTGATGCCGTGTTCGGTGTTGTAGGCCATCTGCTTTTCGCGGCGGCGGGACGTTTCGTCCATGGCGCGCTGCATGGAGCCGGTGATCTGGTCGGCATAGAGGATGACCTTGCCGTCGACGTTTCGCGCGGCGCGGCCGATGGTCTGGACCAGCGAGGTTTCCGAGCGCAAAAAACCTTCCTTGTCGGCATCGAGGATGGCGACGAAGCCGCATTCGGGGATGTCGAGGCCTTCGCGCAGCAGGTTGATGCCGACGAGCACGTCGAAGGCGCCGAGGCGCAGGTCGCGGATGATCTCGATGCGCTCCAGCGTGTCGATGTCGGAATGCATGTAGCGGACGCGCACACCCTGTTCATGCAGGTATTCGGTGAGGTCCTCGGCCATGCGCTTGGTGAGCACGGTGACCAGGGTGCGGTAGCCTTTCAGCGCCGTTTCGCGGATTTCGCCGAGCACGTCGTCGACCTGGGACTTGGCCGGGCGGATTTCGACCGGCGGGTCGATGAGGCCTGTGGGGCGGATGACCTGTTCGGCAAAGACGCCGCCGGCTTCTTCCATTTCCCAATTGCCGGGGGTGGCGGAGACGGCGACCGTCTGGGGGCGCATGGCGTCCCATTCCTCGAAGCGCAAGGGGCGGTTGTCCATGCAGGAGGGCAGGCGGAAGCCGTATTCGGCCAGCGTCGCCTTGCGGCGGAAGTCGCCGCGATACATGCCGCCGATCTGGGAGACGGAGACGTGGCTCTCGTCGATGAAGAGCAGCGCGTTGTCGGGAATGTATTCGAACAGCGTCGGCGGCGGCTCGCCGGGCTTGCGGCCGGTGAGATAGCGCGAATAGTTCTCGATGCCGGCGCAGGAGCCAGTGGCTTCGAGCATTTCGATGTCGTAGCGGGTGCGCTGTTCCAGGCGCTGGGCTTCGAGCAGGCGGCCGCCCTTTTCGAGCTCGGCGAGGCGCACTTTCAGCTCGTCCTTGATCGCCTTGATCGCGCCGTTCAAGGCCGGGCGTGGCGTGACATAGTGACTGTTGGCGTAGATCTTCACCGACTTCATCTCGCCGGTCTTCTTGCCGGTCAAGGGGTCGAATTCGGTGATGCTCTCGATCTCGTCGCCGAAGAGGGTGATGCGCCAGGCGGCATCCTCCAGGTGGGCGGGGAAGAGTTCGATCGTGTCGCCACGCACGCGGAAGGAGCCGCGGACGAAATTGATGTCCTGGCGCTTGTATTGCTGGGCGACGAGGTCTGCCAAGAGCTGGCGCTGGTCGATGCGGTCGCCGACCGACATCTGGAAGGTCATGGCGGTGTAGGTTTCGACCGAGCCGATACCATAGATGCAGGAGACGGAGGCGACGATGATGCAATCGTCGCGCTCGAGGATGGCGCGGGTGGCGGCGTGGCGCATGCGGTCGATCTGTTCGTTGATCGAGGATTCCTTCTCGATGAAGGTGTCCGAGCGCGGCACATAGGCTTCCGGCTGGTAGTAGTCGTAATAGGAGACGAAATATTCCACCGCATTGTCGGGGAAGAAGTTCTTGAACTCGGAATAGAGCTGGGCAGCCAGCGTCTTGTTCGGCGCGAGGATGACGGCCGGGCGTTGCGTCGCCTCGATCACCTTGGCCATGGTGAAGGTCTTGCCGGAGCCGGTGACGCCGAGCAGGACCTGGGTGCGGTCATCATTCTTCAGGCCCTCGACCAGGTCCTTGATGGCGGTCGGCTGGTCGCCGGCGGGCTCGAAATCGGAGGCCATGCGGATGGTCACGCCGCCCTCGGACTTTTGCGGCCGGGCCGGGCGGTGCGGCATCCAGAGTTCGCCGTTCTTGAACAGCGGATTGCCGCTTTCGATCAGGGCGGTCAGGGCCTCGACCGTGGCGGTGACGGCGCCGGGGGCCAGGGACTCGGCTTCCTCGAGCGACACGTCCATGCCGGCGATCGGATTGAGGCCGGCGGCGGCGCGGGTCTTGGGATCGGAGGAGGCGCCGATCGAGACGCCGCGGGAGGTTTTGGTCGACGTGGTGTTCTTTGCGGTGGGTTTGGTCGTCGCCTTTTCCAGCGCCACCTTCTCCGCATGGCGGCGGGCCTCGATCTCGATCTTCTTGCGATGCTTGCCGGCCTTGGAGGCGAGTTCGCGCTGGCTCTCGACGGTCGACGCCTCGGCTTCCGCCTCCAATTGCTTCACCCAGTCGGAAACGGATCCCGACAGGGGCGCGCCTTCGAACGGCGCTTGCGGAGCTTCCTCGAAACGATCAGAGGGGGCGGAGGATTTGGGAGACTTGGCCATGGCCGGAATATGGAGAAGGGCGCCGGCAAAGGGAAGAGGCGAGGCCCGGATAATCAGAACAAAAACGCAACGGGAGGCAGGGGTTGTTGCCAGCATGGTGGCAGGAGGAACGGGATGTCAGTGTTTAAAGACGTTGTCTCGGTGCCAGCTGAGATAATGCGGATGCGGACGCAGATGTGGCGCGGCCGGGACGCGCGCCACACCATCCTTGACCAGCAGGTGTGAGACGTCCTCGTTCATCTGGCGAGATTGCAAAATGGTGAAATCGTCTGCCAGTGACAGAAGGCCACGATCGAACATCCAATGAACGGTGCCAGAGAGGGCGATGCCATTCTGGATAGAATCGTTTCCGCCCTTCTCGACCGGGACGATATGGGCTGCTTCGACTTCTGGGCGGCCGCGACCATTAATGAGGCGCAGGCCGGTGAAGGCGCATGTGCGATCATAGACCTCACGGATATGCTGGCGGAATTTCGCATCACGGAAGGGACGGTTAACTGTGCTCGCGATGATAGGCCGTTGGAAGTCATCAACGACGTAGTGTGGCTGGTCGGGTTCTCCTGCCTGAAGATACAGGAGTGGATCGATGGACCGATCCAAGGTCAGCTGCGTTTCGTCGACGCGGTCGCTACGGGGCGGCCACTCTTCTGGCTCTGAGAGGCCTGCCTCGACGAGAGCAACGAATTCCTTCTCGCTGATGATGCGGACAGCCTGGACACTGCGGCCGGAGTTGACGCTACCATCTTGGTTGATCAGCTGGCGTTCATAGCCGCTATTTTCGCGATAATCGAGTGGGCGATCGAAGTCCAGGTAGTCGGTTAGTTCCGCATAAAAATGTCCTGGCAGGTCGTCATCTGCTTTGATCGCGGTGATCCTCGCCAAGCCCGTATAGTATCGGCTCCGCAGGCCGCTCAGCGGTCCATAGTAGATGATCCAATCATCCTGCGCTTGCTGGACGCGCGAGAGATACATTTTCGGGAAATGATACAGCTGGCCGCGGAGATCCTTATAGCCGCTTCCGTCCTTGTGGTAGAAAATCGCCTTTGCCATAGAGGTCTCGAGTCAATTGCAAATGATGCAACTATGCCGTGGCAGAGCCGCGGTGCAACCCGTCTTCGCTTCTCACGCCACCGACAGATGCTTCGACTTGCTCTTGCGCTTCAGATTGGAAGTGGTCTGGTGGTTGGCGATCCAGGTGTCGAGGGCGCTTGGTGGCATGGGGCGGGCGAAGAGGTAGCCTTGGGCCGTGCCGCAGCCGAGGCGGGCCAGGATGGCGGCATCTTCGGGGGTCTCGACGCCTTCGACGACGATTTCGAGCGAGAGGGACTGGCCGAGGCTGACCATGGTCGAGATCAGCTTCTGGTTCGTTTCGCTGCGGGCGACATCGTTGACGAAGCTGCGGTCGATCTTGAGGCGATCGACCTTAAGGCCGATCAGATAGGCCAGCGAGGAATGACCCATGCCGAAGTCGTCGACGGCGAGCTTGTAGCCGGCTTCTTCCATCAGCTTCAGCTGGGCGTCGGCGAGGGCCGGGTCGAGGATCGTCTCTTCCGTGATCTCGATCTCCAGCGATGCGGGATTGACGCCGTGTTCCGTCGTCACGCGATGCAGCATGCAGGCGACGGAATAAAGCGCGAATTCCCGCGGCGAGACGTTGAGTGCGACGGTGACATCGGGGAGGCCGAGTTCCGGCAGGCGGCGGACGAGCAGGCAGGCGTCGCGGGCGATCCGGGCGGTGAACTGTTCGGAGAGATGCACGGCCCGGGCCGCATTGACGATTTCGGGCGGGGAGACGAAGCCCAGCTGCGGATGCTGCCAGCGGACAAGTGCCTCGAAGCCGGTGATGCGGCGTGTGACGAGATCGACCTGGGGCTGGAACCAGGCTCCGATCGCCCCTGTCTGGATGGCGCGCTCGAGATCCTGTTCGATGATCCGCCGGCGCTCGGCATTCCTGCGCAGGTCCGGATCGAATTCGCGCAGCTGCCGGCGGTCGTTGCGCTTGGCATCGTAAAGCGCCATGTCGGCGCAGGCGAGCAGTTCCTCGGCATCGCTGGCATGCTCGGGATAGGCCGCAAGGCCGACGCTGAGGCCGACAACGGCCTGGCGCTGATGCCATTGGATTGGCTGGCGGCTTGCTTCCAGCACGGAGGCCGCATGGGTGCGGGCGCGGCTGAGCGCGTCCGGACCGCTGACGATAACGGCGAATTCGTCGCCGCCGAGACGCGCAATCAGACTGCCGTCCACGACAGTGGAGGACAGCCGCGTGGCAATCTGCCGGAGCAGCGCATCGCCGGCGCTGTGTCCGAGCGTGTCGTTGACCGACTGGAAACGCTCGACGTCGAAGATGAGCAAGGCGACGTCTTCGTCCACGACCCGTGCGCGGGCGATGTCCCCGGCCAGACGGCCGTGAAAGAAGACCCGATTGGCCAGTCCGGTCAGCGTGTCGCGATTGGCCAAGGCTTCGAGACGGGTGTTCTGGCGCAAGATGTCACTGTTGGCGCGTGTCAGGCTGTCGGCAAGCGCCGTCGCCTCGTGGCGCGCGACCTGGCTGTTGACGAACATGCGTTCCGCCCAGAGGCTGCGGCGGATGAAGACCAGGATCATCAGCGACAGGCAGAAACCCATGAGCACTTCGTTGGCGCGGCCAGTCCCGATCAAGCTGAGCATGAGGGAAACGAGGATCGGGATCGCGTAATTGAGTGCAAGGGGGGTATTGCCGATCTGCTTGACGACCGATCCGGTGGCCATGCCGCCCATGATCAGCAAGAGCGATGCGTGCTGCCCGAGGGGGGCGAAGTCGGTGACCACCCAAGGCAGGGCTGCCCAGGTGGTTCCGAGCGCGAGTGCGCCGAATGACAGGATCGTCAGGGTGAATTTCGGGGCGGTGACGAGAAGGCCTCGGCGTGTGAGCGCTTTCATTGAGTAGGCACGGCCAGCCACGATGGCGAGCGCTGTGCCGTACCAGGCCAGACTGGCCCAATTCACCTGGTTCTGCAGATAGAGGATCAAGATGCAGACGGAGAGGGTAATCAGGTTGAGTGTCAGGGTCGAGCGGTATCCATCGGCGACGTCCGCCACCTTGGCTTGCAGCACTTCAGGTATCATCTCGCCGCTTCGGTTCTCACTCAACCACATAGATCAAAGCCCATACCAATCGCAATAATTACTCAATAACATGAGCGACTTAATGGTATGTTACGTCGTCTTCGCGCAATTTAACTAGAAATCATCCGCGACTTTTCATGGGGGCTTTGGGCAACGGATCCGCCCGTGCAGGATGAAAATCCGACCATTGCCCGTCATTCGTGAGTGTCCCTCAGGTTGTGGTGGCGGGTGAGGTGCTTGCATGCGGAGTGCGCAAGACCTGGCAGCGCCATGCTCCCTGCATTTTGCTAGGCTGTGCGGGACGAGAATCGGTCACTCGCCGACCGTTCCGCCACCTCACTCCCACCCGCGAGTTCTGCATGCCGAGCTTCTCTCCCGCCGCTCTCTGGCCAATCCTGCTTCTGTCGCTGTCCAATATCTTCATGACCTTCGCCTGGTACGGCCATCTCAAATACAAAACGTCGGCGCTGTGGATCGCCATCGTCGCCAGTTGGGGGATCGCCTTCTTTGAATATTGTCTCGCTGTGCCGGCCAATCGCATCGGTGCCGAGGTTTATTCGGCCGCGCAATTGAAGACGATGCAAGAGGTGATCACGCTGATCGTCTTTACCGGTTTCTCGGTCTTCTTCCTGAAGGAGAGCCTGACGATCAATCACGCGATCGGCTTTGCCCTGATCGCGGCAGGCGCTGCCTTCGTGTTTCGCGGCTGATCGGCTTGCCTGCGTGCCGGTTCTGCTAAAACAGGCCAGCCTCATTTTGACCCCATAATTGCGATAAAATTCAATAATTACAAAGTGGTAATTTTTGAAAGGTTGTTGCATGACGGGCTTCAGCGCGGGCATTTCGGCCATCCGTTTCGGCTATGGTCTCGGACCTCAAACCGCTCCCTACTTCCGACCCGACGACTTGATCTCGGAGCTGGATCGGGCCGCTGCGGTGCCTCCCTTGTTTCCGCTCGAGGGCGTGCAAGGGCGCCGTGATGCGCTTATTGATTTTGCATCTCGCGAAAAAGCTGCCCGCGCCGAGCGAAGGGCGGTGGGGACAGGTGGGGCCGAGGACGATGCCATCAAAGTGTTGCGGCGGGAGGTGCAGAAGCGCTTCCGCCGGGATTCCGTGCTGCGCGTCACCCAGGCCGTTCTGTCACCTTATGCCTTTCACGAGCGTCTCGCCTCGTTCTGGATCAACCATTTCACGGTAAGTGCATCGAAGTCGCCGGTCATGCGGCTGCTGGTGCCGCTCTACGAGGCCGAGGCGATCCGTCCCCATCTCGCGGGCTCCTTTCGGGATCTTCTGATTTCGGCCTCATTGCATCCGGCCATGGTCATATTTCTCGATCAGGCGAAATCGGTCGGTCCGGGTTCCCGGCGCGGCAAACGGCAGGGTGGTGAGGCGGCAAACGAGAATTTCGCCCGCGAAGTGATGGAACTGCATACGCTCGGCGCTGGCTCCGGATACAGCCAGGCCGATGTGCAAGCGCTGGCCCTGATGCTGACGGGCGTGACTCTGGCTCCCACGACCACCGAGACTGTCTTCAATCCTCGGGTAGCGGAACCTGGCTCGTTCGCAATCCTCGGTCAGCGGTATGGCCGTGAAGGCTCTCTTGATGATGCAAGAACGATCCTTTCGGTGCTGGCCGATGATCCGCGTACCGCCCGCCACGTTTCGTCCAGGCTCGCCATACACTTCATCGGCGATCAGCCACCCCACGATCTGGTGGAGAAAATGGCGCTTCGATGGAGGGAGACCCATGGCGATCTTTCGTCGGTCTATGCCGTGATGCTGGAGCATCCAGCCGCCTGGACCGCATCTGCGGGAAAAACCAAGATGCCGCTGGATTATGTCGTGTCCAGCTTGAAGGCATTCGGTTTCAATCGGGCGCAATTGCTCAATACGGACGACGCAGACGATCCGGACGGCGAGAGCGACATGATGGCCGATGCCGGTGCCCGCGCCGGGGCGGCCCGCGGCCTTGGTCAACTCTCGGTCGAGACGCTGGACGCACTCGGGCAACCGCTGTGGCGCGCCAGCAATGCTGCCGGTTTCGATGACGGCTCGGGCTATTGGGGCGGGCCTGGCCAACTCGCCCAACGCATTGCCTTTGCACGCCGCATTATCGCCCGGGGCGGCAAATCCCTCGATCCGCGTGATTTCCTGCAGGCGACACTCGATGAGGTGGCGCGCGCCGATACGATCGCAGTGGTGAACCAGGCTCCCAACCGCGAAGCCGGGCTGCTCGCGACGCTGGTGTCCCCCGAATTCAACCGGAGATGAAGAAGATGACTGATCGGATTTTGATTTCGCGTCGCGGGCTGATCGGTGCTGCCTGCAGTCTGGCGGCAGCGCCGATCCTCAGCCCCGTCAGCCTGGCTGCCGTGCCGGGCGACAGCCGCTTTGTGACCATCGTGTTGCGCGGGGCGATGGACGGGCTGGATCTTGTGCAGCCATACGGTGATCTCGCCTTCCGGCAGCTCAGACCGAAGCTGGCTCTGACACCGGACACGGGGCTGATCGATCTCGATGGTCGTTTCGGGCTTCATCCGGCCGCGGCTGCTCTCGAACCCCTCTATCGGCGCGGCGAACTGGGTTTCGTGCATGCCGTCTCGACGCCCTATCGCGACGGCCGAAGCCATTTCGACGGTCAGGACATGCTGGAAGGCGGTGGCTCTGCGCAAAGGGGCAGCGAAGGCGGCTGGCTCAATCGGGTGTTGACGCTGACCAGGAATCCGGCGCCGGCAATCGATGTTTCCGTGACGCCCGAGATGATCCTTTCGGGGCCGAACCCGGCAGACGTCTGGGCACCCCGGTCCGACATTGCGCTGGCGGACGACGAGTTGCAGATGCTGGCGCGGCTTTACAGGAACGATCCGGCCTATACCAAGGCCCTGAGCGACGCCGTGGGAGTAGACGCGTTCACCGACCTCCTGCGCGGCGAGGCCGTGGAGGATCGGCATGGTGCTGCGGCGGCCAAACTGGCCGGCACGATGTTGCGTGACAAGTACAGGATCGCCAGCTTCTCGATCAACGGCTGGGACACGCATGTGAATCAGAAAGCGCAATTCCAGCCGGCGGCCAGGATCCTCTCGGGGGCGATCACGACGCTCCGGGAAAGCCTGGGCGAGGCCGCCTGGGCGCAGACTGCGGTGCTGGCCGTGACGGAATTCGGCCGAAGCGCGCATGAGAATGCAAGTGGCGGGACCGATCACGGTACCGGCGGCTGTGCCATCATTGCCGGCGGCGCGATCCGGGGCGGCAAGGTCTATGGACGCTTTCCGGGACTGGACGACAGCGACCTTCTGGATGGCCGCGACCTGATGCCGACCGGGGATGTCCGGCATATCGCAGCGGCGATCCTGGCGAGCCAGTTCGGGATTTCAGGATCTGCCTTGCGCAGCTCCGTGTTTCCAGGGCTGCAGGAGGAGGCGCGGGTCGCGTTCCTGTAGCGCGGCGTCAGATCAAACCGGTGGCACCGGCGTGGGTTTACCCTCGGCATCGAGGGCGACCATGACAAAGGTCGCCTCCGTCACCTTTTCCATGACATGCGTCAGATAGCGCTGCGCCCAGGTTTCGACTTTCAGCGTCATGGAGGTGCGGCCGACGCGGGCAATTTCCGTGTAGACGCAAAGCGTATCGCCGATCTTGACCGGCATGGCGAAGGCCATTTCCTGGACGGCGGCTGTGACGACGCGGCCACGGGCCCGTTCTGCGGCGCGGATGCCGCAGGCGAGGTCCATCTGCGCCATGACCCAGCCACCGAAAATATCACCCGCGGCATTGGCATCGGCGGGCATGGCGAGTGTCCTCAGTGTGAGCTCGCCCGTGGGCCTGTCCGTTCTTTCCATAATGTCCTGTCGATTCTCTTCCGGAGTGTTTCGACCAGATGTCGATGTGCACGGCGGCTGCGCCACTACTAAATCTAATGGATCAAAAGATACCCCTCAGAATCTATAGGCGCGCATTTACTGAAATTAGAACGGTTAAATATCAAAATTTAGCATTCTGACCAATTTGGGGGGGTGGGTAATATGAAATCCGTGTCGCTGTCTGTGCGGCTTTATGCACTTGTTGCGCTGGCTCTGGCCGTTCTGGCGGGCGCGCTGACTTACAGTCTGTTCCAATCCTATGACATGCTGGTGCAAGAGCGACGTGTCGGACTTGCGCAAGTCAACGACAATGCCGTTGCGATCTTGAACAAGTATCAGAAGATGGAGCAGGAGGGTACGCTGACGCGCGAGGAAGCGCAGGAGCGGGCCAAGGACGTGATCGGCGCAATGCGCTATCAGCCGGACGGTTACATGTGGATCAACGACATGCAGCCGGCCATGGTCATGCATCCGATCAAGCCGGAACTGAACGGCAAGGACCTGAGCCAGAACAAGGATCCGAACGGCAAGTTGCTGTTCGTCGAGTTCGTCAATACGGTCAAGTCGGGCAAGGAAGGCTTCGTCAACTACTACTGGCCAAAGCCGGGCTTCGAGGAGCCGGTCGAGAAGCTGTCGCATGTCATCGGCTTCGAGCCCTGGGGCTGGATCGTCGGGACCGGCGTCTATTCGGACGACCTTGCCGCACTCTTCCGCCAGACGGCCCTGAAATATGGCGTGCTCATCCTGGGCGCCATGGTCGGCATGATCCTGTGCGCCTATCTCGTCGTTCGCAGCGTCGTTGCTCCGATCAACCGGCTCAAGGCCGCGATGAGCGACATCGCCGACGAACGGGTGGATATCGAGGTCGGAGGCACGGAGCGCCGCGACGAGATCGGTGGCATGGCCCAGACGCTCGTCGTGCTGCGCGACAGCGTGCGCGAACGCATCGAGCTGCGCGACCGCGAGGCGGAGCAGCAGGCGAGCCTGAATGGCGAACGCGAGCGCAATGAACTGAACCTGCGCACCTCTTCGGAACGGCAGAACCACGCAATTAATGCGCTGGGGTCGGCACTGGAGCGGCTGGCCGAGGGCGACCTCACCGTGCAGATCGGCGTCATCGGCTCGGATTATGAAAAGCTGCGCGACGACTTCAACCGTGCGGTGGAATCGCTCGGCGGCGTGATCGCGGCGATCAACCAGACGAGCGACGTGGTGACGTCTTCGGCCGGCAATATCAGCGAGGCGACGAACAACCTGTCGAAGCGCACCGAGCAGCAGGCGGCGGCCCTAGAAGAAACGGCGGCAGCGCTCGACGAGATCACGGCCACCGTGCGCACGGCGGCGGAACGGGCCAATGAAGCCCGCCAGATGGTGGCCGAAACCAAGTCGAGCGCCAACCGCTCCGGCGAGATCGTCCGCAATGCGGTCGATGCCATGGGACGGATCGAGGGGTCTTCGCAGAAGATCAGCCAGATCATTTCCGTGATCGACGAGATCGCCTTCCAGACCAACCTGCTGGCGCTGAATGCCGGTGTCGAGGCGGCGCGGGCAGGCGAAGCCGGTCGCGGCTTTGCCGTCGTGGCCCAGGAGGTGCGTGAGCTCGCACAGCGTTCGGCCAATGCGGCGAAGGAAATCAAGACGCTGATCAGCGCGTCGGCGGCCGAAGTCGATACGGGCGTTGGTCTGGTTCGCTCGACCGGTGAGGCGCTGGTCGAGATCGAATCGCTGGTCAACCGCGTCAACGAGAGCGTCAACACGATCGCGACCGCGGCCAAGGAACAGGCGACGGGGCTGGCCGAGATCAACACCTCGGTCAACCATATGGACCAGATGACGCAGCAGAACGCGGCCATGGTCGAGGAAACCTCGGCGGCCGGGCAGTCGCTGGCGGAGGAGAGCTACAAGCTGCGCCAGTTGCTCTCGCGCCTCAAGGTCAACGTCCAGCAGGCGACGGGTCATCGCCGGGCGGCGTAAGCGTCAGCACAGGCGAACGGTCGGGGGCCGGTGGAGTGATCCGCCGGCCCCTATTTTTTGCCCTGGATTCCTGGCGGTTTCCGTTCATGGCGCGTTAAGTCTGCCGGTCCTATGCTCCTCGGAGTTGTCCCATAAAGGGCCATCGAGGGTGAAATGAGTCTTGTGTTTTCGTCCCTTGGCTGCCGGCTTACGGCAGCTTGTATCTCGGCCCTGATGCTATCAGGCTGTTCCGGCAGCGATCGCGTGCCCTTTGCCGATGTCGGTGGGCCGCGCGCGGGGGACCAGCTGATCGGCAAGGTCGATCGGAGGCGGGACGGGCGGGTGCTCGTCGGACGCGTCGGTGACCCGCAAGCGGAGGCCGCGGCCTACGCGCCGCCGGCGTCTGCGGCCAATGCCGGCAGTGCGGGGATCGACTATCTCGACACGCCCGATCTCAGCCAGAGCGACGGGGCACAAACCGCGCCGATGATGGCGGCGGCCGAGCCGCGTTCGATGGACGGCGGGGTGGAGCCTGCGGCAAGTGCGATGATCATTCCCGAAGGCGGCGTGAATATCGACGGCCAGCTCGGGATCGGCGAGGCGCCTCCTGTTGCCGATCTGGGGTCTGTTGACGTCGTGAGCCCTGTCGGGGTTCAGCCGCATCTGGTGACGAATGGCGGGGCGATGGCGATTGCCGAGGGCACGACCAGCCAGCCGGTGGTGGACGGGATCGGTTTCGACGAGCCGACACAGATCGTGACGGGACCGGGCGGGGCGGCGGCACAAGAGGTGCAGCTGGCGCAGGACATGCCGGGCGAGGGCGGGATCCTGCCG